>NZ_CP115768.1:0-315416 GCF_027912835.1 Paracoccus sediminicola
GGGAAGTCGCGTCGATCCGGTTCTGCCACCGGGCATAAGTAGATGCGATAGACGAGACCGTCCAACGGTCGAACACTGCAAGACCGAGAGGGCTGCCACCCGCTCGTCACCGTCAGTGTGTCATTGTCCGGGGCTGGTCTGGCATGGGCATTCAGCCTGACGCCAGCCCGCCCGCGGTCCTCCATTGCTATGTGGGTCCGCCTCGTCGCGCCAGCGGCGGGAAACGGGGACAAGACAACGAGACGACAAGAATGAAAGATCTATGGGATCGGGCCAGTGACAGTTTGCGTGACAGGGTTGGCAGCAATAATCACACGGCGTGGATCGCGCCGCTCGAACTGACCTCGATCGATGCCGGCGAGGCCAGCATCGCGACGCCGACGCGCTTTATCTCGGACTGGGTGCAGCGCCACTACGCCGAGGCAATCCGCGAAGCTCTGAGCCAGGCCGGCAGCCCCGTTTCGCGGTTGAAATTCAGCGTCACCGCAGCACGTAAGCCCTCATCCTCCATTGCGGCGCGCCGCAAAACCGAGCGCCCTGCCGAGGCTCAGCGCGGCGCCGAGCACGAGATCTCTGCCCCGCTCGATTCGCGTTTCACCTTCGAGAATTTCGTCGTCGGCAAACCGAACGAGCTGGCCCATGCTGCCGCCCGGCGCGTGGCCGAGGGCGGGCCTGTGACCTTCAACCCGCTGTTCCTTTATGGTGGTGTCGGTCTGGGCAAGACGCATCTGATGCATGCCATCGCGTCCGAGATCCGCAGCCGTCGCCCGGAATCGCGGGTGCTCTATCTGTCGGCGGAACAGTTCATGTATCGTTTCGTGCAGGCGCTGCGCGAGCGCACGATCATGGATTTCAAAGAGATGTTCCGCAATGTCGAGGTGCTGATGGTGGATGATGTCCAGTTCATCGCCGGCAAGGAATCGACGCAGGAGGAATTCTTCCACACCTTCAACGCGCTCGTCGATCAGGGCAAGCAGATCGTGATTTCTGCCGACCGCGCGCCGGGCGAGATCAAGGGCATGGAAGACCGCATCAAGTCGCGGCTGCAATGCGGGCTTGTCGTCGATCTGCATCCGACCGACTACGAGTTGCGCCTTGGCATTCTGCAATCCAAGGCCGATGCGTTCCGCGCCCAGTATTCGGGTCTTCAGATCGCGCCGGGTGTGCTGGAATTCCTTGCTCATCGCATCACCTCGAATGTGCGGGTGCTCGAAGGCGCGTTGCAGCGGCTCTTTGCCTTCGCCTCGCTTGTCGGGCGCGAGATCGACATGGAGCTGACCCAGGACTGCCTGACCGATATTCTGCGCGCATCGGACCGCAAGCTGTCCATCGAAGACATCCAGCGCAAGGTCGCCGAGCATTACAATATCAAGCTCTCGGATCTTGTCGGGCAGAAGCGCGTGCGCACCATCGCGCGGCCGCGTCAGGTGGCGATGTATCTGGCCAAGCAGATGACAACGCGCAGCCTTCCCGAGATCGGACGGCGCTTTGGCGGCCGCGATCACACCACCATCATGCATGGGGTGCGCAAGATCGAGGAACTCTGTGGCGAGGATCACGGTCTGGCCGAGGATGTTCAGCTTCTGCGCCGCGCCCTTGAGGCTTGATTCCGGACGCGTTTCCATCGACATTCCACGGACCGGCCACCACGCCGGATGAGGCGTGCAATCCGGCGCGCGAGACAGGGGACAGGATATGAAATTCTCGATCGAACGGGCCGATCTGGTCAAAGCCGTGGCGCAGGCGCAATCCGTGGTCGAACGCCGCCACACCATCCCGATCCTCGCCAATGTTCAGATTGAGGCAACGCCCGATGGGGTTAGCTTCCGCGCCACCGATCTCGACACCGAAGTTGTCGACCGCGCCCCGGCCCATGTCGAGCGACCCGGAGCGACGACCGTTTCGGCGCAGATGCTGAACGAGATTTCGCGCAAGCTGCCCGATGGCTCGCTTGTCAGCATTGCCGTGGACAGCGCGAATGAGCGGCTGACCGTGCAGGCGGGCCGTTCGAATTTCAGCCTTGCCACGCTGCCGACCGAGGACTTCCCGGTGATGGCAAGCTCTGAATACAGCGCCAATTTTGCCGCCCCCGCTTCGATGCTGCGCCGGCTTTTCGACAAGTCGAAATTCGCCATTTCGAATGAAGAGACCCGCTATTACCTGAACGGCGTCTATATGCATGTGACCGACTCGGAAGAAGGCAAGGTGCTGCGCTGCGTGGCGACCGATGGCCACCGCCTGGCCCGGATCGACGCGCCACTGCCCGAGGGGGCAGAGGATATGCCGGGCGTGATCGTGCCGAAGAAAACCGTGGCAGAGCTGCGCAAGCTTCTGGAAGACGATGAGGCGCAGATCGCCGTCTCTGTCAGCGAGACCAAGGTCCGCTTCGCCACGCCGAACATTACCCTCACCTCGAAGGTCATCGACGGCACCTTCCCTGACTATACACGCGTGATCCCGATGGGGAATGCCCGCAAGATGGAGGTCGATGCGAGCGACTTCGCCCGCGCGGTGGATCGCGTGGCGACGGTCAGCAGCGAACGTTCGCGCGCCGTCAAGCTGGCGCTCGACATGGATCGGGTGGTGCTGTCGGTCAACGCGCCCGATTCCGGCACCGCGGATGAAGAACTCGCCGTGGCCTATGGCGACGAGGCTTTGGAGATCGGGTTCAACGCCAAATATCTTCAGGAAATCGCGGCCCAGATCGACCGCGAGAATGCGGTCTTCATGTTCAACGGCTCTGGCGATGCGGCGCTGATCCGTGAGGGCACCGACCCTTCGGCCGTCTATGTCGTCATGCCGATGCGCGTGTGACGCTTCACCGCCTGACACTTGCCCAATTCCGATCCTGGCCGCGCCTCGAACTTGATCTCGATGCGCGGCCAGTGGCGCTTTACGGGCCGAATGGCTCGGGCAAGACCAATGTGCTGGAAGCGGTGTCGATGCTGTCGCCGGGTCGGGGCATGCGCGGCGCAGCCCCCGGCGATCAGGCGCGGCAGGGGGTCGGCGCGGGCTGGCGGATCCGGGCGCGGATCGGCGAGCATCAGGTCGAGACCACCGCGCTTCCCGGTGCCCGGCGCGAAGTCGTTCTGGATGATAAACCCTCCCCGCAGGTGACGCTTGGCAAGCTGATGCGGGTGATCTGGCTGACACCTGCGATGGATCGCGTCTGGACCGAGGCTCCCGAAGGACGCCGGCGCTTTCTCGACCGCATCACGCTGAGCTTTCATCCCGATCACGCCGAGGCGACGCTGGCCTATGACAAGGCAATGCGCGAGCGGAACCGGCTATTGCGCGAGCAGATCACCGATCCCGGTTGGTATCGCGCGCTGGAGACGCAGATGGGCGAGGCAGGCGGGCGCATCACCCGCAACAGGCTGGCCGCAATCGACGCGATCATGGCGGCGCAGGATGACGGAATCGGCTTTCCCGCCGCGCGTCTGCGGCTTTTGCCGGGCGAGGGCTTCTCCGATGATCCGAATGGCGCAGACATCGCAGGGCGGTTGGAGGCGATGCGCCCGCGCGATATCGCCGCAGGGCGCAGCCTGACCGGGCCGCATCGCGCCGATCTCGGCGCAAGCTGGGGTGCGGAGGATATGCCCGCCGCGCTATCCTCGACAGGCGAACAGAAAGCTTTGCTGCTGTCGCTGATCCTCGCCAATGCCCGCGCGCTGACCGATCAGCCGGTGGTGCTGCTGCTTGACGAGGTGGCGGCGCATCTCGATGCAGGACGCCGCGCAGCACTTTACGATCAGGTCACATCGCTCGGTGCGCAGAGCCTGCTGACCGGAACCGGGGCAGAGTTGTTCGCCGATCTGGGCGACCGCGCCCGTCGCTTGTCGGTCCGGCGCGAGGCCGGTGCGTCCAAGGCCGAAGACGTCTGATCTAAAGCAGCCACTCGATCGGCAGCACGTTCAGCACATAGACCGCAACCCGGTCCAGCAGACCCAGACCCGGCTCGCTTTCGAGCAGACGCGCGCCGCCATCCTGCCGCGGCTCGCGCCACACCATCTTGTCGTTCTCGGTCAGCATCGGCTGATAGCTGCGACCCCCCAGCCGGTCGGTCATCGCCTCGGCCCCGGTCTGCGCCATGCCGGGGCTGTCGATCAGGAACCCCATCTCGCAATTCAGCAAAGCAGAGCGTGGGTCGAAGTTGAACGACCCGATAAACAGCCGCGCATCATCCACCGAAAATGTCTTGGCATGAAGCGACGCACCGGACGAACCGATCGGACCCAGCTCGGCCTTGCCGGTCAGCGCACCCTCGCGAGGTTTCAACTCGAACAGCTCGACACCGGCTTCCAGCAACTCGCGCCGGTATTTGACATAGCCTGCGTGAACCATCGGCACATCGGTCGCCCGCCAGGAGTTTGTCAGGATGCGAACTTTGGTACCGGCGCCGGCGAGATCCGCGAAGAAACGGCTGCCCTCCTTTCCCGGCACGAAATAGGCCGAGATCAGGTCGAGATTTCGGTCCACATTGCCCAGAATATCGCTGAGCCGGGTGATCATCAGCTCGCCGCGTTCGACCTCGCCAATGCCTTTTGCGGGATCGTCGGCCACGACATCGACCTCGGTCCATTCCATCTGCGGCGCTTCGCCCCCGGCCATTCGTTCCGCCGGGGTGCGCGCGGTCTCGGCAAAGGCGCGACCGGCTTCCGAGCTGCGCGCTTCGCTCACCGCCTTGTCGAAGGCGGCCATGTCCCCGGGTCCCGGCACGACCCTGTCAAGCGCCACCACCGGCGCGCTGTTCCAGTATTCGTCAAAGATCGCCGCAGTGTCCGGCACGACCTGTCCGACCCCGAGCACATCGAGGTCGAGATAGGCCGGCGCATCGCCCACGGCGAAATATTCATTGCCGATATTGCGCCCACCGACGATGGCCGCCGCCCCGTCGACGATGAAGGCCTTGTTGTGCATCCTTCGGTTCATGCGCAGCGGATGCAGGGCGAAGCCTGCCAGCTTCGGGCGGCGGATCGGAGAGGCGTTGAACAGCCTCACCGAAAAATTCGGCAGGCCGTTCAGCGCCGCCAGCATCGGGTCCCAGCCCTCGATGCCATTATCGTCCAGCAAAAGCCGCACCCGGACCCCGCGCTCGGCGGCATCGCGCAGCGCGCTCATCAGCATCATGCCGGATTCGTCCTGGTGCCAGATATAATACATCACATCCAGCGAGCGCTCGGCCCCGTTGGCCAGCGCAATCCTGCTTTGAAGCGCCTGTGTCCCATCGGCCAGCGGGACCACGCCGCTTTGCCCCGGATGGTCGGCCGTCGCTTCCTGTGCGCGGGGGCCGAAAGTTGTCTCGGGATCGAAAGGAGTCGCGGTTTCTTTCGCCTCATCGGCGCGGGTGGGCATCGGAAAAACCAGACGTCCCAAAAGCCAGAATACGGCGATGATGAGAACGATCCAGAATATGAGCAATAACCAACGCATGACGACCTCTGACAAAATACGATCAAGCCTGTCTGGAACGCTATGGACCCACGTTGCAACAGGTCGTGCGACGCCGCCGGAAAACCACGAAATACTGTGTCTTTGCCGTGACTTTGCCGCCGCGAAAGACTATATCTTGGGCAGAATAACAGGAAAATTCAGGCATGACAGATACCGCTTCGCAACAGCCCGAATACGGCGCCGATTCCATCAAGGTTCTCAAGGGGTTGGAAGCCGTCCGGAAACGCCCGGGCATGTATATCGGCGACACCGATGACGGCAGCGGCCTGCATCACATGGTTTACGAAGTCGTCGACAATGGCATCGACGAGGCTCTGGCAGGTCATGCCGATTACGTGCATGTGAAAATCCATTCCGATTCCAGCGTCTCGGTGCGCGATAACGGACGCGGCATCCCGGTCGAGATGCACAAGACCGAGGGCGTCTCGGCGGCCGAGGTCATCATGACCCAGCTTCATGCAGGCGGGAAGTTCGACCAGAACAGCTATAAGGTCTCGGGCGGTCTGCACGGCGTCGGGGTTTCGGTGGTGAATGCGCTGTCCGACTGGCTGGAGCTACGCATCTGGCGCAACGGCAAGGAACATGTCGCGCGCTTCGAAAAGGGCGAAACCGCCGAGCATCTGAAGGTCGTCGGCGACGCACCCGATCAGAAAGGGACCGAGGTGCGTTTCCTTGCCTCGTCCAAGGAAAACGACGAAAGCGGCACTTTCTCCAATCTCGATTTCAGCTTCAAGACGCTGGAAAACCGGCTGCGCGAGCTCGCCTTCCTCAATTCCGGCGTGCGCATCATCCTCGAGGATGAGCGCCCGGCAGAACCGCTGAAGACCGAGCTTTACTATGAAGGCGGCGTCCGCGAATTCGTGAAGTTCATCGACCGCTCGAAAACGGCGGTCATGGAAGAGCCGATCTTCATTGAGGGCGAGCGTAACGGCATCGGCGTCGAGGTGGCGATGTGGTGGAATGACAGCTACCACGAAACCGTGCTGCCCTTCACCAACAACATTCCGCAGCGCGATGGCGGCACCCATCTGGCGGGCTTCCGGGGGGCGCTGACGCGGGTGATCTCGCGCTATGCGCAGGATAGCGGTATTGCCCGACGCGAAAAGGTGGATTTCACCGGCGACGATGCGCGCGAGGGGCTGACCTGCGTGCTGTCGGTCAAGGTGCCGGACCCGAAGTTTTCCAGCCAGACCAAGGACAAGCTGGTCTCCTCCGAGGTGCGCCCGGCGGTCGAGGGTCTGGTGGGCGAGAAACTGGCCGAGTGGTTCGAGGAAAATCCGAACGAGGCCAAGCAGATCGTCGGCAAGATCATCGAGGCCGCGCTGGCGCGCGAGGCCGCGCGCAAGGCGCGCGAACTGACCCGCCGCAAGACCGCGATGGATGTCGCAAGCCTGCCCGGCAAGCTGGCCGATTGTCAGGAAAAGGACCCGGCCCTGTCCGAGCTGTTCATCGTCGAGGGTGACTCGGCCGGTGGCTCGGCCAAGCAGGGGCGTTCGCGCAAGAACCAGGCGGTGCTGCCGCTGCGAGGCAAGATCCTGAACGTGGAACGCGCGCGCTTCGACCGGATGCTGTCGTCGGAAACCGTCGGCACGCTGATCACCGCGCTTGGCACCGGGATCGGGCGGGACGAGTTCGACCTTTCGAAACTGCGCTATCACAAGATCGTCATCATGACAGACGCCGATGTCGATGGCGCGCATATCCGCACGCTGCTGCTGACCTTCTTCTTCCGCCAGATGCCCGAGCTGATCGAGCACGGGCATCTCTATATCGCGCAGCCGCCTCTGTATAAGGTCGGGCGCGGGCGGTCCGAGGTCTATCTCAAGAATGAGGCGGCGCTCGAGGATTATTTGATCCAGCAAGGGGTGGACGGCGCGGCGCTGCGGCTGGCATCGGGTGAATCGATCACCGGCAACGACCTGCTGCGCGTCATCGAGGAAGCCCGGACCGCGCGCCGCATCCTGCGCGCCTATCCGACCCATTACCCGCCCCATATCACCGAACAGGCAGCGATCGCCGGCGCTCTCGTGCCGGGCCGCGTCGATCAGGACGCCGCAGGGGTGGCGACGGCGGTCGCGCAGCGTCTCGATGACGTGGCCGAGGAATATGAGCGTGGGTGGACCGGCCGCCCGACCCAGGATGGCGGCATCCGCATGACCCGCCAGCTTCGCGGCGTCGAAGAGGCGCGGACGCTGGACGGCCCGATGCTGCGTTCGGCGGAATCGCGACGTCTGGGCGAGATGACGCAGGCCTTGCAGGATGTCTATTCCCGCCCGGCTGCCTTGGTGCGCAAGGACCGCGAGATCGCGATCCATGGCCCGCTCAGCCTATTGTCGGCAATCTTCCTCGAAGGCGAAAAGGGCCTGTCACTTCAGCGCTACAAGGGGCTGGGCGAGATGAACCCGGAGCAACTCTGGGAAACCACGCTCGATCCTCAGGCGCGCACCATGCTGCAGGTGAAGGTGGACGACGTCTCGGATGCCGAGGATATCTTCACCAAGCTGATGGGCGATCTGGTCGAGCCGCGCCGCGAATTCATACAGCAGAACGCACTCAGCGTCGAGAATCTCGATATCTGACCCGCGGATTGCGGATTGGTTAAGTCTGACAACATTGTGTCAATCCTGCCGCAGTTTGAGGGCAGGATTGGCACAGAAGCCACGCCTGTCCGTTAGACAGATTGCCGTGAAAACGGTCACGCCATATCGTGTCAGAAGATATTCACCGAGAGTTCGGCTCTCTGTCCGTGGAGTTATTCATGAAAAGAACCCAGTTCGCCCTGTCCGCTCTGACCGCCAGCTTCGCGGCGTCGGCGGCGCTCGCGGGCGGTTACATCGCCCCCCTCGTCGAAACCGAAGTCACGCCGGTCGTCGTCAGTGAGCCGCTCAGCTGGCAGGGCGCCTATGTCGGTGGCACGCTTGGCTATGGGTTCGCCGGCGATGATGAGGTCGGCATCGGGCAAGGGCAGGATTTCGTCTATACGACGCCTGATACGCTCGAACTCAGCGGCGCAGCCTATGGGTGGCGGCTCGGTTATCGGATGCAGCGGACCGGAGCCGCGCGCGACTGGGTCTTCGCGGGGGAGCTTGGCTATGAAGCCGGCGGTATCAGCGACGAGTTCGATACCGCAGGTTATGAAGCGTCGAACGAGATTAGCAATGTCCTGTCGCTGCGGCTTAAATCCGGTGTGCTGAACCAGGCAAAGAACACCTGGTTCTATGGGATTGCCGGGATCAGCCAGGCTGATTTCGACTATCAGATCAGTGGCACGAACGGCGCGGCGGGCGCAGTCGATATCGACGAAAGCGGCAAGTCCGCGACCGGTTATATTCTCGGGCTCGGCATCGAGCGCAAGCTTTCGGCGGACTGGTCCGTGACGGGCGAGTGGGAATACCACAATTACGGCAAAGAGCATCTCGAGGACGTGAACGGCAAATCGACCGAGGCGACGCCAGACTGGCAACAGCTCAAGCTGGGTCTGAACTATCAGTTCTGAGCGGCCGTCCCTGATGCCCGATCATGGCCGCGCTCATTCGGGCGCGGCTTTTTCTTCCGCGCCAGCCTGACAGGAGATCCGCAGAGCGTCGCGCCACTGGTCGCCGCGCCTCAGGATCGTGGTGCGGCCTGCTTTGCATCGGCGTCTTGGGGTCGCGAGGGCGGGGTCTGCACCACTGGCAGCCGCGCCATTTGCACCATCAGGATGCCCGCCGCCACGATACATGCCCCGATCACATCAATCAGGCCAAAGCGTTCGCCCAGGAAAATCGCGGCGATGGTCACGCCGAAGATCGGAGACAGAAAGTGAAAGGTTGCCGCCCGGACCGCGCCGATGCGGTTCACCAGCAGGAACCAGATGAACGTCGCGGCCAGCCCCGGCGCGGCAACGGTATAGAGAAACGCGAATAGCAGCGTCCAGCTCCATGCGATCTCGCGGCCCCATTCCATCACAACTGCGGGAACCGCCAGCGCCACCGCGCCCACCGCCATTTGCAGCCCGACAATCATCAGCATGTTGCGGCTGCCGCTCGTGCCGCGCACCACCAGCGTCGCCACGGTCAGTGCCACAACGGCGATCAGGCACAGCGCCACGCCGAACGGGTCAAGTCCGTCTTGCAACCGCACACCCATGATCAGCACGACGCCGATCACGCCGAGGATCAGCCCGGCCACCGCGATGGGGCGCAGCCGCTCACCCAGCCAGACCCAACCGAAGAATGCCACCAAGAGGGGCATCATCGACGCAATGATCGCCGCAGCCGAGGCCTCGACCGTCTGCATGGCGATCCAGTTCAGCCCCAGATAAAGCGCATTCTGAGCAATGCCGAAGACGATCAGAACGCGCCATTCATTACGGCTGAGACGCCAGCTCTGACCCATGGCGCGGGCGATCAGGATGCCGATCACGGCAGACAGAGCGAAGCGGATAACCAGCGCCGTCAGCGGCGGCGCGGCGGTCACGATGACACGCGTCGAGGTGAAGGCCGACGCCCACATGAAGGCGAAGGCGAGCCCCATTAAGACGGATCTGATATCCATTTCCGACCCCGCTTCACTGACGCTGTGACCATAGGCGCGTGGCGGGGTATCCACCAGACCCCGCGGCTGCAAAAGAAAAAGGCCGCCTCGAAAGGCGGCCTCAGGATCTCGTCCGATGCCGATCAGGCGTTGACGCTGTCCTTGAGCGCCTTGGCGACGGTGACCTTGACCTGCTTGTCGGCCGGCTTGGTCATCATTTCCTGGGTCTGCGGGTTGCGGACCTGACGCTCGGGGCGGGCGCGGCAGGCAACCTTGCCGATGCCCGGAAGGGTCACGGCGCCGCCATTGGAAACTTCACGGGTTACCACAGCCGCAATCGCGTCCAGAGCGGCGGCGGCGGATTTCTTGTCGCTGCCCATCTCTTCGGCGAGCGTGGCGACGAATTGCGTCTTGGTCATCGGCTTGACGGCTTGAGCCATTTATCTGTCTCCTCGTTGCCCCAATCTGGGGAAGTCCATGACCGCTTTCATGCGGCATGGAACTGCTACACTAGGTTTTTCAGGATAATTCAACTGTTTTTCTAAGCTTGCGCCGCGCAATCCGGCAGAAACGGCCCATTCTGACGCGAATTCGAGGATGACGCAGCGTCAATTGGCTGCCTTGCGCTCAGAGGAACGCGGTTTCGGCGAAAGATCGCAGCTTGCGAGAGTGGATCCGCTCCAGCGGCATATCGCGCAGCTTTTCCATCGCGCGCACCCCGATGAGCAAATGGTTGGCAACTTGTGTGCGATAGAAGTCGGTGGCCATGCCTGGCAGTTTCAGCTCGCCATGCAGAGGCTTGTCCGACACGCAGAGCAGTGTGCCATAGGGGACGCGGAAGCGAAAACCGTTCGCCGCGATGGTGGCGCTTTCCATATCCAGCCCGATGGCGCGGGAAAGTGACAACCTGTGGATCGGGCCCGACTGATCGCGAAGCTCCCAGTTACGGTTGTCGATCGTGGCCACCGTGCCGGTGCGCATGATCCGCTTCAGCTCATAGCCGTCCAGCTTCGTGACCTCGGCGACGGCTTCCTGCAATGCGACCTGAACCTCGGCCAGCGCCGGGATCGGCACCCAGACGGGCAGGTCGTCGTTCAAAACATTATCCTCGCGAAGATAGGCATGGGCGAGCACGAAATCCCCGAGGCTCTGTGAATTGCGCAGCCCCGCACAATGCCCGACCATCAGCCAGGTATGCGGTCGCAGCACCGCGATATGGTCGGTCGCGGTCTTGGCGTTGGACGGGCCGACGCCGATATTGACCAGCGTGATGCCCTGATTGCCGGCGCGCTTGAGGTGATAGCTCGGCATTTGCGGCATTTTCGCCAGCGGGATCAGCTCTCCATCGGATCGGCCGATGATCTGGTTCCCCGGCGCGACGAACTCGGTATAGCCCGAAGCCGGATCGTCCAGAACGCTGCGCGCAAAGGCCTCGAACTCGTCCACATAGAACTGATAATTGGTAAACAGGACGAAGTTCTGGAAATGCGCCGGATCGGTCGCGGTGTAATGGGCCAGCCGGGCGAGCGAATAATCCACGCGCTGCGCGGTAAAAGGCGCGAGATCCTGCGAGCCGTCGGCGTAAGGCTCGGCCACACCGTTTACGATGTCGTCATTCACCGTATTCAGATCTGGCACGTCGAACACATCGCGGAGGCTGAAATTCAGCACCCCCTCCTGCGGGACGTTCAAATCCGTTCGCGTGGCAACGGCGAAATGCACCGGCATCGGCGTGTCGCTATAGCCCACGGCGATGGGCGTATCGTGGTTCTTCATCAGCAGACCAAGCTGCTCTTCGAGGTAATTCGCGAAAAGCTCTGGTCGCGTGATCGTCGCCGAATAGCTGCCGGGCATGGTGACATGGCCGAAGGAAAGCCGCGAATCCGTCTTGCTGTGGCTGGTCGTGGTCAGTCGAACCTCGGGGTAAAACGCCCGATAGCGGGCCTTTGGCCGCTCGCCGCCCAGACAGGCCACGAAGCGTTCGGTCAGAAAGCCTGAGGCCCGGTCATACAGCTCGGCGAGCCGTTGCACCGCAGCTTTCGGATCACTGAAATAATCCCGCTCGACCGCATCCGGCGTCTCGAGGGGCAGAAAATCGTCGTTCATCAGTTGCCTCGCGTTTCATCCGACAGTGCCAGCGCAAGGCGACACTGGCAAGACGGCGGGCGAGTACATAGATCAGGATCACGCCCGAACGATCTTACGAAAGCCGGTCTCCATGCGCTATTCCATTCTTGATCTCGCCCCCGTGCCCGAAGGCTCCTCCACCGCCGAGGCCATCGCCGACAGCGTCGCGCTCGCAAGGATGGCTGACGGGCTGAACTATCACCGTTATTGGCTGGCCGAGCATCACAACATGATCGGCATAGCCTCGGCCGCGACCTCTGTGATGATCGGACATATTTCTGCCCAGACATCGCGTATCCGCGTCGGTGCCGGGGGGATCATGTTGCCCAACCATTCGCCGCTGTCGATTGCCGAGCAGTTCGGCACGCTCGCCACGATTTACGGAGACCGCATCGATCTTGGCCTTGGGCGGGCCCCGGGTGGCGACGGCGCCGTCTTCCGTGCGCTGCGCAAGACGCCCGACATGGCTGAAAATTTTCCGCATGATGTGGTTGAGCTGATGGGCTATCTGGCGGAAAGCCAGCCGAACGCGCAGGTCGTGGCACATCCCGGGCAAGGGACGAATGTGCCGGTCTGGATACTGGGTTCGTCGCTGTTCGGCGCACAGCTTGCCGCGATGCTGGGGCTTCCCTACGCTTTCGCCTCGCATTTCGCGCCCGGCGCGCTGGACGAGGCGCTGCAGGTTTATCGCGAGCGTTTCGAGCCTTCGGGCCGCCCCGGGGCCGAGACCGGTCCGCATTTCATGTTGGCCGTCAACGTCATTGCCGCCGACACGGACGAGACGGCGCATTATCTTCATTCCAGCCAGAAGCTGGCCTTTGCGCGACTTCGCAGCGGCCGACCGGGAAGGTTGCCGAAGCCGACGCGCGATCTGTCCGAGATCACCCCACAAATCGGGCGGATGGTTGGCCAGGCGCTGCGCGTCAGCGCGGTCGGCAGTCCGGTGACGCTGCGGCAAGAGCTGTCGGATCTGATCGCGCAATATCGACCCGACGAGTTGATTCTGACCGGCCAGATCCATGATCCGGAAGCGCGCCAAACATCCTTTCGCCTTGCCGCCGAGGTTTTGGAGGATCTTTAAGGGAGTCCTGCCACAGTCTGACACTCTCCAAATTTCATTGGGAATGTAGGGCATGATCGCAGTGGGGTATGGCGTGTCACTGCTGATCGAACCAAATCGAGGCTGGTTTTCTGAGAATGACCGCGATCGGCGGTGGTGATCTGAATTCGCTAGGTGGAGAGGCGCACGCCGTGCGTCATCGGAAGCTGGCTTCTCGCGCGTTACGCGGTCACCGCCTCTCGGCGACTGCGTAGCATTGCGTTCAGGATTGAGATGTCGTGACGCTATCCGAATCCCCGCCGCAGAATCTTTCGCGGCGATCAACCTGCCCATCCTGCCCGGCGAACTTGTCAAGCTCGAAGGATGAAGCCAGAGCATCGAAAGGGCCGACGAGCTGATCTTCGCGAGCGGACGACGGATGCTGCCGCAAAAGGAACCGTGCCGCCTATGAACATCCTCATTCTTGGACATGGCTATTCTGCCTCTGCCCTGACGCCACGCCTGGTGGATGCTGGATGGCATGTTGTCGGAACAACGCGCGGCGATCCTGAGCGTGTTGTCGCGGCGGGGGCCGAGCCGCTGCTGTGGCCCGGTGACGACGCGCGGCTGCGAACAGAGATCGCCGGCGCCGACGCGATCCTGACCTGCGTGGCGCCCGACAGTCAGCTGGATCTGACCAACGAGGTCGCGCCTATCACCAGGAATCGGCACGAATCCACCGTTGCGGCGAGTTTTGCGCTGGATCCAGTACTGCGTTGTTTTTCGGAGAGCTTGCGTTCCGCACCGGCCAGATGGGTTGGCTATCTTTCCTCGACCAGCGTCTACGGCGATCACGGCGGCGCTTGGGTGGATGAAGCCACACCACCCACCCCTTCGTCGCCGCGCGCGGCGGCTCGGCTCGCGGCAGAGCATGCGTGGTCCGATCTTGCCCGCGACGCGGTATGGCCGCTGATCATCTTCCGCTTGGCGGGTATCTATGGTCCAGGGCGCGGCCCGCTTGCAAAGCTGCGGCGCGGGACGGCGCGGCGGATCGTCAAGTCGGGCCAGGTCTTTTCTCGTGTCCATGTCGAGGATATCGCCGGGGCGATTCTCGCATCCCTCCAACAGGTTTTCGGCGACGTAGGGGCTACGGTGGATACCGGCCAAAATGGCCGAAGCGTTTCGATCTACAATCTCTGCGACGACGCCCCCGCAGCGCCGGAGGAAACCCTCGAGGCCGCCGCTCGGCTGCTTGGGGTTGAGCCTCCGCCGAAGGAAGCCTTTGAAACTGCCGATCTGAGCCCTATGGCGCGCAGTTTTTATGGTGACTCCAAACGGGTCAGCAACGCACGGTCTAGGCAGGAGCTCGGCTATTGCTATGAATATCCGGATCTGAAAAGCGGGCTTGCCGCGATCCTTCGCGACGAGATGCCCACAACTCGCTGACGCATCGGGCTGGAGATTCGATCTCATCCGGTAGTAAGACCTGTCGAAATCGCGTCGCCCTGCGGCCTCGTGTTGTCGCGCTCCATCGGCTTGATCTGCCCAGGATCTGATTGCTGACAGACGACGCCGTCGTAAGATATCCGTCCAACTGCGTTGGGGCCGAACTGCGTAGGGTTGCAGGTTACATCGCAAGCGCATCGACCTCATCCAGCGTCGCCATCGCACCGCCACTGAGCACGAAGGAGACGCCGCGATCGCCCATCTGAATTTCCTGCACCGCGCTATAGCTAGGTACGTCACTGCGAGCGATGACCTCGCCGCCGCGCATGCTCTCCAGCGAAAAGCGATACAGGCCCTGCGGAAGGCGGTCGCCGCCAGCGTCTCTGCCGAACCATTCGACTGTGCCCGCGCCGGTACCGATATCCTCTCGGCTGATCTCACGCCCATATTGGTCCGTTGCGACGAGAATAACCTCGTCCGCCGCAGGATCTGGCTGAATCTCCATGGTAAGAGGCTGCTCGCCGAAATACACCTCACCCGTGGTCCGCACCTTTTTTCCGATCCAGTCAGAATAGCCTGAAAGAGCGCCTGCACCGCTTTGCCCGGCGATCTTTTCAAGGAGGTCGTTTGTCTTCACCTGCTGTTCGACCCCGGAGAATGTGGCAAGCTGAACAGCGAAATCCGCGCCCTCCATCGGGTTCATAGGGTCCTGGTTCTTGATCTGCGCGGTCAGCATTTTCAGAAAAGTCTCGAAATCACCACCCGCGAAGCTTGCCTTGCTTGGGGGGCTCGCCGTCGGGGGCGGGGCGACGGCAGGTGCGGCTGTCGGATTGGTGGTCACCATCTTCAGTTTCCTTTCTTGTGCGTTCAAAGACGCAATTCCAGGCGCCGCCCCGGCGAAGGCGTGCTTGGCCTGGCGGCGTCCGTTGGCATCGGGAGGGCGGTTTCCGCTAATATTCTCGCTTCGTCGGGGGCGCCGCGACGCGCTGTTTGAGCATGCTGTTGATGTCCTTGGTAGTGCCCCACCGGTTGGTGTAGGAGGCCGCGCGCGGAGCCCCTGGCGTAGCGCAGCGCGCGGCCGGGTGTGACGCTGGCGGCCATCGTCGATCTTCGGGCAGGTTCGGGTTGCGAGACCTTGAACCAAGAACGGAGATGACGATGACCGACGACAGAATGACGCTGATCGAGCTGGTTGAGAAGCAGGCTGACGGCGACCTCGTCCGCGAGATGCTGGCCTTCGCGGCCGAGCGGATCATGGAAGCGGAGGTAGAAGAGCGAACCGGCGCCGCGAAGGGCGCACGTTCGCCCCTGCGGGAGGTTCAGCGGAACGGCTACCGGGACCGGGACTGGGACACCCGTGCCGGGCGGATCGCGCTGGAGATCCCGAAACTGAGAAAAGGGAGCTACCTGCCCAGCTTCCTGGAGCCGCGCCGCACAGCCGAGAAGGCGCTCGTGGCGGTGATTCAGGAGGCCTACGTCCAAGGTGTTTCCACGCGCTCCGTGGACGATCTGGTGAAGGCCATGGGCGCGGGCGGCATGTCGAAGAGCCAGGTCAGTCGCCTCTGCGTCGAAATCGACGAGCGGGTGAACGCCTTCCTCTCTCGCCCGCTGGAAGGAGCCTGGCCGTATCTCTGGCTCGACGCGACCTACGTGAAGGTGCGTGAGGGCGGACGGATCGTCAGCCGCGCTGTGATAATCGCCGTCGCGGTCAACGAGGACGGCAAGCGCGAGGTTCTCGGCGTCGCCACCGGTCCTTCCGAAGCAGAAACGTTCTGGACCGACTTCCTGCGCTCTCTCGCAGACCGTGGCCTGCGCGGTGTGAAGCTGGTCGTAGCCGATGACCACAAGGGGCTGCGGGCTGCTGCGCGGCGAGTGTTCGATGCAACGCACCAGCGCTGTCGCGTTCACTGGATGCGCAACGCGCTCGCCCATGCTCCGACCAAGCAGCGCACGGCTGTGGCAGCCATGCTGAAGACGATCTTCGCCCAGGAAAACAAGGCGGATGCCGAAGCCCAATGGGAGGTCGTCGCGGACGCACTGCGCGAGAAGCAGGCGAGGCTCGGCACCCTCATGGACGTCTCGCGCGACGACGTGCTCGCCTACATGGATTTTCCCCGCGAGCACTGGGCTCAGATCGCGTCGACAAATCCACTGGAGCGGGTGAACCGGGAGATCAAGCGCAGGTCTGACGTCATCGGCATCTTCCCGAACGACGAGGCAATCATCCGGCTCGTCGGCGCGCTGATGCTTGAAACCAATGACGAATGGACGGTTGCGCGGAGATATATGTCTCTTGAAAGCCTCGCGCGCGTCACCGACAATCCCGACATCAGGCTGTCCGCCGTGGCGACCTGATCAGCTTTGGACCTCTCCGAAGGTCGGCGCTCTTACACCATCCCCCGGGGCACTACCATGTCCTTCACGAAAGCCGATCAGAGCATCGCCGATGCCCGCTTGAGCAAGTTCAGTCGACAGCATCTCGGCGTTGCGGCGTAGCATTGCCAGCGTCTCTGGTCGGTCCGCCGCGACCGTGACAGACAGGCCGCTTTCTGTCTGGGAGAATGCAAAATGCACCCTTCCCAATTCTTCTGGCGCGAGCAACAGTTCCGTTTCTCCGGTCCGGAACGGCGAGAGAGAGATCATTTCGGCAATTTGACGCGTCACCGGCGGTGGCGGCGTGGAGACCGTCGAAGCTGCCGCCGATGGTGACGTCGGCTGGCGAGGCGGGGAATCATGCCCCACCACCGCCGCCAGCAGATCCTCATCGACCTGATGCTGCAGGTCCGGCCGGCTGCGTCCGGTGATCCAGGGAGCAGTGCTTGCTTCGCTCTGCTTGGCAGAATTGATTGAGCTCACGGTCGGATTGGATGCAGTTTTCTGTGACACAAGACCCGACGCCAGATACGCGCCACTCTTTTCCGAGTCAGAGACGATGAAGCGCTCATTTTCACCAGCAATCGCAGTCTTGAATTGTGACGACGAGCCAGTTGACGACGTATGATAATTCGAAAGCCTCTCGACATCTGACGCGCCGACGGGCTCCAGGGCACTGTCGTTCGGCCCCCGAAGCTGAGCTGAACGCGACGTCTGCGCGGTGCCATAGGTCGTCCTAACCGTCTCGGGTTGATCATCCATGACCAAGACGGATCGCAAATCTGCAGTTTGATTTTTGGTGTGAATTGAATCGCTCAGGTTCCTCTGCTGGAACAGCGAAAATTTATCGGGGGACTGGTGAACTGTTGCATTCGATGCTGATCGCCAAGCGCCGTCCGCCGTCTCTATCTTGGACCGCGCGTACAGAGCTGCATCTGAAAAAACGGGGCTGGCTGCGGTTTCGTCTTCTAGGACAGTGGCCTTCGTGATTTGCTGCGGCGGAAAGCCCATCTCGACCCCGGAGTTGCGCATCGCTTCGGTGCTGGCTAGACCCGGATTGCTGTCAATTGCGATAGCCGATTGAGACAAGATTGGCTGACGAACGTCGACGCTGAGCGGCACGCGCCTTTCGTTCATTGCTGCAGTACCGGCAACACTCCGATCAGCATGCAAGCGTTGCCCAGCGGGATCTTGCGCTGCCATTCGCTCGGATACTCTGCCGCTGAGGAGGGCGGCGGGCGTAGCCAATTTCTCTCTCGGGTATTCCGAGGAGGCATCGGAGACCTGACGCTCTTCCGAGAAAGCGCCGAAGCCGCTGTCTTTTTGCCACAGTAGCGTAACCGATATTGGCTTGATTCTTGTGGCGCCCGAACCAATGTCGTTCTGCATCGGCGGCTGATCAGCCGACGCGCGAACAGACGTTTCTTCCGGTCCTTTTTCACTCTCTTCAGAATGAGCTCCTTTTTCCGGATCTTCCATGTGGCCAGCGGCCACGCGCGGGATTAACCACGGCTGCTCGTCTTCAAAATCCGTAGGTTCCAACCCAGAGGGTCCCTCAGGCGGGGCATCGCTAGCCTCGTTCCCAGCCTCTTCTAGCCCGGCGGGATAAGCCCCATCCACAGGCGCGACCGTCGCGGCAACTGGGAAGGTTGATGCAGGGTCGCCAATACTCCATCGGTCGGACATTTCGGCGAAGATAATGCCCTGCCCCAGCCCCATTACGCCAGCCTTCCGCAAGGGTTGCAAAAGGGCAATCGTCGTAGAGGGGGTGATTCGTATCTCCATGAATCTTTACTAGACGATTTCAGTTACCGAATATTTACCGCCGCCAGCTTATCTAAAGAAGATCTCGATTCGGAGTAAGTAATGATAGTCGAAAAAAACACCGCATTTTATGCAAGACTTGATCGGTCAGCGCAGAAGCTGGATCAACTGCTTCTGGAAAACTTGCTTCAATGTGTCCGGTCCGATTCAGGCAAATCAGAATTTTCTGGCGGCATTGGTGAACAGCAATTTCAGTCCTATCTGAATCGCGAATATGCCAAAATGCTCGCCGTGCGCTTCAATCCTGGTCAGGAACCAGCCAAAAATGACTGACGCTGAAGCGGTGATCGAGGAGGCGACCAAGGCGCTGATCTCCGGCGATCACAAAAGGGCGTTTGATTCCCTCTCTGGGCTGGAAAAGTTGGTAAATGCGCGACCAGAAATGCTTGATGAGCATCTCAGCGACGCTCTCGCGCATGTGGCACAGCTGGTTCGAGCTGCGATGAGTGGGATGAATGACGCCCGCCAGTTGATTGGTCGGGCACAAAGCGATGCGGACCATGTTTGCACTTATGATAAAAAAGGAAACTCAGCAAAGCTAAGGGTTGTGAAAGGGGCTATAGGAAGATTTTGAATTAAATAAACGGCGAAGAGCTCTGGAAAAATGGATGAGATTAGGGAAAGAATAATTTTGAGCTGGTAGAAACGGCTTCGTGCGGAAAAGCACAGGGCTTCGCCCGCGGTCAGAATGGCCCCCTACGAAACGGCAGATGCCATTCTTATTGGAGGACGATATGTCCAGTATTCTCACGAATAACGGCGCGATGGTCGCGCTGCAGACCCTCAAGGGGATCAATGCTAGCCTGGCAAAAACCCAGGACCAGATCTCAACCGGCAAAACCATCAATTCGTCAAAGGATAACGCGGCGATCTGGGCCATCTCGAAGACAATGGAATCGGATGTTGCTTCGTTCAAAACCATCGACCAGACGCTCGCCCTCGGAGAATCGACCGTGGCCGTTGCCCGAGCCGCTACCGAGTCGATCACCGACCTTCTGAACAAGATCAAGACGAAGGTGATCTCTGCTCAGGAGGCAGGGACCTCGGCCGAAGACCGCAAGAAAATCCAGGAAGACATCAACGCGCTGAAGCAATCCATCGCTTCGGCAGTAAACTCTGCGCAATTCAGTGGCAAAAACCTGATTAACGGCACCACGACCAGTCCGATGAAGGTGATGTCGTCGCTGGATCGCAGCCTGGACGGGTCGGTGTCTGTTGGCACCATCGACGTGCAGACATTCGATCTTCGTATGAGTGATGCGGCGCCGGGAGGTGCGGTCACCGGTCTCAGCGCGACTGCAACGGCGACCGATGGCGGGGGCGCTGTCAACATCGGCTCGGCTCTGGGCTTCCAGGGCGGGTCGGGTGCGATCGCGGCCAACGATCCTTTGGCTGACCCAAGCAATGGCACCTCGCTTCTTGCAGGCGACGTCATTGAAATCACGGTCGATAGCGACAGCTTCAGCTATACCGTTCAGGAAGGTGACACTGCCGCTGAGATCCTTACCGGCCTGAACGCCGCCAAGACGACGGCAGGTGTCGGCGGCACGCTGACGCAGAGCGCTGGCCAGTTGAGCTTTGACGCCGGAACCGGTTCGGGCGACATGGCGGTGTCGCTGTCCTCCTCGCGAACTCCCGCTGGCGGAGGGACCGGAGGTCTCGCCGATCTTGAAACACTCGACGTAACCGTGGACGGGGGTGCAGAAGCGGCCCTGGATTCGATCGAAGGTCTGATTCAGGTCGCCGTGGATGCAACCGCAACCTTCGGTTCAGCCCAAGGCCGCTTCGAGACGCAACGCGATTTCATCGGCAAGTTGACCGACTCGATGCGTTCGGGCATCGGCGCTCTGGTCGACGCCAATATGGAAGAGGCCTCGGCGCGCTTGCAGGCATTGCAGGTTCAGCAGCAGTTGGCAACGCAGTCGCTTTCCATCGCGAACCAAGCGCCGCAGGCTCTGCTGTCGCTGTTCCGTTAAGATAGAATGGGGCGCTTTCGGGCGCCCCTCTCGTTTGCCCGCACGCAACGGGCATCTGTCTGGAAAGGCTAGACAGAATTTTTTAGAGAGATCCTGAATGAATGCACTCGAAACGCGCGGCTACTCCTCAGCTCTCACGCAGGTCGAAACGGATCGCGAAGCTGAAGCGCGGCTGCTGTCGCGCCTGAACGCGGATCTTGCGCGAAGCGCGTCGGACGTCGCGCGCAATTACCCCGCCTTTACGCGTGCGCTGCATGCGAACGAACGATTCTGGGTCCAGTTGGCGACCGATCTGGCACATGATGACAATCGGCTGCCGGGTGAAATGCGCGCGGCGCTGATCTCATTGGCTGGGTTTGTGATCGCGCACAGCGCCAAGGTCCGAAGCGGCGCGGCCTCGGCACAGGCGTTGACGGACCTGAACCTCGCCATCATTAGGGGACTGTCCGGACAGGAGCGCATAGGATGAGCGGGCTGGTTCTGAAACTCGCGCCGAATGAACGGTTGCTGATCAACGGCGCAGTTATCGAAAACGGCGCCCGTCGTACCCGGCTTTCGATCAAGACCGCTGAGGTGAATATTCTTCGGCTGCGCGACGCCATTCATCCGGATGAGGCGCGCACACCCGTTTCCCGCGCCTGTTATGAGGCACAGCTGGTGCTCTCGGGTGATCGCGACGCAGATCAGGGGCGGCAGCTTCTTCTGCAGCATCTCGAACAGATTTCCCAGGTTTTCGAAGATCGCGACAGCCGCAAGCTGCTGGCCGACGCAACTGAGAGCGTTCTGAGCCAGAAATTCTATCCGGCACTGAAGGCGCTGCGCGACCTTCTCCCGCGCGAGGCGCGGCTGATCGGGGCGGGTAGATGAGCTATCAGGTCCAGATCGGCTCTGGCGGGCTCTCGGGGTGGGCTCTGCTGAACCGAACTGCTGACCGGCAGCGCGGGCTGGTGGCGTCGGACGTGGCGGTCCGCTCGGCCAGTGATCATTTCAGGGAAAATGTATCGAAGATCCGCTCTGCCGATGAGCTTCTCTCCGACTACCGGATGCTGAATGTGACGCTGCGCGCTTTTGGGCTCGAAGGGGACATGGGCGGCAAGGCCTTTCTGCGGCAAGTCTTGAACAGCGATCTGAGTGATGAGAAAAGCATCGCCAATCGACTTTCAGACCAAAGTTACCGCCGCCTTGCCGAGGCCTTCGGCTTTCAATCTGCGGCGGCTGCGCAGTCAAAACCTCTCAGCGCCGCACCGAATTTCGCTGAGCGCATCATTTCCCAATATGTCGAGCGCGAATACCAACGGCGCGTGGGTGAAGGCGACCAGAATCTGCGCCTCGCGCTCAACGCGCGGCGAGAGCTGGCTACGCTGGCCCAAAGAAATGTCAGCGATGTCACCAAGTGGTACGAGATCATGGGCAACATCCCGCTACGCAAAGTGTTCGATGGTGCCTTCGGCTTTGGCGACAGCTATGCGAAACTTCCGATCGACCGCCAGCTTGCAGAGTATCAGGAGGCAGCGGATAGGATGTTCGGCACCGCCTCGCCCTCGCTGTTCAAGGATGGCGAACAGGTCGAAACGCTGATCCGCCGCTTCATCGTGCGAAGCACAGCGGCCGCCGGTGCCACGTCAAACCGCTTCTACACCGCACTGACATTGCTCTCTAACGCTGTCGCCCCCCTTGCTCGGTGAGATGGAAATCTCGCTGACTGAGCCCCAGCCGGTTGCCGGCGGTTTAGATGCCTCTCGCGCTCGCTTCAGCGGTGCGGGAGCCGATGAAGAAGGTCTGTGCTTGCGAAGCGGAACGGGTCAGGTAGCCGCGTGCGGCATGTGGCTAATGCGGTTCATCGACGGCAGGCGAGCTCGGTCAGCGAGTGATACCTTGCGCAGGCTGCGCGCTGCCCAATTCATCGAGCCCAGCATGTCCACTGTGCGCTGTCGGTTCCATCCCGCCCTCAGATCAGAAAGGAGAAAGCGTAGTTCGATCCGTAACGTCGCACAGCCAGCCCTTGCTTCCCGGCGCTTCTGCACTATAACCCCGTTCGATTTGCCGACAGTGAAGAGCCCAGGGGTCATCCATGCCGAAGAGAACCGACATCAAGTCCATCCTCATCATCGGCGCCGGTCCCATCGTCATCGGGCAGGCTTGCGAATTCGACTATTCCGGGGCTCAGGCCTGCAAGGCGCTTCGCGAGGAAGGGTATCGGGTCATCCTGGTGAACTCGAACCCGGCCACGATCATGACCGATCCCGAGATGGCCGATGCCACCTATATCGAGCCGATTACCCCGGATATGGTCGAAAAGATCATTGCTGACGAACGGCCCGACGCGCTCTTGCCGACGATGGGTGGGCAGACCGCGCTGAACACCGCGCTGGCGCTGGCTGATGCCGGGGTGCTGAACAAATACGGGGTCGAGCTGATCGGCGCGCAGCGCGCCGCCATCGAAATGGCCGAGGACCGCAAACTGTTCCGCGAGGCGATGGATCGGATCGGGCTCGAAAACCCCAAGGCGACCATCGTCACTGCGCCGAAAGACGCCAAGGGCAGGTTCGATCTTGAGGCCGGGGTGCAGACCGCGCTCGACGCGCTCGATGATATCGGGCTGCCTGCGATTATCCGCCCTGCCTTCACTCTTGGCGGCACAGGTGGCGGCGTCGCCTATAACCGTGAGGATTACATCCATTTCTGCCGCTCGGGCATGGATGCCTCACCGGTCGGTCAGATCCTTGTCGATGAATCGCTGCTCGGCTGGAAGGAATACGAGATGGAGGTGGTGCGAGATCATGCCGACAACGCCATCATCGTCTGCTCCATTGAAAACGTCGATCCGATGGGCGTCCATACCGGCGATTCGATCACCGTCGCGCCGGCGCTGACCCTGACCGACCGCGAATATCAGCGGATGCGGAACGGCTCGATTGCGGTGCTGCGCGAAATCGGGGTCGAGACCGGCGGATCGAACGTGCAATGGGCGATCAACCCCGATGACGGCCGCATGGTGGTGATCGAGATGAACCCGCGGGTCAGCCGCTCATCCGCGCTGGCCTCGAAGGCGACTGGCTTTCCCATCGCCAAGATCGCCGCGAAGCTCGCCGTGGGCTATACGCTGGATGAGCTGGACAATGACATCACCAAGGTCACGCCGGCCAGTTTCGAACCCAGCATCGACTATGTCGTGACCAAGATCCCGCGTTTCGCGTTCGAGAAATTTCCAGGCAGCAAGCCCGAACTGACCACTGCGATGAAGTCCGTGGGCGAGGTCATGGCCATCGGCCGGACCTTTCATGAATCGCTGCAAAAGGCGCTGGCCTCGATGGAAAACGGCCTGACGGGGCTGGACGAAATCGACATCCCCGGCGCCGCGGATGAGGGCAAGCCCGCGATCATCCGCGCTCTTGCGAAACAGACCCCGGACCGCATCCGCGTGATCGCGCAGGCCATGCGCGAAGGCATGACGGATGACGAAATCCACAATGTCACCGCGTTCGAGCCGTGGTTCCTCGCCCGTATCCGCGAAATCGTGGAGGCTGAGAACGAGGTCCGCAGCAACGGCCTGCCCGGCACCGAAGGGCTGCGGCGCCTGAAAATGATGGGTTTTTCCGACACCCGCCTCGCCACGCTGACCGGTCTCGCCGAAGCCGAAATTCGTCGCACGCGCCACAATCAGGGCATCAATCCGGTCTTCAAACGCATCGACACCTGCGCCGCCGAGTTCGAGGCGCAGACGCCCTATATGTATTCGACCTATGAATCCCCGGCGATGGGTGAGGTCGAGAATGAGGCGCGCCCCTCGGATCGCAAGAAGGTCGTCATTCTCGGCGGCGGCCCGAACCGGATCGGGCAGGGGATCGAGTTCGATTACTGCTGCTGCCACGCCTGTTTCGCGCTGACCGATGCGGGCTATGAAACCATTATGGTCAACTGCAACCCGGAAACCGTCTCGACCGATTACGACACCTCGGACCGGCTGTATTTCGAACCGCTGACGCTGGAACATGTCCTTGAAATCCTGTCCATCGAACAGGAAAACGGCACGCTGCACGGCGTCATCGTGCAGTTCGGCGGCCAGACCCCGCTGAAGCTGGCCAATGATCTGGAGGCCGCAGGTATCCCGATCCTCGGCACCTCGCCCGACGCCATCGACCTGGCCGAGGATCGTGAGCGGTTCCAGAAGATGCTGAATGAATTGGGCCTGAAACAGCCCGTCAACGGCATCGCCCACAGCGACGACGAAGCCCGAGCCATCGCCGAAAAGGTCGGTTTCCCGCTGGTCATCCGCCCCTCTTATGTGCTCGGCGGCCGCGCGATGGAGATTGTGCGGGATATGGACCATCTCAACCGCTACATCACCCATGCGGTTGACGTGTCGGGCAAGAACCCGGTGCTGCTCGACAGCTATCTGAGCGGCGCGATCGAGGTGGATGTCGACGCGCTTTCGGACGGCGAGACGGTCCATGTCGCCGGCATCATGGAACATATCGAGGAAGCCGGCGTCCATTCCGGCGATTCGGCCTGTTCGCTGCCGCCGCACACGCTGGATGCGGCGACCATTGACGAACTCAAGCGCCAGACCGTCGCAATGGCGAAGAAACTGGGCGTTGTCGGGCTGATGAACGTCCAGTTCGCCATCAAGAACGGCGAAATCTTCGTGCTTGAGGTCAACCCCCGCGCCTCGCGCACGGTCCCCTTCGTCGCCAAGGCCACCGACAGCGCCATCGCTTCCATCGCCGCCCGGCTGATGGCGGGCGAGCCGATGTCGGCCTTCCCCGCCCGCGAGCCCTATCCCGACGGCGTCGGCCCCGAGGATGATCTGCCCTTCGCCGACCCGCTGACGCTCGCCGACCCGCTCACCCCATGGTATTCCGTGAAAGAGGCGGTGCTGCCTTTCGCCCGTTTCCCCGGCGTGGACACGCTGCTGGGGCCGGAAATGCGCTCCACCGGAGAGGTGATGGGCTGGGACCGCAATTTCCCCCGCGCTTTCCTCAAGGCCCAGCTCGGTGCCGGCACGCAGCTGCCGTCAGGGGGGGCGGTGTTCATCTCTATCCGCGACGCTGACAAGACCGAAGCCGTGGCCCGCGCCGCGCGCGATCTGGTCGAGATGGGGTTTTCGATCATCGCGACCAGCGGAACGGCCG
The DNA here is from genome assembly GCF_027912835.1 of Paracoccus sediminicola. Lineage (NCBI taxonomy): Bacteria > Pseudomonadati > Pseudomonadota > Alphaproteobacteria > Rhodobacterales > Paracoccaceae > Paracoccus > Paracoccus sediminicola. The sequence continues at coordinate 25,887 of NZ_CP115768.1, forward strand.
CCTTCCTTGCCGGTCATGACGTCGCATCCAGCCGGGTGAACAAGGTCTACGAGGGCCGTCCGAACATCGTCGACCGCCTGAAGAACGGCGAGATCGCGATGGTCCTGAACACGACCGAGGGCGCCCAGGCCATCGCTGACAGCCGCGAAATCCGGGCCGTCGCGCTGTATGACAAGATCCCGTATTACACGACGGCGGCGGGCAGCATCGCGGCCGTCGCAGCGATCAAGTCGCGTGAGGAAGGGGAAGTCGGGGTGAGGTCGCTGCAGGCTTGACCGTCTGTGCGGTCCCGCCCGCATGACGGATAATCCCCCTGTAGGGTGCGGTTCTCAGTCTGCGTAAGCTCTGTGCACGGGTTGTGCGCGCATTTTCAGGCGGCGTCGAACGGATCGGGGTCATATGTAACCCCGCTGAGCGAGAGGCCCTGAGGCGGACAGACCGGCCCGCAGGCTGCCCTCTCCCGCGCCTCCAGAGCGGTGCGGACGCGCGCCGGCTCCCACGCGCCGGTGCCGACGCGCTCCAGCGTGCCGACGATACTACGCACTTGATTATGCAGGAAACTTCTGGCTCGCAGATGAAAGCGGATCTCCTGCCCGGCGGGGTAGTCATGCGCCGAGATGCGGATCTCGTCCAACGTCTTCACCGGCGAGGCCGCTTGACACATCGTGCTGCGGAAGGTGGTGAAGTCGTGGCGCCCCACAAGATACTGTGCCGCCTCATGCATTGCCTCAACATCCAGCGGTTTCAGCACCTGCCAGACGCGCCCCCGATCTGCGACCACCGGCGCCCGCCGTGCCACCAGCCGGAAAAGATAGCGCCTTTCGAGCGCAGAGAACCGGGCGTGAAAGTCCGCGCTGACCGAGGCCACTGCCGTCACGGCCACCGGCGCCGGTTTCAGATGCCAGTTCAATGCCTCGCCAAGCCGAAACGCCTTCCATTGCCGGCTGAGATCGGCGTGAAAGACCTGCCCGGACGCATGCACCCCGGCATCGGTCCGTCCCGCCGCCGCGATCCGAGCGCCTTTCGCGAATCCGTCATCGAGCCGCGCCAGAGCCGACTCGATCGCGCCCTGAACGCTCGGCTGGCCGGACTGCGCCTGCCAGCCCGCAAAAGGCGCGCCGTCATACTCGACCCGGAATGCATAGCGCGGCATCAGTCCCGACGACGCCCCGCCTTGACGGTCTCGCGGATCAGATCGCTGAGATCATGGCCCCGCCGATTTTCGAGCGCCGGCTTTGTGGGGTCCCTGGGGCGCACCCCCTCACGCGCCAGCCTGTCGCGCAGCACTTGCATCTCGATATCGAAATCGCTGCGTCCGCCCTCGATCAGCGAGCGGGTGCGGGCGGCGAAATTGCCCTCGAGATCGGTCAGCAGAGCCTCGTAATCCTCGCGCGCGGACTGGTCGCTGGTCTGTGCATAGAGATCGGCGAACTTCACCGTCGCGTCGCGCGCGCCCATCAGATACACGCCCAGATAGCGCCGCGCGGCGGTCAGATCACCGGGGTCTTCCTCGACCCGGCGGAACATTTCTCGTGCAGTTTCGGCGAAAACCTGCACCCGCGCTTCCAGCCTGCGGTCACCAGTGCGGCGGATCGCGTCAAGCATCCCTGCAAGATATTCCTCACCCTCGTCTACGATCCGCGCCACGCGGTCCTGCTGGAACGGGTCGATCCCTTCCATCCCCTTGTCGCGCGCCGGATCGGCGCCGAATGAGAGATGGTGCAGCACCGCGCCCGCAAAGCCGATCAGACCGGCCCCGAACATCGCGTTGGGTTCCGCTGCGCCGACCGCGAGGCCAAGCCCCGTGGCCACGCCGCCGAACAGCTTGCGCGGCCATGCAGGGCGGCGGGCGACGCGGCGCGCATCATAGGCCGCCTCGGCCTGAAGCCCCTCGCGGGTCAGCACCGAGCCGAGCGCGACGATTCCGAAGCCGGCGAGATTGGTCACCAGCCCGAACGGGTCCTGCCAGAATGCGCTGAGTAGAAAGGGAGAGGCGGAAATCGTGATCCATTTCACCCGCGATTCCAGCGGGTGGACCGGCTCGCCCTGCGGCTGAGGCATGTCCCCTGCGCCGGGCGAGAAGCGTCCGCCGTAACGTTTCGCCATGACGACCCCTTACGCCGCGCCGGCCAGAGACGCATAAAGCGTCAGCAGCACGAGCAGGTAGAATGACAGCCTTTGCGTGGCCTTCCGGGACATCGTTCTCTCCGTTTGCGGTTCCTGAACAGATGGGCCGGTCGGCCCGCGATTGCAAGCGTCGCTCTCAGAAGCTGCGGGTGCGGCGGTCGAACACCTTCTGGCCCATCATCGAGCCGACAAGATCGACCATCAGCTTTGCCGTTCGCCCGCGATCATCGAGAAACGGGTTCAGCTCGACCAGATCCAGCGAGGTGACGAGCCCCGATTCATGCAGCATCTCGCAGACCAGATGCGCTTCGCGGAAGGTGGTGCCGCCAGGCACTGTGGTGCCGACAGCCGGCGCGATGGCAGGGTCCAGGAAATCCACATCCAGCGAGACATGCAGCATGCCGTTCGCCGCGCGGACCCGTTCGAGGAAGGTTTTCAACGGCGCGACGATGCCCTCTTCATCGAGCACGCGCATGTCGTTCACGGTGATCTCGGTCTCGGCAAGCATCTCGTGCTCGGCGGGATCGACGCTGCGGATGCCGAACATGCAGATATTTTCGCCGGGGATGGGCGCGGGGAAGTCCGGGAATGGCGCGAAACCCTCGCGCCCCGACGCATAGGCCATCGGCGTGCCGTGGAGATTGCCCGAACTTGTGGTGACGGGGGTGTGGAAATCGCTATGCGCGTCCAGCCAGATGACGAAAAGCGGTCTGTCCACCGCCTTGGCATGGGCCGCGACGCCGGCCACCGTGCCGAGCGCGAGCGAATGGTCGCCACCCATGAACACCGGCATGCCGTCGGGCATGGCATTGCGGGCGGCAACGCTTAGCGCATTGGTCCAGGCGATGACCTCGGGCAGATGGTGAACGGCCGGGTTGGGATGGGTTTCGTGGCCCGGTTCGGGTCGAACCACATCGCCACGATCCTCGACCGTATGGCCAAGCGATTGCAGCACCTCGACCAGACCCGCCACGCGATAGGCGGCCGGCCCCATCAGGCAGCCGGCGCGGCGCTGCCCTTCATCGACCGGTGCGCCGATCAGGATGCAATGTGTCATCAATTCTCCCGTTTCCTTGCGCCGGGAGAATAGGCAAGCCGCGCGGGCGGCGCCACCCTTTCGCCGCTACCAGAGCTTGCCCGCGGCCGAAACGATCAGAGACATGCCAGAGAGGAAAAGCAGCGCGAGGGCCGTTTTGCGGATCGTCGCGGTGCTGACCGGCGGCGGCAGGCGGCGGGCCAGAAACGTGCCGAGGATGACGGCAGGTGCAGCTCCGGCTGCACTTGTCAGCAGGGCGGCGTCGATGGCGCCCGAGGCAGCGACAAGGGCGCTGCGCAGCATCTGGGTGACGCAGAACACGGACACGAGCGTGACCCGAACGCTGGCCAGCGTCATCGGCTGGCGATAGAGATGCCAGATCACCGGCGGCCCGGTGGTGGCAAAAAGCCCGCCCATCAGCCCGCCCGTCAGACCCGAAAGAAAGAAGGTTCCCGGGGTCGAGCGGTTTTGTCTGGGCGACGGCCGGACGACGAGCTGGGCTGCCGACCCCGCGATGACGATCCCGAGCAGCAATTGCAGCACTCCAAGCGCCGAGCCCGCGAGCCAGCCAAGCAGCGCATAGCCCGCGATCAGGGCCGGAAAAGCGCCCGCAAGGATCAGGCAGAGCGCGGCCCGGTCCACGTCGCGCCAGCCCCGCGCCAGCACGATCACCGCATTGACCAGCACCAGAAGCGAGGTGATCGCCGCCGCCTGCGGCACCGGCATCAGCCCAAGTGCGCCGGTCGCGCCCATCAGGATCAGACCGAGCGCAAAGCCGGTCAGCGTTTGCACCCAGGCCGCCAGCATCGCGATGGCCCAGAATATCAGCATATTGGGATCTACGGACATGGCGCTCCGATTGATGCACGGCAGAAGCCCGCACGGCGCGCCAAGTTAGTCCTTCGCGTCGCGCAAATGTCCAGTGCCCACGATGCAAGAGGGCATGTCAGCCGCGCGTTCCCCCGAACCTCTCTTGCCAGGCGTCGCGCTGGTCGTCCGTGATCTTGGCGAAGAGATTCTCGGGGACGGTGAATGCGTGACCGGGCGGCAAGGCGGTCAGGGCGGTGTCGACATTGCCGGGCCACTCCGCGCTGCTGTTCATCGCCTCGCGCAGCTTCTCGGCGGTGAAGGGGATGAACGGAGCCGAGAGCACCGCGTAAAGCGCGATCAGGTTCAACCCCATGCGGACCTGCATCGCGGCAAGCTCCGGGTTCTCCTTGAAGGTTGCCCAGGGGGCCGCAGCTTGCAGATATTCATTGCCAAGCACCCAGATCGCGCGCAGTTCGGCGGCGGATTTGCGGATCTCCATCCGGTCCATCAAGCTTTCATAGTTGCGGATCCGCACGGTCAGCGCCTCGGCCAGTTCACGCTCGGCATCGCCCCAGGCGCCGCCCTCGGGCACCGCCTCGCCGAATTTCGAGCGGCAGAACTTGGTCACCCGGCTGGCGAAATTGCCCAGCACATCGGCCAGATCCTTGTTGACCGATTGCTGGAAATTCTCCCAGGTGAACTCACTGTCGCCGGATTCGGGTGCGTGGGACAGCAGCCACCACCGCCAGTAATCCGCCGGCAGCAGGTCGAGCGCGTCATCCATGAACACGCCGCGCCCCTGCGACGTGCTGAACTGCCCGCCATCATAGGTCAGGTAGTTGAAACTCTTGATGTAATCGACCAGCTTCCACGGCTCTCCCGATCCCATGATCGTTGCCGGGAAGCCCAGAGTGTGGAACGGCACGTTATCCTTGCCCATGAACTGGGTATAGATCACGTCATCCGCGCCCTTGTCGGTGCGCCACCAACGCTCCCAGTCGCCGCCATTCGCATCGGCCCATTCCGCCGTCGCGCCGATATATTCGATGGGCGCGTCGAACCAGACATAGAAGACCTTGCCCTCCATCCCCGGCCATGGCTGGTCGCCCTTCTGCACCGGCACGCCCCAGTCGAGATCGCGGGTGATGCCGCGATCCTGCAACCCGTCCCCGTCGAACAGCCATTTCTTCGCGATCGAGGTGGTCAGCACCGGCCAGTCGGTCTTGCTGTCGATCCATTCGGCAATCTTGTCGCGCATGGCGGACTGGCGCAGGAAGAGATGCTTGGTTTCGCGCACTTCCAGATCGGTCGAGCCGGAGATCGCGCTGCGCGGGTCGATCAGGTCGGTCGGGTCAAGCTGCTTGGTGCAGTTCTCGCATTGATCTCCGCGTGCCTTCTCATAGCCGCAATTCGGGCAGGTGCCCTCGATATAGCGGTCGGGCAGGAACCGGCCATCGGCGTTGGAATAGACCTGTTTCTCGCTGACCTCGCGGATCAGCCCGGCCTCGTCCAGCCTGCCCGCGAAATGCTGGGTCAGCCGGTGGTTCTGCGGGCTGGAGGAGCGCCCGTAGTGATCGAAGCTCAGCCCGAACCCGTCGGCCAGCTTGGACTGTTCCGCATGCATCCGCTTACAGTAATCGGCCACGTTCTCGCCGGTCTTGGCGGCGGCGAGTTCCGCCGGCGTGCCATGTTCGTCGGTGGCGCAGATGAACATCACCTCATGGCCGCGCCCGCGCAGGTAGCGGGCATAGAGATCCGCCGGCAGCTGAGAGCCTACGAGATTCCCAAGATGCTTGATGCCGTTGATATAAGGCAGTGCGGAGGTAATAAGATGGCGTGCCATGAAATTTCCGGGTTGGGGTCGCGCGGCTTTTAACCTTTGGCGCATCCGTTGGAAAGGGCCGGAACCTCTGGCCTGCGCACGGGTTATTGACCAGTCGTATAGATAGACGCCCATCTCCGCTTTGGGCATAATCGGCAGAAACCTGGAATGGACCGCCCCATGCGCGCTGCGCTTATCGGATGTCTGCTGATCTCCCTTGCCGGGACTGCTCTTGCACAAGTGTCAGAGGACCGGATCCGCGCGCAGCTCGCCGCGCAGGGTTACGAAAACATCACATTCACGCAGGCGGACGGCCGGGTCGAGGTGACTGCTGTGCGCGGCAAACTGCGGATCCTGACGATATATGATCTCGAAACCGGCGAAATCCTGCTGGAGCGGGTCAGCCAGCGGAATGCGTCAGCGGGTGACGCAACCGATACGAGAGAGGAGGCCGCTGCCATGCCGCGCGCCGGCGACCCTGTTGCCGCGGAAAGCCGGGCCACAGAGCATCGCGAGGATGCGAAGGAAACGCGCGCGGCGCCGGATGGTGAGTTCGAGAACGAGCTGCGGCTATCCGTTCCCGCAATCATCATCGGTGATAGCGGCGCGGACGCGTTTCGTATCGATGCCGATACTGACGACGCAGATGACGGCACGGCGGTCCCGGCTGATGATGCGATGACAACGGGGTCGGATTCTGACAGCGTAGCAGCGCAGCCCAAAGGTTCTGACAATGGTGAGCCCGACGATGGGCCAGTGGGATCGGACGAACAGCCCAAATCGGGCGACGGGTCCGGGCCCGATGAAACGCCCTCAGAGGGTGACGAGCCTTCAGAAGATGACGACGCGGATGGCGGTGGAGAGGCTGCGTCTGGCGGTGGCGCGGCGGATCACGACGGTGCCGGAGAGGGCGACGAGACCGAGCGCGGCGAAACCGCAGGCGACGACGCCAGAGCGCGTGAAGTGAATGACGGTGCCGACGAAACTGCCGAAGCTGATGCCGAAGAAAGCGACGACAGCGACGACGAAGACGGCACCGATCGCCGCGAAGCCGGTGCCGATACGGCCCCCGACGCCGAAGGCTCTGCCGGCACCGACGCCCACGCTGCTGCCGGCCAAGAGGGCGAGGGCGATGTGTCGGACAGCGATGATCCCGGTTCCGGGACGAAATCGAAGCAGGGCGGACAGACGCGGAAAGGCTCGGCCCGCGCGGCCGCTTCCACCAATGCGGCCGAGCGTAGAGACGCTTCGGCTGGCGATGCAGAGGGTCGCGGTTCTGCTGACTCGGGCGAAGATGGGGATGAAGGCTGAGCGCGCCTGAGCGGTGGCTTTATATGAGCAGCGCGCAACTTCTTCATGCGCGACATGAATTTGTCTAAATTGTGCCGCCCTGTTACAAGCTGCGCTTGATTGCGAAACAGGTGAAAACGTGGCCGAACTTCCCCGCTCTGATGTCTTCGAACAGATCCGCAAGCTGGCGCAGCAGCGTATCCTCATTCTCGATGGCGCCATGGGCACGCAGATCCAGCAACTCGGCCTGTCCGAGGAGGATTTCACCGGTCATGGTGCGGGCTGCGCCTGCCATATCCACTCGGATCACCCGCAAAAGGGCAATAACGACCTGCTGAACCTGACCCGGCCCGATGCGATCGAAGAGATCCATTATCTCTATGCGATGGCTGGTGCGGATATCGTGGAAACCAACACGTTTTCCTCGACCACCATCGCGCAGGCGGATTACGCGTTGCAGGACAAGGTGCGGGATCTGAACTTCGAAGGCGCACGGCTGGCCCGCAAGGCAATGGATCGCGCCACGGCCGAAGACGGGCGGCCGCGTTTCGTGGCGGGTGCGCTTGGGCCGACCAACCGGACCGCCTCGATCAGCCCGGATGTGAACAATCCCGGCTATCGCGCGGTGACCTTCGACCAGCTTGCCGAGGCTTATGCCGAACAGACCCGCGCCCTGATCGAGGGCGGGGCCGATCTGATCCTGATCGAGACGATCTTTGACACGCTGAACGCCAAGGCAGCGATCTTTGCCTGCGAGCAGGTCTTTGCGGAAAACAATCTGCGCCTGCCGGTCATGATCTCGGGCACCATCACCGATCTGTCGGGGCGGACGCTTTCGGGTCAGACGCCGACCGCCTTCTGGCACTCGATCCGCCATGCGCAGCCGCTGACCGTGGGGCTGAATTGCGCGCTTGGGGCCGAGGCGATGCGTCCGCATCTGGCGGAAATCTCGGACGCGGCGGACACACTGGTCTGCGCCTATCCCAATGCCGGCCTGCCGAACGAGATGGGCGAGTATGACGAAACGCCCGAGCAGATGGCGGCGCAGGTCGCGGATTTCGCGCGCGAGGGGCTGGTGAATGTGGTCGGCGGCTGCTGCGGCTCGACCTATGACCATATCCGGGCCATTGCCGAGGCGGTGCGCGACGCGCCCCCGCGCGAAATCCCGGAAAAAGAGCCGCTGCTGCGCCTGTCCGGGCTGGAGCCGTTCACCAAGACCGACGATATTCCCTTCGTCAATGTCGGTGAGCGCACGAACGTCACCGGCTCGGCCCGGTTCCGCAAGCTGATCACCAATGGCGACTATGCCACCGCGCTCGACGTGGCGCGGGATCAGGTGGAAAACGGCGCGCAGATTATCGATGTGAACATGGATGAGGGGCTGATCGACAGCGAAAAGGCGATGGTCGATTACCTGAACCTGATCGCCTCGGAACCGGATATCGCGCGCGTGCCGATCATGGTGGACAGCTCGAAATGGGAGGTGATCGAGGCCGGGCTGAAATGTATTCAGGGCAAGCCGGTGGTGAACTCGATCAGCCTCAAGGAAGGCGAGGAACAGTTCCTGCACCAGGCCCGCCTTTGCCGGGCCTATGGGGCAGCGGTGATCGTGATGGCCTTCGACGAGACCGGGCAGGCCGATACCGAAAACCGCAAGGTCGAGATCTGCACCCGCGCCTATGAGCTGCTGACGCAGGAAATCGGCTTTCCGCCCGAGGACATCATCTTCGATCCGAATATCTTCGCCGTGGCGACCGGGATCGAGGAGCACGACAATTACGGCGTCGATTTCATCAACGCCACGCGCCGGATCACCCAGACCCTGCCGCATGTGCATATCTCGGGCGGGGTGTCGAACCTGTCCTTCAGCTTCCGCGGCAACGAACCCGTGCGCGAGGCGATGCACGCGGTGTTTCTCTATCACGCCATTCAGGCCGGGATGGATATGGGCATCGTCAATGCCGGCCAGCTGGCGGTCTATGACCAGATCGACGACGAGCTGCGCGAGGCTTGCGAGGATGTCGTCCAAAACCGCCGCAGCGACGCGACCGAGCGTATGCTGGAGATTGCCGAGAAATATCGCGGCGAGGGCGGGGCGAAGGCGCGCGAAAAGGACCTGTCATGGCGCGAATTGCCGGTCGAAAAGCGGCTGGAACACGCGCTTGTCAACGGCATCACCGAATATATCGACGCCGACACGGAAGAGGCGCGGCAGAGGGCCGAGCGCCCGCTGCATGTCATCGAAGGCCCGCTGATGGCGGGGATGAACGTGGTGGGCGACCTGTTCGGCGCGGGCAAGATGTTCCTGCCGCAGGTGGTGAAATCCGCCCGGGTGATGAAGCAGGCCGTGGCCCATCTGCTGCCATATATGGAGGCCGAGAAGGCCGAATCCGGCGAGGAAAGCAGCAACGGCAAGGTGCTGATGGCGACGGTGAAGGGCGATGTGCACGATATCGGCAAGAACATCGTCGGCGTCGTGCTGGCCTGCAATAATTACGAGATCATCGACCTTGGCGTGATGGTGCCGGCGACGAAGATCCTGGAAACCGCAAAGGCCGAGAAGGTCGATATCATCGGCCTGTCGGGGCTGATTACCCCCTCGCTGGATGAGATGGTCCATGTCGCCGCCGAGATGGAGCGCGAGGGTTTCGATCTTCCCCTGCTGATCGGCGGGGCGACGACCAGCCGGGTGCATACGGCGGTCAAGATCAACCCGCGCTATCACAAGGGTCAGGCGATCTATGTGACCGATGCTAGCCGCGCGGTGGGCGTGGTCTCGGCGCTGCTCTCGGATCAGCGCGAGAGCTACGCTTCCAATATCAACGCCGAATATGAGGCAGCGGCCGAGAAATATAACCGCGGCGACAAGAACAAGACGCGGTTGCCTCTGACAGATGCGCGCGCCAATCCGGTCCCGGTGGACTTCGCGGAGTGGCAGGCCACCACGCCGAAATTCCTCGGCACTCGGGTGATCGAGGATTTCGATCTGGCCGAGATCGCCCGCTATATCGACTGGACCCCGTTCTTCCAGACATGGGAGATGCGCGGCGTCTATCCCCGCATTCTCGAGGATGAAAAACAGGGCGAGGCCGCGCGGGCGCTCTTTGCCGATGCGAAGGCGATGCTGGACCAGATCATCGCCGAGAACTGGCTCACTCCGCGTGCGGTGATCGGTTTCTGGCCTGCGAACCGCGTCGGTGACGATATCCGGCTTTACACCGACGAAGACCGCAATTCCGAGCTTGCGACCTTCTACACGCTGCGCCAGCAGGTCTCGAAACGCGAGGGGCGGCCCAACGCGGCGCTTGCCGATTTCGTGGCACCCGAGGGGCAGGCGGATTATGTCGGCGGCTTCGTGGTGACCTCGGGTCCGCAGGATCACCAGCTTGCGAACCGGTTCAAGGAAAAGGGTGACGATTATTCCGCGATCATGGTGCAGGCGCTGTCGGACCGCTTTGCCGAAGCGCTTGCCGAATTGATGCATGAACGCGTGCGCCGCGATCACTGGGGCTATGCGCCCGACGAGGATCTGTCCAATGCCGAGCTGATCTCTGAAGGCTATGGCGGCATCCGGCCCGCGCCCGGCTATCCCGCACAGCCAGATCATACCGAGAAGGTGACGCTGTTCGACCTGCTGAATGCAACCGAGGCGACCGGGGTCGAGCTGACAGAGTCGATGGCGATGTGGCCCGGCTCATCCGTTTCGGGCATCTATATCGGCCATCCGGACGCCTATTATTTCGGCGTCGCCAAGGTCGAGGAGGATCAGGTGCTCGATTATGCAGAACGCAAGGGGATGGAGGTCACCGAGGTCGAACGCTGGCTCGCGCCGGTGCTGAACTATGTTCCCGGGCAGGCAGCGGCAGAATAGGCGGGCGCGGCACTAGCCAAGCGCGGCCGGTTCGACCCCATCATAGTCGGGCTGACCGCCCTCCTGCACACGCTCGCCCTCGGTGCGGCAGATCTCGTCTGCGGTTTCGACATCCATGCTTTCGGGCCGGTCCACGGCGCGATCCCAGGCAACCTGCGCCTGGGTGTAAAGCTGGCAGATCACCGGTCCCTGCTTTGTGTCGACCCGGACGGGCGTCGTTTCGAAATTCGTCGGGGTGATGTCGCAACCCGCGACCAGGACCGCCGCAGCCACCGCCGCTATCGAGATTTTGCAAGTCGACATGTCACTCGTCCCTTCCGTCAACCCGATGCGGATCGCGCATCTTGCGGAATGATAACCGGAAAACGATATGCGGCAATCTCGGGACGGGCGCGTCGGCGGAACTTCACCGACCCGGCAGATTTGTCACCTTCAGCCCGGCTTCCTGCATCAGCGCGTCGCTGCGGCTCTCGATGGCGTCGCGAAGCCGGGCGATGAAAGCCTCACGCGATTCACCCGGCTCGGCCTGCATCGGCGGCAGAAACTCGATCACGGCGCGGCCGGCGGCGATGGGCAATCCGCGCTTGGGCCAGAACATGCCGCAATTCACCGCCACCGGATGCACCGGCAGGCCGGTCTCCAGATGGATGGTGCCGATGCCGTGCTTATAGGGGCGGTGTTCGCCCGGAAGCGTCCGCGTGCCCTCGGGATAGACGATCAGATGGCCGACACCGTCCGGCGTCGCCATGCGCTCGCGAATCCGCGAGACGATCTGGCCCATCGCGTCGCGACCGCGGGTGCGGTCGATGGGAATGCAGCCGACCTTATGGGCATACCAGCCCATGATCGGCACGCGCAGCACCTCGCGCTTCATGACGAAGGCGCGGCGCCCGGCGGCGCAGGCAATGGCAAGGATATCAAGAAAGCTCTGGTGCTTAGCGGCGATCAGCGCGTCCTCGCCCCGCACCGGCGGCGTGCCGCGCAGCTCGACCGCGACGCCCATATGCCAGCGCGCGGCGCGCAGCATATAGCCGATCCAGACCGTCGCCACCCGGTTCGCGCCGCGCCGCCCGTGTCGGCGCTGGCTCAGCCCCCAGATCCCGAGCACCAGTGTTGCGAGACCGATATGGATGTAATAGCTGATCGCCCGGAGATAGCTGACGATCCCGGTGCGCCGCGGCTCGGGTGACATTCCCGCGCTTTGCGCCGCGCTTAGCAGCGGCCCTCTCATGGCACCGCCCGAAGCATCCGCAGCGCAGCCCATCGCGTGGCCAGAAAGCCGACGCCCGCGGCGATGACTGGGATCAGCAGCGGCCAAAGCCAGCCCCAGCCCTGAAAGCTCAGCCCGGTGAGAAAGCCGCCAGCCTGATCCATGCCGGGCAGCAGCGCGATGCCGATCATGCCCAGCAATGTCCCGACAAGCGCGCCGAGCGCTGCGCGGCGGGTAAAGCGCCGCACGAAGGCCTGCGCGATGGTCACGTCGCGCGCGCCGATCAGCCGCAGCACCCTAATCACCTGGCCATTCGCCGCCAGCGAGGACTGCGCCGCAAGCGCCATCATCGCCGCACCCGCCGCCGCGATCAGACCCAGCGAGACCACACCCAGCACACGCAGCCGGTTCGCCGCCGACACCAGCGGTCGCCGCCAGCGCGTGTGATCGTCCAGAACGGCGCCCGGCGCCTCTGCCTCCAGGCGAAGGCGCAACCCATCGGCGTCAAATTCGTCGCCATCCTCACGGATCTCTATCAGCCGCGGCACCGGCAGCGCCTCGACCGGCACATCGGGACCGAACCAAGGAGTCAGCAGATTTTCCACCTCGTCCTGCGGCATCAGCCGCGCCTCGGTGACGCCAGCTGTCTGGTCGATGATGCCCATGACGCTGGCCGAAAGCGTCTCGATCTCGTCGGCAGGGGCCGAGACCCGTACCGTAACCGTCTGAGCGAGCGATTGAGACCAGCGCTCGGCCAGCCGCCCGGTGGCAAAACTCAGCGCGAGGGCGAAGACCGCCAGAAACGCCATCGCCCCGGCAGTCAGGAGGGTGAGCTGTGCGGTGAGGCCGGTCGGCGGAACGATCCGGCCCGAGCCGGCGCTGTCCCGCCCGATCATCCCGCGCCACAGGCTGCGCCAGTCCACATTGCGAAGATCCGCCTTCATAGATCCGCTCCTGCCTGTTGCACCTGTTTGCCCGAGATCCTCAGCACGCGCGCCTGCACCTCCATCTGGCGTGCGGCACGGATCAGGTCCATGTCATGTGTCGCGATCAGGATGGTCTTGCCCGAACGGTTCAGCTCGACCAGCAATTGAAGCAGCCGCAACGACATTTCCCAATCGAGATTGCCCGTCGGTTCGTCGGCCATGACGAAATCGGGCGACATGATGACCGCGCGAGCAAGAGCCGCGCGCTGACGCTCGCCACCCGAAAGAGACGGGGGCAGGGCGCGGGCATGGCCGGTCATGCCGACCCAGCCGAGCAACTCCTTCAGCGCCTGCATATCCACAGGCTGACCAGCGACGGTCAGCGGCAGGGCGATGTTTTCCGCCATCGGCAGATGGTCGAGAAACTGAGCATCCTGATGCAGCACCCCGACCTTGCGGCGCAGCATGGCGATTCCGTCGCGCGACAATTCGCCGACATCATGGCCAAAGGCAGTCAGCCGTCCCTTGCTTGGCAGAAGATCGGCATAGCACAGCCGCAGGAAGGTCGTCTTACCCGAGCCAGACGGTCCGGTGAGAAAATGGAAAGAGCCCGCTGGCAGGCTCAGCGTCATGTCCGACAGCAAGGCTCCGCCCTCGCGGTAACCAAAGGACACGTCCTGCATTTCGATCAAAGCGGCCTCCATGGCGTTCTCGTGATGCCGCGGCGCTTGGAAGCCGGACGCTGCGTTGATAGAACAGCCCGTGCCGGAATGCCAGAAACGGCGCAGCTTTTGACAGGACGACGGATGCGGCTGATTTGCCCCGAATGCAACGCGCTGTATGAGGTGCCCGACGAAATGATCCCCGAAGAGGGGCGCGAGGTCGAATGTTCGGCTTGCGGCCATGTCTGGGAAGAGCGCCCGGGTGAAAGCGCGGCGCGTGATGCCCGTCCGGCAGCGCCGCCGTCTTCGTCATCGCCCTCGCCGCAAATCACTGGCGGTGCGGCTTTGTCTCGCGGGCTCTCCGACGATCTGAGGCTGGCCGGGCTGGGGCGGGCCCATGATGTCGAGCGGCCCGATCTCGGCGAGGCGCCTGCGCTTCAGCGTCCTCTGCCCGATGATGTGCTGTCCATCCTCCGCGAGGAAACGGCGCGCGAGCTGACCGCCCGCCGCGCCGCGCGCCAGCAGGGCCGCAGCGCAGAGGAGACGCCGGCGGAAGGCTCCGATCCGCAGCACCCGACGCGGCCCGAAAGCCCGCCGGCAGAGAGTGCACCGGCCAAGCCGCCGATCTCGACCACCGCTGCGGATGAGGAAAGACCCGGACAGCGAAGCCAGCCGGGCGCTGCGCAGCCGATCTCCGATGCGCCTGGGGAAGAACTCGATTGGCCGGCCACCACCGTCACCGCGCCCGACGATACAGAGCCTCGCATCCTGCCTGCCCGCGACCGGCGCGACGAAAAACGGCCCCCCGCGCCGATCCCCGCCGCGTCGCCGCACCGTCCGCCCGAAGAAACCGGCAGCGACGTCGCGTCCACCGCCCCGCACCAGCGAGATCGCGGACAGGGGCGCGGCGTGCCGGATGCGAAGGCGCTTGCCGCGACGCTTGCCTCGGCCTCTCCTTCCACGTCCGCCAAAGCGGAAAACGCCGCGCCATCAGCCGCGGAAACGTCAACCCGGCCTGACGATACAGAGGCTCCGCAAACGGATCGCTATCGTGCCGGGCTGACCCGTGCCCTGCTGGCCGCCGCGCTGTTGGTGGTTGCCTATGTCGTCGCCGTCTTCTGGGTCCATAGCGGCACTGCCCCCGCCCCCGTCCAATCTGCGCTCGCCGCGATAGATACGGCGCGTGCCGGACTGCAATCGCTGTTTGGCCGGGGGGCTGACTGATGCGCTTTGCACCGCTGCCCGACAGCCTGCCTGCCACGGTCCCCTTCATCGGACCCGAGACTCAGGAACGGCAGCGGGGCGCCCCTTACGATGCCCGGCTCGGCGCCAATGAAAACGGGTTCGGCCCGTCGTCCCGCGCAGTAGAGGCGATGCGGCAGGCGGCCGCGGAGGTGTGGAAATACGGCGATTCCGACAGCCACGAGCTGCGGAGCGCGCTGGCTGCTCATCACGGCGTGGCGCCCGAAAACATCATGATCGGCGAGGGGATCGACGGTCTGCTCGGCCTGCTCGTGCGTCTAATTGTGGCGCCGAACGATTCGGTGGTCACCTCGGATGGCGCCTATCCGACCTTTAACTATCACGTCGCCGGGTTTGGCGGGGTGCTGCATAAAGTCGCCTATCGCGACGACCGCGAGGACCCCGAGGCGCTGCTGACGCGAGCAGCGGAAACCGATGCACGGCTGATCTATCTCGCCAATCCGGACAACCCGATGGGATCGTGGCATGAGGCTCAGGTGATCGAGGCCATGCTGGAGAGATTGCCGCGCGACACGTTGCTGGTTCTGGACGAGGCCTATGCGGAATTCGCCCCCGACCGCGCCATTCCCCGCATCGACCCGGCAGATGAGCGTGTGATCCGGATGCGCACCTTCTCGAAGGCCTACGGCATGGCCGGCGCGCGGATCGGCTATGCCATCGGTGCGCCCGCGCTGATCGACGGCTTCGACAGGATCCGCAACCATTTCGGCGTGAACAGGGTCGCGCAGGCGGGCGCGTTGGCGGCGCTCGGCGATACGGGCTGGTTGGCCCATATTCGGCAAGAGGTCGAGACGGCACGGCAGCGGATCGCCGGGATCGCGGCGGAAAACGGGCTGGTTGCGCTGCCTTCCGCGACGAATTTCGTCGCCGTGGATTGCGGGCATGACGGCGAGTTCTCCCGCAAGTTGCTGCGCGCGCTCGACAGCGGCGGGATCTTTGTGCGTATGCCGTCCGTGGCTCCGCTCGACCGTTGTATCCGGGTGTCCTGCGGCCCCGAAGCCGACTTGGACGCTTTTGCCCGCGCCTTGCCCCAAGCGCTGCGAGATGCCGCGGGCTGAGCCGTATTCACCGGACCGATATCGGCGCGGCCGCAACACTTTGCCCGGCCGCCCGTCCCCTGCGGTGATCGCCGCTTGCCGACGATCACGAGGCTGTTAAGCTTTTGTGAAGATCATGCATGGGGAATTTCATGGAACTCATCAATTCGATCATCGACCGCGCCAATGACCTGTTCTGGGGCTATATCCTCATCTACGGTCTTTTGGCGACGGGCCTGTATTTTACCATTCGTCTCGGCTTTATTCAGTTCGCGAACTTCAAAGAGATGTGGCGCTGCGTCGCCGGCTCGGGCGAGACCGACAGGGACGGGATTTCGCCGTTTCAGGCGCTGACCGTCAGCCTCGCCAGCCGGGTCGGGACCGGCAATATCGCGGGTGTCGCCGTGGCGCTGACCCTGGGTGGACCCGGCGCGATCTTCTGGATGTGGATGGTCGCGCTTGTCGGCATGGCGACGGCGTATGCGGAATCGACACTGGCGCAGCTTTACAAGACACATGGGCCGGACGGCATGTATCGCGGCGGCCCGGCGGCCTATATTTCGCGCGGACTCGGAATGCCCTGGCTGGCGGCGATCTTTTCTGTCGCGCTGATTCTTTCCTTCGGGCTGATCTTCAACGCGGTTCAGGCGAATTCCATCGCCGAGGCGGTCGCGCTGCCGATCGAAAGGATGCTGGCCGAGAACAGCACATATTTTGCCGACCCGGATGCGTGGTTCAGCGCCTTCGTCGCCGCCAAGATCATCGTCGGTGCGGTGGTCGCGCTGTTGGCGGCAGTGGTGATCTTTGGCGGCATCCCCTCGATCGCGCGCGTCGCCGAGCTGGTCGTGCCGATCATGGCCGGGCTTTACCTGCTGGCCGCGATCATCGCTCTGGTGATGAATATCGAGCGTGTGCCGGGGATCCTGTCGGGCATCGTGCTGAACGCCTTCGGCCTGCAAGAAACTGTCGGAGGCGTCACCGGAGGGGTGATCGCGGCGGCGATGAACGGCATCAAGCGGGGCCTGTTCTCGAACGAGGCCGGCATGGGTTCGGCGCCGAATATCGCTGCCGTCGCCACCCCGGCGCCGCATCACCCGTCCAGCCAGGGCTTCGTGCAGGCGCTGGGCGTGTTCATCGACACGCTCCTGGTGTGCACGGCGACGGCGGTGATGATCCTGCTGGCTGACGTTGTCCCCTCGGAGGAACTGACCGGCGTGAACCTGACGCAATCGGCGCTCGGGGATCATTTCGGGGCCTGGGGGCAGATCTTCGTCGGTGTGGCGATCTTCTTCTTCGCCTTTACCTCGATCATCGGAAACTACTCCTATGCCGAAAACGCCATCGTTCATCTGGGTGGCGGGCGTGGCGGCATCATCGCGCTGCGCGTCGCGGTGCTGGCCATGGTGGTGTGGGGCGCCTCGCAGGCGGTGACGACGGTGTTCAACTTCGCCGATGCCTCGATGGGGCTGATGGCGACAATCAACCTGATCGCCATCGTGCTGCTTTCGGGGACCGTGGCCGCGGTGACGCGCGACTATCTGGCCAAGCGCCGGGTCGGCGAAGAGCCGGTGTTCCGGATCTCGCAATACCCGAACATCGCGCCTGGCGTGAATCGCGAGATCTGGAGCTGAGCATCCAAGAACACCCGCCCCGCTTCGGCCGGGGCGGGTGTTTTCACTCCACGCCCCGCGACCTGCCGCCCGGATCTTTCGCGGCCGGCGAAGCCATGTTAAGCCGCGCGGGCAACTCAGGATGACGCCGATGACCGATCTCGACCAGCTTCGCTCGACCTATCTCACCCGTGTGGCCGATGCCGCCCATGCCGATGCTCTGGAAGAGGTCCGCCTCGCTGCACTTGGCAAGAAGGGCGAGATCAGTCTGAAGATGCGCGAATTGGGCAAGATGACCCCGGAAGAGCGTCAGACCACCGGCGCCGCGCTGAATCGTCTGAAGGCAGAAATCGACGCCGCGATCCGCGCCCGCAAGACCGAGATGGAGGATGCCGCGCTAGATGCGCGGCTTCGCGAGGAATGGCTGGATGTGACCATGCCCGGCCGCCCGCGTCGGCAGGGTACGATCCACCCGGTCAGCCAAGTGATGGAAGAAGTCACCCAGATCTTCGCCGATATGGGGTTTTCGGTCGCCGAAGGTCCGCAGGTTGAAAGCGACTGGTATAATTTCGATGCGCTGAACATTCCGCCCGAACACCCTGCGCGGCAGGAGCATGATACCTTCTTCATGCACCGCGCCGAGGGCGACGACCGCCCGCCCCATGTGCTGCGCACCCATACCTCGCCGGTGCAGATCCGCGCGATGGAAAAGACCGGAGCCCCGATCCGGGTCATCGCGCCGGGCCGGGTTTACCGCATGGATATGGACCAGACGCACACGCCGATGTTCCATCAGGTCGAGGGGCTGGCGATCGGGCGCGACATCTCGATGGCGAACCTGAAATGGGTGCTCGAGGAATTCTGCCGCGCCTTCTTCGAGGTCGAAGCGGTCGAGCTGCGCTTCCGCGCGAGCCATTTCCCCTTCACCGAGCCCTCTGCCGAGGTCGATATCCGCTGCTCATGGGAGGGCGGTAGCCTGAAGATCGGGCAGGGCGATAGCTGGATGGAGATCCTCGGCTCTGGCATGGTGCATCCCAAGGTGCTGGAGGCCGCCGGGGTCGATCCGACCGAGTGGCAGGGCTTTGCATTCGGCATGGGGATCGACCGTCTGGCGATGCTGAAATACGGCATCCCCGACCTGCGCGCCTTCTTCGAAAGCGATCTGCGTTGGCTGCGTCATTACGGGTTTGCTGCGGGCGATGTGCCGAGCGTGTCGGGCGGGTTGTCGCGGTGAGGCTACAGGCAGGCGGTATAAGTCTCTCGCCAGGGCTCTAGGCTTGGCCCGGCCACGTGATACTGAGTGCGAAGACGATTGTCGCGTTGCCGCCAATCCAATCTTGCGGCCTTCGCGAGATGCCACAGCCAGAATCGCGCGCCGCAGAGCGAGGGGATGCAGAGGAGCTGCCAGAAATTTCCATCCCTGCGCTCCGCTGCGGCATGACCGGGCCGAGCAGAGACCACCGCGCCGCCGGTGGTCGAGCCGGAATGGGCGGGGTAAGCTGTTGCCGGGCTTTCTGACCGAAGGCCGCGTTCACCCGACCGAGGAAAAATGAGCAAAAAGCCCAGCACACGCAAAACTCCGAGTTCCAGCGGGAAGACCAAACCCGGCCGAAAGGCGAAAGCCTCGGCCAGCGGTGAAGATAAGGCCACAAAGTCGCCGGCATCTGCGAAAGAGCCGCGCGGGGAAAAGCCCGCCGCCGTCCCGGCGGTGGCCAATCATGCCGCGATCTGCGACGAGGCCGATCAGGCGGTCATGCAGGCCGCTGAACAGGTTTTCGATCATCTGCAAACCCGCGTGAAGCATTTTCAGGACACTCTGCCCGAGAATTACGAGTTGGGCATACAGCTTGCTAATTTCGGGGGCAGCCGCGCCGTGCATGTGCGCGGCATGGGCTTTCGCAATCCGAATATCATCGAGTTCTATGGCCTGCTTGACGGCAAGACGCAGGTGGCGGTCGTGCAGCATGTCTCTCAGCTGAATTTCATGCTTGTTGCGGTGCCGCCCGCCGCTGAAAAAGAGCCCTACCGGATCGGCTTCGGAGCAGACCTGACCGACTGATTATATGCGCGCATCACGGCCGGGCAGGTGACTTGGATCACGGGCGCGGCTATCTTGCCGACGATGGAAGTGCTTCAATCGTTCCAAGCCAGAGGGCCCCTATGACCAGGACAATGACTCTGACCATGTATGCGACGGCGTTCATGGCGTCGATCAGCCTGTTTGGCCTGGTTGATGCGGCGCGGATGGACAGTGCGGGCGGACATGCGGCAAGCGCCGTGACCGGGGCATTTTTGCTTCCGGTGCTGGGTATCGCGGCGGTCACTTTCTGGGCGGTGACGCTGATGGCGCTGTCGCGCGGGCATCTGCGGCGCAGCCATCGCTGGAACAACGAAGACACCGAGCGCCGCGTGCTGGAGATCGGTCTCGCGGCGTCATGTTATTTCGGGTTTCTGGCGATTCTCGGCTTCTTTCTGGCGGTTCTGTCGCCTGACTGGGTGGCCGGTGCGGGGCCGGGGATGGCCCGGAACTGGGCGTGGTTTCTGGCTGTGCCATGCCTCGCGCTTGGCTGGCTGGCGCGGCGGAACAAGCCGTTCTGGCTTGGGGCGGGTGCGGTTTTCGCGACGGTGGGTGTGTTTACGGGATAGTTTTCACGCGCCCCGGCCAGCCGAGTGACCGTTGGCGAA
This sequence comes from Paracoccus sediminicola, assembly GCF_027912835.1. NCBI lineage: Bacteria > Pseudomonadati > Pseudomonadota > Alphaproteobacteria > Rhodobacterales > Paracoccaceae > Paracoccus > Paracoccus sediminicola. The sequence continues at coordinate 46,236 of NZ_CP115768.1, forward strand.
GCGGTTTGGTAAATCAACCCTAACGCGAATAAGGTCAACAGAACTCTCGACAAGCCGGCGTTCATCCCTCAAAACAAAAGAAAAAGAGGAGGGACGGCGATGGAAGCCATCAACAATTTCGTCGGCTGGATCAATGGCATCGTCTGGGGTGTGCCGATGATCGTGCTGATCCTGGGCACGGGTCTGTTTCTGCAGATCCGGCTGGGATTCATGCCGATCCGGAAGATCGGTTACGGGCTGAGGATGGTCCGCAAGAGCCGGGTGCCGGATGATATCGGCGACGGCGAGATCACGCCTTTTGCGGCGCTGATGACGACGCTCTCGGCGACGATCGGGACCGGGAATATCGCCGGGGTCGCCACGGCAATCGCGCTTGGCGGGCCGGGCGCCGTGTTCTGGATGTGGATGACCGCCTTCGTCGGCATGGCAACCAAATACGCCGAGGTGGTCGTCGCGGTGCGGTATCGCGAGGTTGACGACAAGGGCGAACATGCCGGCGGCCCGATGTATGCGATCAAGAACGGGCTCGGGAAAGGCTGGGGCTGGCTGGCCGCCGCCTTCGCGATCTTCGGCGGGCTCGCCGGGTTCGGGATCGGCAATATGGTGCAGTCGAACTCCATCTCCGAGGCGATGGGCACGGCGTTCGGTCTGCCCGGCTGGATCACCGGCGTGGTGATCGCGGCGCTGACCGGGGCGGTGATCCTGGGCGGCATCAAGCGGATCGGCGCGGTGGCCGAAAAGCTGATCCCGGCCATGGCGGTGATCTATGTCGTCGCTGTGCTGATCGTGCTTCTGCTGAACGTGACCGCGCTGCCGGGTGCGCTGATGACCATCATCACCTCGGCCTTCAGCCCGACCTCGGCGGTCGGCGGCTTTGCCGGCGCAGCGGTCATGCACGGGATTCGCTTTGGCGTGGCGCGCGGCATCTTTTCGAACGAGGCCGGGCTTGGTACCGCAGGTATCGCGCAGGCGGCCGGCCGCACCAAGGACCCGGTCTATTCCGGCATGATCGGCATGATGGGCACCTTCATCGACACGCTCATCATCTGCACCATGACGGCGCTTGCAATCATGGTGACGGGCGTCTGGACATCGGGTGAATCGGGCGCGGCGCTTTCGGCGGCAGCCTTCGAATCGGCGCTGCCCGGCATCGGGGAAGAACTTCTTGCGCTGCTTTTGTCGGTCTTCGCCTTCACGACCATCCTCGGCTGGGCGTTCTATGGCGAGCGTTGCTGGGAGTTTCTGTTCGGCACCAAGGCAGCGATGCCCTTCCGCATCTGCTGGACCATCGCGGTCTTCATCGGGACGGTGGTCACGCTGGACTTCGCCTGGCTGGTGGCGGACACGCTGAACGCGCTGATGGCGATCCCGAACCTGATCTCTTTGATCGCGCTGTCACCGGTGGTTGTCATGCTCACCAGAGAGTATCTGGAGAACGATCCCCGGAGTTGAGCCGAACCGGATCCATCTCGAGGCCGCGGGGGTTGACGCCCCGGCCTGCGAAAGGTTCAAGACGTGAGAAGACGCCCGTTCCCTTCCGGGGGCGGGCGCATATCATTCAAGGTGCGCCATGAAATTCACGCTGTCCTGGCTGAAGGACCATCTGGAAACCGACGCCTCCGTCGAGGAAATCGGGCGGGTCCTGACCGATCTCGGGCTCGAGGTTGAAGAGATCATCGATCCGACCGCGAAACTCTCGGGCTTTACCATCGCGAAGGTCGTCGCCGCCGAGCAGCATCCCGATGCCGACCGGCTTCGGGTTCTGCGGGTCGAAACGGATGAGGGCGAGAAACAGATCGTCTGCGGTGCGCCGAATGCCAAGGCCGGGCTGATCGGGGTGCTCGCGAAACCCGGCGACTACGTCCCCGGCATCGACACCACGCTGAGCGTCGGCAAGATCCGCGGCGTCGAGAGCCACGGCATGATGGCCTCGGAACGCGAGCTGGAGCTTTCGGATGAGCATGACGGCATCATCGAGCTTCCCTCGGGCGAGGTCGGGCAGCGTTTCACCGACTGGCTGGCCGAAAACAGCCCCGACAAGGTGGACCCGGTTTTCGACATCGCGATTACCCCGAACCGGCCCGATGCGCTCGGCGTGCGCGGCATCGCGCGGGATCTGGCGGCGCGGGGGCTCGGTTCGCTTAAGCCGCTGGCAGAGGCACATATCGAGGGCAGTTTCGCCAGCCCCATCAACGTGACCATCGCGCCCGAGATCGCGGAGAAGGCGCCCTTTTTCTCGGGCCGGATGCTGCGCGGGGTGAAGAACGGTCCGTCTCCGGACTGGATGCAGAAACGGCTGCGTGCCATCGGGTTGCGGCCCATCAACGCGCTCGTCGATATCACCAATTATTTCACCTATGACCTCAATCGGCCGCTGCATGTCTTCGACGCGGCAAGGGTGTCGGGCGATCTGCATTTGCGTGCCGCGAAGCCCGGTGAAACGCTCTTGGCGTTGGATGACAAGGAATACACCCTGCCAGAGGGCGCAGTGGTGATCTGTGACGAGAATGGCGTGGAATCCATTGCCGGAATCATGGGTGGCGCGGCCTCCGGCTCGCAGGAGGACACGACAGATGTGTTCATCGAGGCCGCCTATTTCGATCCGATCAGCACGGCGGCAACGGGGCGGGCGCTGAAGATCAATTCCGATGCCCGCTATCGTTTCGAACGCGGGATCGACCCGGAGTTCACGCTCACCGGCTTGGATCTGGCCACGCGAATGGTCCTGGACATCTGCGGCGGCGAGCCGTCGGGGCCTGTGATCGCGGGCGAGGTTCCCGATCACAGCCGCGCCTACCGGCTGGACACGGATCGCGTGGTCAGCCTTGTCGGGATGGAGATCGACCCCGACGTGCAGCGCCAGACGCTCGACGCGCTCGGCTTCCGGATGGAGGGCGACATGGCCCATGTCCCAAGCTGGCGGCCCGATGTGCAGGGCGAGGCCGATCTGATCGAGGAGGTCGCGCGCATCGCCAGCCTGACCCGGCTGGTCGGCACACCGATGGCGCGGCCCCGGCCCGGCGTGCCGCAGCCGATACTCACGCCGTTGCAGCGGCGCGAGGGCGCGGCGCGTCGGATGGCAGCGGCCCTGGGCTATAACGAATGTGTGACCTACAGCTTCATCGATCAGGCCTCGGCGGCGCTGTTTGGCGGCGGCAATGACGCGGTGCGGCTGGAAAATCCGATCAGCTCGGAGATGACCCATCTGCGTCCCGATCTGCTGCCCGGCCTGCTGGCAGCCGCGGCGCGCAATCAGGCGCGGGGCTTCGCGGATCTGGCGCTGTTCGAATGCGGGCCGGTTTTCTCGGGTGGCGAGCCGGGCGATCAGGCGCTGCGGCTGACCGGGCTTCTCGTCGGGGCATCGGCGCCCCGCGACGCTTATGGCTCGCGCCGCCCGGTCGATATCTATGATGCCAAGGCGGATGCCGAAGCGGTGCTGTCGGCGATCGGCGCACCGTCGAAGGTCCAGATCGACCGCAAGCTTGATGGCTGGTGGCATCCGGGCCGCGCGGGCAATATCCAGCTTGGCCCAAACCGTCTGGGGACGTTTGGCGAGCTGCACCCCAAGGTTCTGCGCGGGATGGATGTGAAGGGCCCGGCTGTGGCGTTCACCATATATATCCCGAATGTGCCGCTGCCGAAATCGACGGCCACGACGCGCCCTGCGCTTAACGCTTCGTCGCTGCAAGCGGTCGAGCGCGACTTTGCCTTTGTCGTAGATGCCGATGTCGAGGCGCTGAAGCTTGTCAACGCCGCCACGGGCGCCGACAAGGCTCTGATCGAAAGCGTGCGGGTCTTCGACCAGTTCGCCGGCGAGAAGGCCGAGGCGCAGATGGGGGCGGGCAAGAAATCCGTTGCCATCACCGCAAGGCTGCAACCGCGCGACAAGACCCTGACCGATGCGGAGATCGAGGCCGTTTCTGCGAAGATTGTAGAGAAGGTTGCGAAGGCGACCGGAGGCGTCTTGCGGAGTTGATCGGCAGGCCGGCTGAACTGTGCCCTTCGGCGAGATTTTTTCTAAAGGATCAGTTGTTTCGGGGGTTATCCTCAGACGCGCCGCCCGCCCTCAGCTCAGACACGTCGCGGGGAGGTGATCGCGCCGATGAGCGGTGGTCGGCACTCATGACCCGCCCCTGTGACGCCGTGCTCAAGTGATCCTGCCGGTTTTCGGCGACGAGAGAGGATTCAGCTTCTCGCCGTGGTTGCTGCGGATACAAGCGGACAAGCTTTTCCGCGGTCGCGGATTTCGTGCCTGCCGGCGATAACTTACGTGACTTTATTGAGCCGCAACCTTCCGTCCTCGCGGATCAGCGTCTCGACCCATTCCGCTTCGCTGCCGAAATCATGGGGAACCTGCTCGGCGCTGCGGCGACCCGAGAGCGACTGCGATGCGAAGAAATCGAAGCCGTAAAGGTCCAGACGCGCGAGGCCAGAGCGCAGCAGAAGTTCGATCAGCATCGCGCCGGTCGTGGGCGGGGCGGCAAGGGTCTCTTTCAGCGCCTTGTAGTCGGCGAGCGGGTGCAGATAAAAGCCGGGCGAATGGGCGCTGCGCCAGTCGAGCCGCTTGCGCTTATGCGACATCCACAGGATCCGCTTGGGCGCGATCCGTGTCCGCTCTGCCCGGCTCAGCCGCGTGGCGAGACCCAGCCAGTCGGTGCGCGTGCCATGGCTTTCCGACCCGGGCATCGGTGCAAGGTTAATCCGCACCACCAGATCATGCGCGTCGATCTCGGCCCCCTGTCTCCCCTCGGCCAAGGCGCGAGCATTGCCGACAAGCGCGACGCTCCTGCCCTCTGCCGCCGCCAGCAGCTCTGCCTGAGGCACCGAGAGCCGCCGCAGCATCGCTTCGTTGCGCAACAGCCGCGCGGCGTGGAAGCGCAGCGGCGTCATGAGAGCAGCTTGCGGTAGATCGCGACGATGGCCTCTGCCTCGCCTTCGATGGCGTGGTTCCGCGTCACATGAGCGCGCGCGGCAGCACCGGCCGCGTTGCGCGCACCGGCGTCGTCGAGCCAGCGGCGCAGCGCCTCGGTCAGTGCGTCCAGATCATCCGGCGGCACCAGCGAACCGGTCTCTCCATCGCGGATCAGCGTTTCGTAGGCGCCCACCCGCGCCGCCACCGCCGGGACAGCGCAGGCCATAGCTTCGAGCGGGGTCAGGCCGAACCCCTCCCACCGCGCGGGCGCCGCAAAGAGGTCAAGCGCCTGGTAATGGCGGACCACCTCGGCCCAGGGCAGCTCGCCCAGAAAGCGGATGCGGTCGGACAGCCCCGCGGCGGCGATTTCGGCCTTCAACCCGTCGGCAAATTCCGCGTTGTCCGGGGTGATGCGCCCGGTAAAGACAAGCTGCGCCTCGGGCCGCTCGGGAAACAGGCGCAGCGCGGCGCGGACCAGAAGATCAACGCCTTTCTGCGCCCGGACCCGCCCGAAACAGCCGATCAGCACTGCGTCCGGGCTGAACCCCAGCGCGCGGCGGAGCGCGGCGCGGTCTTCGGAGGGGCGGAAGGTTTCGGTGTCGACCCCGTGCAGGATCACCGTCGCCTCCCGTTCCAGATATGAGGCCGCCTGTGGCGATGTGGCGATCAGCGCGTCCTGCTGGCGGATCAGCCATTTCGTGAAGCCGCTGTGATCGCGCTGCGCCGCCGAAGTGAACAGCAGCCGATAGCGCCGTCGAAGGATCCGGCGGAAGATCAGCCCGAGCGCCATTTCCGTATTCCGCCGCGCATGCCAGACCCGCCAGCGGTTGCGGGGCAGGGTGGCGGCGCGGCTCAGCGGAATATGCGGCAGTTCGGGCGGCAGGCCCGGCCCGGTGGCGCGGATGCCGATCATGCGCGCCTGCACCGGGATCAGCCGCACCACGGTTGCGGTCACGCCCGAGAGGCGGCGCTTGAGGTTGGGGGCGACGACCTCGATCTCGGTCGGCTCAGTCATCCGGTGACTCCGGTGTGAGGAAATACAGGAGCAAGCCTAGCGCAAGCGGGACAGTGAAGAACAGGAAGAGTATCGAATAGGCCTCACTGGGCGGGTGAGTGGCGGACGACCATTGGTAAACCGGGCGTGAGGCGAATTGCAGAAGTCCGGTGCCGCCGATCGAGAACATGTTCAGAAAGGTCACGCCGCGCCCGACGAGATGGGCCGGCAGGAAGGCGCGGCCATGGGCGATCAGCAGCACATAGGACGCGCCGGAAAGGCCGACCAGGGTCAGCAGCGCAACCGACACGGCAAGGCTGACATCGGTCAATTGCCACAGCGCGGCGATCACGAGGACGGTGGCTGCGGTGCCCATCAGAATGGTGCGGCGGACCGATCCGACCAGCCCGACAAGCGGCCCCGCCAGAGAGTTGCCGACGATCATCGCCAGCCCCATGAGCAGCGTGGCATAGCCGATCATGCTGCTGTCAACGGCATAGACCTCTTGAAGATATGGCCCCGCCCAAAGCCCCCGGATTGCCGCTGAGGCTGCGTAGTTAACCGAGAAGAGCGGCAGGATGAACCACAGCGCGCGCAGCCGGAAGAGATCGCCGAGACGCCCTTCTGGATGGCTGTCGTCAAGCCGGTCGGGGTCGCGGACCATGGCGAACTCCGACACGGCGACAGCCAGTGATATTCCGACCAGTGTCCAGGTGGCCACGCGCCAGCCGACCGCGGTGGCAAACGCCTCCATCGGCGAGGCCGAGAGGATATTGCCAAGCGAGCCGACAGCGACGAAGGCTCCGGCCAGCGTGCCGAATTCGCGCGCCGAAAAATTGCGGGCGAAGATGAAATAGGCCGACATCAGCGCCGGCGAACAGCCGATGCCGATCAGCCCCATCGCGACGTGAAGATGCCAGGGCGCCTGAGCCAACGCAAAGACCGACGCGCCCAGTGCGGCGACAAGCATCAGTGATGAGGCGGTGCGACGGGGCCCGAAGCGGTCAAGCCAGCCGCCCACCGGGATCTGCATCGCCGCGAAGCAGAAGAACCAGATGCCCGATGACACCGCCAGATCGCCGGGTGAGGCCCCGAGCTCGGTCCGCAGAACCGGGCTGAGCACGGCCATGAAGGCGCGGTAGAACTGGCTGAGCGTATAGCCCAGTATCAGAACCCAGATCCCGGCGGTGAATCTGCGCATCACACGCGCACGAACTCGCCCTTGGTGCCGTCGAACTGGAACAGCGTGCCGTCCGCGATGTCATGGATCAGCCCGTGCAACTGCATGCGTCCGCTTTCGACCGCCTCTCGCACGAAAGGGAAGCCCATCAGGTTTTCCAGCGAGACCATCACCGCCTCGCGTTCGAGCGCCGGGACCTGTTCCGCCTCGGGCAGATCGGCCACGCGGTCATAGCCGGGGCGCAGGATATCCATCCAACGGCCGACGAAGCTGGATTCCTCTTCAAGCTCGGGCGCCTTGCCGGAACACATGGCGTGGCAGCCCGCGACGCCGCCGCAATTGGTGTGGCCCATCACGATGACATGGGCGACCTTGAGCGCGGTGACCGCATATTCAACCGCCGCCGAGGTGCCATGCTGCTGACCGTCCGGCGTGTAGGGCGGCACCAGATTGGCGATATTGCGGTGAATGAAGAACTCGCCGCTATCGGCCCCGAAGATCGAGGTGACATGCACCCGCGAATCGCAACAGGAGATGATCATCCCGCGCGGCCGCTGGCCGTCCTCGGCCAGACGCGCATACCAGGCGCGGTTTTCGTCGAATGTGGTGGCGCGCCAGCCCGTATAGCGGCTGACGAGATAATGCGGCAGGAGCTTGGCGTTATGCATCGTCTTTTCCTTGGTTCCGGCCCGTTGATAGGCCGGTATTGCGCGCAATTCGAGCGATTTTTGCCGGGGCGCGTAAGGAAATCGTAACAGCCCGCTGCCAGTCTGCATGTCCGTGTGGGGACACGAAGGTGTGGAGTGTGAGTGATGGGTAACATTGCGGCCCTCGGGCTGGCCGAAGATATCCGCGTCGATACGGCGCGCGTGCAGAGCATCGTCGACGAGTTGGGGCAGGTCGCTGCCGACGGCATCATCCAAATGGCGCTCGAACAGATGGCGCTTGCCGTCACCGCCTTGCAGGCCGCCGCGACGGCGGGGGACGGGCCGGCGATCGTGGCGCAGGCGGACAGGCTTTCGCGGCTCGCCTGGCAGGTCGGGCTGGTGTCGCTGGCGGCGGTGGCATCTGATGTGGCGCAATGCGCGCGGCACGAAGACCGGGTCCCGCTGACCGCGACCTTGGCGCGTGCGATTCGGGTGGCGAACCGCTCATTGACCGAGATCTGGGACCGGGTGTGATCGGGCCGGGGCCGAGCTTCATTGCTGCAACTGAATTTCGGGCGGTCTGCCCCTCGGCCAGCGGGGCAGTCACGGTCAGCCGACCGCCGCGGCTTGCGGGGGAATGGCCGGGGTGACATGCTCAGCCGCAGAAGCGAAAGGGACGAAGATGACCGCCGAATTTGCCGCAGATGCGCACACCGCCCGCCCGATCTGGCTGGTGCGTGATTCCCTGCCAGAGGGGCTCGATGCCGATGCGCGAAGCTGGGCATCGGCCAGTGGCTTCAGCGGTAAGCAGGGTCAGATCTGTCTGCTGCCGGATGGCGCGGGCGGGCTCGGCGGGGCGCTGGTCGGGATCGGTCCGAACACCGCGCGACCGGCGCGACAGCGTTTCGCGCTGGCAAAAGCTGCCTCGGCATTGCCCGAGGGTGACTGGCGGATCGAAAGCTGGCCGGAGAATGTCGACCCTTCCGAGGCGGCTCTCGGCTGGTTGCTGGCGCAATACGGCTTTGGCCGCTATCGCAAGGCCGAAGGCGCGAAGGCACGGCTCGTCGCGCCCGAAGGCGTGGATGCAGCGCGGCTGATTGCCATGGCCGAGGCCGAGTTTCTGACCCGCGATCTCATCAACACGCCGGCCAATGACATGGGGCCGGAAGCGCTCGAAGCCGCGGCGCGCGACATGGCCGCGCGACACGGTTTCGGTATCGAGGTCATCGCGGGCGAGGCGCTGCGCGAACGGAATTTCCCCTTGATCCATGCCGTCGGTCGCGCCGCTGCACAGGCGCCCCGCCTGATCGAGCTGACTCTAGGCGAAACCGGGCCGGTGCTGACGCTGGTGGGCAAGGGGGTCTGCTTCGACACGGGCGGTCTCGACATCAAGCCCGCCGCCGGTATGAAGCTGATGAAGAAGGATATGGGCGGAGCCGCGACGGTGCTGGGTCTGGCACAGATGCTGGCGGAAACTGGGGCGACGCGGGAAATGCGTCTGCGCGTGCTGATCCCGGCGGTGGAAAATGCCATATCTGGCAACGCGATGCGCCCCGGCGATATACTGACCTCGCGCAAGGGGCTCACGGTCGAGATCAACAACACCGATGCCGAGGGACGGCTGGTCCTGGCCGATGCGATGGCCTATGCCGCCGAGGACCGGCCCGACTGGCTGGTCTCGATGGCGACGCTGACCGGCGCGGCGCGGGTGGCGCTCGGCCCCGACATTCCGCCGTTCTATTGCGATGACGATGCGGCGGCGCAGGCCATCCAGCAGGCCGGGCAGGATCTCTGGGACCCGGTCTGGCGGATGCCGTTCTGGGAACCCTATGAAGAGATGATCGAGCCGGGCATTGCCGATCTCGACAATGCACCGGCGGGCGGCATGGCCGGATCGATCACCGCCGCGCTGTTCCTGCGCCGCTTTGCCGAGGGGGCGGGGCGCTATGCCCATTTCGATATTTACGGCTGGCAACTCTCTGCCGCGCCGGGTCGCACGAAGGGCGGCGTACAGCAGGGCGCGCGGGCGCTGCTTGGCGCGCTGCCCGCGCTGCTGAAATGAGCGACCGGCGCGCGACCCCGGCGACCGATCGCGTGGCGCTCGCTTCCTGGCGCGGGCGGATCGAGCGGCCGGATTACACCGAAGGCGAAGCCGCGCGTGTGGCCGTCCCGCTGGCCGAATTGCTGGCGCAACCCGATGGCGCACGCGACCGGCAGTTGAATTTCGGCGCCGATGTCACGGTGATCGAGCGGCGCGACGGGTGGGCCTTCGTTCAGGCCGGGCGCGATGGGTATTGTGGCTGGGTCTTCGAATGCGATCTGAGCGTCGAGATGCCCGCGATCACCCACCGCGTCAGCGCCCCGGCGACGCATATTTATCCGGTCCCGGACATGAAGCAGCGCGAGACCGGCTGGTTGTCGATGAATGCGCGGATCTCGGTGGTCGAAACGCAGGGTCGTTTCGCGCGGCTCGCGACAGGCGGGTGGGTTCCGGTGCAGGGGATCGGCGACGCCTTCGCGGCGGATCCGGTTGACCTGGCCGAGGCGCTGATCGGGACTCCCTATCTCTGGGGTGGCAATTCGCGCGCGGGTATCGACTGCTCGGGACTGGTGCAGGCGGCGCTGCATGGCTGCGGGATCGCCTGTCCCGGTGATGCCGATATGCAAGAGGCGGCATTTCAGCAGGTGGAGCGGATCGAGCGCGGCGATCTTCTGTTCTGGCCCGGCCATGTCGCCATGGCCTGCGGTGACGGGCGGATGATCCATGCCACTGCGTGGAAAATGCGGGTCATCCATGAGGATATAGAGTCCGGCATCGCCCGCATCGACGCGGCGGGGGACGGCCCTTTCCGCGGCGCGCGGCGGGCCGGAGGCGTGACGCTGGATCTTTAAGAGAACCGAAGACGCTTTCCCACGCAGAGCTTATCGAAAAGTTCTTACCCCGTTGGCGGGTGTGTTGCTGCCGCCGCCCCGCAGCGCGGCCTGTCCGACGGGTGGCCGGATTTGGACCGCGGCCCCGCCTGGATCAGATTGATCCGAAAGCCGGGTGATATGCTACTTCGCCTTTTGGGATGGAATCTTCGAAGCTCAGCGCCATGAAATATTCGGGCGGCACGCCGGGCAGAGTCAGCGCCGGGTTCGCCTGAAAGCCGAACCGCGCGTAATAGCCCGGCTCGCCCAGCACCACGCAGCCCTGCGCGCCCGACCCTCGCATACGCGAAAGGCCGTCGCGGATCAGCGCCGCACCAATCCCGTTACCTTGATGCCGCGGCGCAACCGAAACCGGGCCGAGCCCGACCCAGCGGTAATCGGCGCCCCCGATCATGACCGGCGAGAAGGCGATATGTCCGACGAGAGCCCCACCCTCGGCGGCGACAAGCGACAGGCTCAGCGCATCTGCCTTGCGCAGGGCTTCGACGATCTGTGCCTCGGTGCCGTCGCTATGCGCCGCCGTTTCAAAAGCTGTGGTTGTGAGTGCCAAGATAGCGGCCTCGTCGCCGGAACGTTCCCGGCGGATCTGGACAGCGGCGCTCACAGCTTGAACACCCGGTCGGGCTGCACCTCGCCGCCCAGATAGCGGCCGATGCAAAGCGCCTGCCCGGCATGGCTGACCCAGACCGTCTCTCCGAACTGGGCGGTGGCGAGCACCTGACCGGCATTGCCGTTGCGGATGCGGATCGCGCCCTGCTCGGTCGCGCGCAGTTCGGGCAGCTCGGCGAGGGCAGATTGGATCGGCAGCAGACGCGTCTCGATCTCTGCCTGATTGTCGCGGTCGATCAGGTCGAACGGCACCGCATCCGCGACCTCGAAAGGGCCTGACCAGACCCGGCGCAGCGTCGCGACATGGCCGAGACAACCCAGCTCGCGCCCAAGATCGCGGGCGATTGCGCGGACATAGCCGCCCTTGCCGCAGACCATATGCAGATCCGCGTCATCCTCGCGCGCCTCGATCAGCGACAGCTCATCGACATAGAGCGGACGCGGCTGAAGCTCGGGCGCGTCGCCGTCGCGGGCGAGATCATAGGCCCGTGCGCCATCGACCTTCACTGCGGAAAACGCCGGAGGCACCTGCATGATCTCGCCTGTGAAGCCGGGCAGGGCAGCGCGAATTGTGTCGCTGGCGGGGCGCTGATCCGATGTTTCCACAACCGCGCCAGAGGCATCGTCCGTGGTCGTCTCCGCGCCCCAGTTCACCGTGAAATCATATGCCTTCAGCGCCTCGGTCAGCAGCGGCACGGTCTTCGTAGCCTCTCCCAGGGCGACCGCCAGAACTCCGGTCGCATCCGGGTCCAGCGTCCCCGCATGTCCGGCCTTTTTCGCGTCGAGCGCCCAGCGGACGCGGCCGACCACATCGGTCGAGCCGACCCCTGCGGGTTTGTCGACGATCAGCCAGCCGGAAATATCGCGACCCTTTTTGCGTGCCATATCGCACCTCTGTCAGGAGCCTGCGCGCATAGCGCCGGGTTCAGCCCTCGTCAACCAGCCCGATGATCGGACCCATCGGCCAGCCGAAATCCGAACGGTTCAGCGACGGCGCGTGCAGCCGCGAGATCGAGCCGTCGAAATACAGCGCGTTTCGCGCCCCCAAACCGTCGCGGAACAGCCGTCCGAAGCTGTGGAAATTCACCGGGCGATCGGAAATCGCGAACCAGGCGGTCTGACCATCCGCCGATACGCCCACGCCATTGCGCACATAGAGACTGTCCGAGTCGACAAGGAAACGCGGATGCAGCTCGCCATCGATGACCAGCATCGGCCCGGACTGAGTGGCAAGGCGGCATTGCGGCTGTTTCTCAGCGAAAGCGCGCGATTCGATCACGGCGAAAGGCTGCGCGCCGCCGGTGCAGAACACACCGTTGGGCAAGAGGCCGAAATTCCCGCCGCCGCCCCCGGTCACGAGCTGACCGCGCGTCTCTCCATCGGATTTGTAGAAGCCGACCGGTTCATAGTCGGAATGAAACATGCCGGCATTCATCGCAAAGACCAGATCGCGGCCGGCGGGCAGCGCGGCGCGCAGATTGCTGAAGTTGCGCAGCTTGTTACCCTCGGCATCGTCGATCCAGAGCCCGAGACGCGGTTCTTCATCGGCGGTGATCGTGCAAAGCGAATAACTTTGACCGTCATGCTCCATCCGACCGCATTCGGCGGCCGCGGCCTGAATGGTCAGCGCCATCAGCCCGCCCGCCGCCACGCCCAGCCGGCAGAGCAGCCTAGTCCAATTCGTCATCGTCCTGCCCGGCTTCGACATCGCGGCGCACCCGCTCATCGGCGAAGATCCGGCGCGTGTCGTCCATCCGGTCGAAGGTCTCGTCCAGGCGGAAGCGCAGCTCCGGCGCGTATTTCAGGTTCAGCCCTTTGGCGACCAGATGGCGCAGCTCGCGCGCATTGCGGCGAAGGGCTTCGAGAGCGGCCTCTTCCTCGTGCCCGCCAAGCGGCATGACGAAGGCGGTTGCCACCTTGAGATCGGGCGACGTGCGCACCTCTGCCACGGTGATCGAGTGGCGGTTCAGATCGGGGTCGTGCACCTCGGCCCGCAGCAGCAGCTCGGAAAGGCGATGACGGATCAGCTCGCCCACGCGAAGCTGGCGCTGCGACGGACCGGGGCCGGTATGAAAGCGGTTCTGTGCCATGGCCGCAGATGTAGGGGCTTGGGGGCCGGCCCGCAATGGACTAAGCGAAGGGGAAAGCGGAAGGAGATGGGCATGGAAAAGCCGGGAGTGGTGATCACGGGGGTCTCGGGGCGCATGGGTCAGATGCTGGTCCGGGTGGTCAGCGCGTCGGACGATGTGCGTCTGGTCGGCGCGATTGAGCGCAGGGACAGCGACTGGATCGGGCAGGATCTGGGCGAGGCGATGGGCGGGCAGGCCAATGGCGTGCTGGTCACCGATGATGCGGTGAGCGCGATCGCCAAGGCGCAGGCCGTGATCGACTTCACCACGCCCGAGGCGACGGTCGGTTTTGCCGAGCTGACGGCTCAGGCGCGTGCGGTCCATGTGATCGGCACGACGGGGCTGTCAGCCGGGGATCTGGGTGCCCTGTCGCGCGCCGCCCGCCATGCGCCGATCATCCGGGCGGGCAATATGAGCCTCGGGGTCAATCTGCTGATGGGTTTGACGCGCAGGGTCGCGGCGGCGCTCGGCGAGGATTGGGATATCGAGGTGGTCGAGGCACATCACCGCCACAAGGTCGATGCGCCCTCGGGCACCGCACTGATGCTGGGCGAGGCTGCCGCCGAAGGGCGGGGCGCGTCGCTGGAAGATCTGCGGACGCCGGCGCGCGAGGGGATCACCGGCGAACGCAAGGCCGGCAGCATCGGGTTCTCGGCCATTCGCGGCGGCGACGTGGTGGGCGAGCACGACGTGATCTTCGCGGGCGAGGGCGAGCGGGTGGTTCTGCGCCATCTGGCCACTGACCGGGCCATATTCGCGCGCGGCGCTCTGCGCGCGGCGATCTGGGGTCAGGACAAGGGGCCCGGCGAGTATGACATGATGGATGTGCTCGGGCTGAACTGAGCGCCGCGTCACGGGTCGGGTCAGCGCCGCTTCGGCAGCTTCATCGGCGGTTGGGCAAGAAACTCCCCACCACCCTTCGGAGCGATCATCCGCGTCAGGGCGAAGGAATTGCTTTCCACATCCAGCAGGGCGAATTCGTTCGGCGGGTCTTCGGAACGGTCGCACAGCGCCGATCCCGCATGAATCTGGGTCATGCCCGAATCCGAGATCGCCGTGTTGAACTGGTGCAGATGCCCGGTCAGCACCAGCGACACCCCGGCCTCCTCATAGGCGGACAAGGCCGCCTCGGCATTGAGCATCAACTCTTTCGTCTCTCCCGGCAGCAGGCTGATCGGGTGGTGCTGCACCACCATTACCGGCCCGCTGCGCGACAGGTGCCGCACCCGGTCGATCTGCCGCCCGGTGATCCGCCCGTTCCGCCAGCGATAGGGGAAGGTCGAATTCACCCCGATGATCTTCAAGCCCGGCAGCTCCAGCAGGGGTTCTCGCGGGCCGGGCACCGCGCGCTGATAGGCGCGGAACGGCCAGAACAGACGCCCCGGCAGATTCATCAGCGGAATGTCGTGATTTCCGGGCACGCAAAGCCAGGGCAGCCCGGTCCGGCTCAGCAACATCCCGGCCTCGTCGAACAGCTCGCGCCGCGCCCGCTGCACGAGATCGCCCGCGACGACGATGTGATCCGGCCTCGCCCTTGCAATCGCCTCAAGCATTGGCTCGACAAGCGCGGCGCGATGCATCCCGATATGCAGGTCTGACAGCAAGGCGAGGCGCATCATGACCCCGTTGGGCTGGCAGGGACCAGAACCCTAAGCGCGTCTCTGCGGATCGACAGCTCGAGCGGGGCCGGGACGCGGGATCGCTCGCCATCATGGGCGACGTGGCGGGTCGGACGGTCGGTATTGATGATGAAGTGATCTGAGACGATGAGCTCGAAATCCTCGCCGCGCGACATCTGTCCCAGGGCAAGCCGCAGCGCCGCCCCGATCAGCGGCCAGGCGCGCTCTGCCTTGGCCACAAAGAGCGGCAGCTTGTCGCGGCGCACATCATCCGCGCCCTCCAGCCCGAAGCTTTCAAGCTGCGTCTCGCTTTGTGCGACAAAGGCGAGCGCGGTGCGGAACTCGCGCTTTTCGCCGTCCACCACCGCGGTGAGATGCAGCGGGTGGCGCAGATCCATCAGCGTGCGCAGCGCCGCCCAATAGGCCAGAACGCGCCGCCGTCCCCACCGCTTATAGAAGGATTCGCGGCGCTCGAGAATTTCGGGATAGGCGCCGAGGCTGATATTGTTGAGAAAGACCTTGCCATTCATGTCCCCGACCGAGACGTTTTCGACCCGCGCATTCAGAAGCGTGTCGATGGCCGCCTCGGGTGTGTCGCCGACGCCGAGATCGCGGGCGAAATAGTTGAACGTGCCGCCGGGGACCACCCCCATCACCGTGCCGTCGTCCGCGTCGGCCAGCGCCTGCGCGACGGCAGCCTGCGTCCCGTCTCCGCCGACCGCGATGACGACATCATGCTCGCGCGCCGTATCGGCGGCGAGAGACACAAGGTTCTGCCCCCTCTCCGGGCGTCGCAGGGTGAAGCTGTCGCAGGCCGGTGCGATCCGCTCTTCCAGCGTCGCGGCAAGATCGTCGCCATTTCCGCTGCCCGATTTGCGGTTGAGGATCACCGCAACGCGAAGCCCCGATAAATCGAATGTTTCGGTCATGCTGTTCCCGCCTGCTGCCCGCGGGCCAACCCGCGCAGAGCGGATGAGGTTCCCGGTCTTGGCCTTGCCTGCCGGACGGGATAGGAACATCGGCAAAGATCAGGGGATCACGATGAGCATTGACAAGACCTTCGACGCGGCCAGTGCCGAAGCCCGCATCAGCGCCGAATGGGAAAAGCGCAACGCGTTTGCCGCCGGGGCCAATGCGCAGCCGGGCGCCGAGACTTTCGCGATGATGATGCCGCCCCCGAACGTGACCGGCAGCCTGCATATCGGCCATGCCCTCGACAATACCCTGCCCGATATCCTCGCCCGCTGGCACCGGATGCGCGGTTTCGACGTGCTGTGGCAGCCCGGTCAGGACCACGCCGGCATCGCCACCCAGATGGTCGTCGAACGCAAGATGGCCGAAGCCGGAGAGCCAGGGCGCCGCGAAATCGGGCGCGAGGCCTTCGTGGAAAAGGTCTGGAACTGGAAACAGGAATCCGGCGACACCATCGTCAACCAGCTCAAGCGGCTCGGCGCGTCCTGCGACTGGTCGCGCAACGCCTTCACCATGTCCGGCGCGCCCTCGGCCCCGGAAGGAGAGGGCGGCAATTTCCACGATGCAGTGATCCGGGTATTCCTCGATCTGTATAGCAAGGGCATCATCTATCGCGGCAAGCGGCTGGTGAACTGGGACCCGCATTTCGAGACGGCAATTTCGGATCTCGAGGTCGAGAACCGCGACACGCCCGGCCATATGTGGCACTTCAAATACCCGCTGGCCGGTGGCGAGACCTATGAATATGTCGAGCGCGACGAGGACGGCAATGTCACCCTGCGCGAGACCCGCGACTATATCTCCATCGCCACGACCCGCCCCGAAACCATGCTGGGCGATGGCGCGGTGGCGGTGCATCCAGACGACAAGCGCTATGCCCCCATTGTCGGCAAGCTGTGCGAGATCCCGGTCGGGCCCAAGGAACATCGCCGCCTGATCCCGATCATCACCGATGAATATCCCGACCCCGATTTCGGCTCGGGCGCGGTGAAGATCACCGGCGCGCATGATTTCAACGACTACGGCGTCGCGACCCGCAACGACATCCCGCTCTATGCGCTGATGGACACGAAGGCTGCGATGCGCGCCGACGGCAAAAGCTATGAGGAAAGCGCTGCCATCGCCACCCGTGCCGCGAAGGGAGAGGATGTGGGCGATGTGTCCAACGTGAATCTCGTGCCGGAACATCTGCGCGGTCTCGACCGCTATGAGGCGCGCAGCCGCGTGGTAGAGGAAATCACCGCCGAGGGGCTTGCGGTGACCGATGCCGAAGGCGCGCCCGTGATCGAGAACAAGAAGATCATGCAGCCCTTCGGCGACCGCTCGGGCGTGGTGATTGAGCCCATGCTGACCAATCAGTGGTTCGTCGACACCGCCCGCATCGTCGGCCCGGCGCTCGACGCCGTGCGCGATGGCCGGACGCGGATCCTGCCCGATCAGCACCGCAAGGTCTATGAGCACTGGCTGGAGAATATCGAGCCGTGGACGATCTCTCGCCAGCTCTGGTGGGGGCATCAGATTCCGGTCTGGTACGGGCTGGATTTGGCGGTGCGCGGCTTTACGGATGACGAAGGCGACGGCGCGCTCGACGAGGTCGAGCTGCTCGAGCTTCTGGCTGACGGGCTGGTGCATCGCGGCTCGGTTCACCATGCCGCGGCGCGGTTCGAGGATGTGATCGACAGCTTCCGCGATGACATTGCCGGTCTGCCGCAACCGCTGGAGGTCAGCCGCGTGGTCGAGGTCTCGGACCGCGAGGAAGCCATCGACGTCTTCAGCCGAAGCCTGGCCGAATACAATATCAATCAGGACCCGACAAAGCTGCTTTACCCGGTCTGGCGCGACCCGGATGTGCTCGACACCTGGTTTTCCTCCGGGCTGTGGCCCATCGGCACGCTCGGCTGGCCTGACGACACGCCCGAGATGCGGAAATATTTCCCGACCGATGTGCTGGTGACCGGCTTCGACATCATCTTCTTCTGGGTGGCCCGGATGATGATGATGCAGCTCGAGGTGGTGGGTGACGTGCCGTTCCACACCGTCTATGTCCACGGGCTGGTGCGCGATGAGAAAGGCGCGAAGATGTCCAAATCCAAGGGCAATGTCATCGACCCGCTGACGCTCGTGGATGAATATGGCGCCGACGCCCTGCGCTTTACGCTGACCAGCATGGCGGCGATGGGCCGCGATCCGAAGCTCGGGCCGAAACATGTCGAGGCCAACCGCAATTTCGTCACCAAGATCTGGAACGCCACCCGCTTCGCCGAGATGAACGGTGTGCGCGGTGGCGGCGACCGCCCCAATCCGCGCCATACGGTGAACCGCTGGATCATCGGCGAGGTCGCCCGCGCCACCCAGGCCACCGACGAGGCCCTGGAAAGCTATCGCTTCAACGACGCGGCGAACGGGCTTTACGCTTTCGTCTGGGGCAAGGTCTGCGACTGGTATGTCGAATTCGCCAAGCCGCTGTTTGACGGCGAATATGCCGAGGAAACCCGCGCCACGATGGGCTGGGTGCTGGATCAGTGCTATGCGCTGCTGCACCCGATCATGCCCTTCGTGACCGAAGAGCTCTGGTCGCTGACCGGCGAGCGCGACGGGATGCTGATCCATGGCGACTGGCCGGAACTCGGCCGCGAGGTGATCGACGCGGATGCCGACCGGCAGATGAACTGGGTCATCCAGCTGATCGAGAATATCCGCTCGGCCCGCGCCCAGATGGGCGTGCCGGCGGGTGCCCGGATCGACCTGATCGTGACCGAGGCCGATGAGGCCGCCCGCGCTGCGCTTGCTGCCAACGCCCCGCTGATCGAGCGGCTCGCCCGGGTCAACGCCCCGCGGGACGGTGTTGCGGGCAAGGGCATGATCTCGGTCCCCGCTCAGGGTGCCTCCTTCGCGCTGCCCATCGGCGATGTGATCGACGTGGAGGCCGAAACCGCGCGGCTGGAAAAGAACGCCGCCAAAACCCGCAAGGATGCGGATGGGCTGCGCAAGCGGCTCGATAACCCGAAATTCGTCGAGAATGCCGATTTCGAGGTGATCGAAGAAACCCGCCAGAAACTCGCCGATCTCGACGAGGATCTTGCCCGGCTCGACGCCGCGCTGACGCAGCTCAAGGCGATGTGATGCACTGGTTCGAGCGGATCGCCCACCGCCGCGCGGATGAGGCAGAGGCGAAGGGCGAACTTTGCGGGCTCGCCGGCGAGGGCAAACCGCTCGACCGCGCCCGGCTGCGCGAACGCCCCGAGGATGTGCTGCACCGGATGATGTCGGATGGCGGTTTCGTCCCCGAGGAATTCCGCATCCGCAAGGATGTCGAAGCCAAACGCGCCGCACTCGCCCAGATCGACGACCCCGAGGAACGCCGCGCCCTCCAACGCCGCATTGCGATGATGGAGCTCAAGGCCAATATCATCACCGATGCCCGCCGCGCCGCCACGCGCGATTAGCCCTCATCCTGACAGAAATATCCCGGGGGAGCGGCACAGCCGCGGGGGCAGCGCCCCCTAATCCGGCATCAGCATATACCCGGCGCCCCGCACGGTCTGAAGATAGCGCGGCTCTTTCGGGTCCGGCTCGATCTTGCGGCGCAGCCGGGTGATCTGCACGTCGATGGCGCGGTCCGACCCATCTGCATCCTCGGAGGGGGTCCGGCCCAGATCCTGCGTCAGATCCAGCCGGCTGACGGGCTCGCCCGGCGTCTCGGCCAGGCGCCGCATCAGCGCCGCCTCGGTGCCGGTCAGGTGAATATGCGCCTCGCCCTCGAAAAGCTGCCCGCGTTCCGTGTCATAGCGCAGCGGACCGAGCGTCATGAATTTCGGCCCGGCCACCTGCGCCTGCGGCACACGGCGCAGGATAGCCCCGATCCGCAACAACAACTCGCGTGGCTCGAAAGGCTTGGGCAGATAATCATCTGCCCCGGCCTCCAGCCCGGCGATCCGATCCTCGGTCTCGCCGCGCGCGGTCAGCAAAAGGATCGGCGTCTGGAGCCGCTTGCGAAGGTCGCGGGTCAGCGCGATGCCGTCCTCTCCCGGCATCATCACATCCAGCACGATCAGATCGAATTCCAGCCCGCGCAGGATCTTTCGGGCATGTTCCGCGCTGGTCGCCGCCGAGACGATGAAGCCCTGCTTGACGAGAAATTTGCGCAAGAGCTTGCGGATGCGTTCATCATCATCGACGACGAGAATATGCGCCGCCTCGGTCATTCCGCGGCCTCTCCGCTGCGCATTTCGCGGAAACGTCGCGCGCCTGCCTCATCCATCATCGCTTCGAGCACTTGCCGGAATCCGGCGACAGCCTGCGGACCGGCGGCGCGATAGGCGGCGCGGACCCGCGCCCGCTGCGCCTTGGACAGCTGTTGCTCCAGCTCGGTTCCCGGCACGCTCAAGAACAGCTGCCGCTCGCGCCGGTCCCGCTGCCCGATGCGCGATTCGACCAGGCCATCCTTCAGCAGCGTCCGCAGCACCCTGTTCAGCGATTGCTTCGTCACGCCGAGAATATCCAGCAGATCCGACACGGTCAGCCCCGGCTTGCGGGCGATGAAATGCAGCGCACGGTGATGGGCGCGACCGTAATCGAGCCCTTCCAGAATCGCGTCGGGGTCAGAGGTGAAGGCGCGGTAGGCAAAGAAGAATGCCTCGATCCCGCCCCGGATCTGTTCATCCGTGAGAAACAGCAAATTCTCCGCACCCTGTCCGGCGCTGGGTTTGATCGCTGGGTCCGTCATGCATGTCTCCGCCGTCGTCATCTTCGCTTTTAAGTCAGTCTTGTTGACTTTCCAAGAATCAATCGTTAGCAAATCGGTGATGTAGCGCAATATATGATCCTCATAAGGATTTTTTGCGCAACATTTGACAATCAGGGCGGAGGTGCCGATGGACGGCGCATATGATGATCGCGACGGCAAGATTTGGATGGATGGTGAGCTGCTCGACTGGCGCGACGCGAAGGTTCATGTGCTGACCCACGGGCTGCACTATGCCTCGTCGGTGTTCGAGGGCGAGCGCTGCTATGACGGCAAGATCTTCAAGGGGCATGAGCATTCGCTGCGGCTGATCGAATCCGGCCGGCTATTGGACATGCCCGTGCCCTATTCGGCAGAAGAGCTGGATGCCGCCAAGGCAGCATTGCTGAAGGCGAATGACCTGAGCAACGCCTATATCCGCGCCCTTGCATGGCGCGGCTCTGGCCCGGATATGGGCGTCTCGGCTCGGCGCAATCCGATCAGCGTCGCCATCGCCGCCTGGGAGTGGGGCAGCTATTATGGCGATGCGAAATGGCAGGGCGCCAAGCTGGACATCAGCTCGTGGAAGCGCCCCGATCCCGACACGATCCCGGCGGCGGCCAAGGCGGCGGGCCTGTATATGATCTGCACCATGTCGAAACACGCCGCCGAGGCGAAAGGTTGTTCGGACGCGCTGTTCTATGACTGGGAAGGATATGTCGCCGAGGCAACCGGCGCGAATATCTTCTTCGTGAAGGATGGCGAGATTCACACGCCGCTGGCAGACCGCTTCCTGGACGGGATCACCCGGCAGACCGTCATCGCGATGCTGAAAGACAGCGGCCGTGTCGTCCATGAGCGGCGCATTCGACCTGAAGAGCTTGCGGAGTTCAGCGAATGCTGGCTGACCGGCACCGCGGCGGAAATCACCCCGGTCGGTCAGATCGGCGAGCATCACTTCCAGGTCGGCCAGATCACCCGCGATGTGTCGGATGCCTATGAGGCTCTTGTCCGGAGCTGAGCCGATCCCCTCCGCCGGCCCCTCCGGGGGACCGGGGCGCCGCCCCGGACCCCGGGATATTTGGGTCAGGATGAAGCGCGACGCGGATGGTTTCGCGGCAAGACCGCCGGGGCTATAGTCCGGGCCATGACGCATTCCCTTCGCTCTGCGCTGCCGTTCTGGATGTCCCTTGGCCTCGTGCCGCTGGCGGTTCTGGCCGCGTGGCAGGGTGGCTGGTGGTGGGTGCTGATGCCGGGCTATGCGTGGTATCTGGTCTCTGGGCTGGACGCGGCGCTTGGCTTGAACCGCGAGAACCCGGATACCTCCGTGCCCGATTCAGAGCTGTTCTGGTATCGCGCGATCACGGTGATCTGGTTTCCGGTGCAGTTCTGTCTGATTTTCGGGCTGATCTTCTATGCCGTGCGGTCGGGGCTGAGCGGATGGGAGAAGCTGGGCCTGTTTTTCGGGCTCGGCGTGGCGACGGGGACGGTGGGGCTCGTCTATGCGCATGAGCTGCTGCATCAGCGGCCAGGATGGGAGCGGTGGCTGGGCGATCTTCTGCTGGCATCGGTGCTGTACTCGCATTTCCGGACCGAGCATTTGCTGGTCCATCACGCCTGGGTGGCAACACCGCGTGACGCGGTCTCGGCGCGGTATAATGAGGGGTTTCACCGGTTTTTCTGGCGGGTGCTGAGGGACGCGCCGCGTAGCGCCTGGCGGGCCGAGCGGAGCCTTCTGGCACGGGCCGGGCGCAAGGCGACCGACCGGCGCAATCCGTTCTGGCGCTATGGCGCGCTGCAGCTTGCCATGCTGATCCTGGCCTTCGTCCTTGGCGGCTGGCAGGGAGTCATGCTGTTAATATTCCAGGCGTTTATCGCAATATGGCAGTTGGAGTTGACCAACTATGTCGAGCATTACGGGCTGAGCCGGAGGCATCTCGGCGGGGGACGTTATGAACATGTCCTACCCCGGCATAGCTGGAACGCGGCGCATACTGCCTCGAACTGGCTGCTCATCAATTTGCAGCGCCATTCAGATCATCACTACAAGCCCGATCGCCGCTTTCCTCTGTTGCAGAGCTATGGCGAGGACGAGGCGCCGCAATTGCCGGTGGGCTATCCGGGGATGACGTTTCTGGCCATGATCCCGCCTTTGTGGCGGCGGCGAATGAACCCGAGGGTGCGGGCATGGCGGCGGCAGTTCTATCCCGATATCGAGGACTGGTCCGAGTATAATCGCGGGACGTTGCCGATGCCTCAGAAGGCTTTGTGACCTGATCGGGTCGCTGGCATGGGTTGGTTTCGGGATTGACCCGACATTATCATATCTATATATCCCGAAATATGGATAAAAAAATCGCTCTAGATGCCTTCGCGGCGCTTGGTCAGCCGACCCGGCTGGATGTGTTCCGCCTGCTGATCCGAGCGGGGCAGGAAGGCATGTCCGCCGGAGAAATCGCGGCGGCTTTGGATGTTCGGCAGAACACCATGTCTGCCAATCTCGCCGTGCTGTCCAACGCCCGGCTGATCCATAGCCGCCGCGAGGGGCGTTCGATCCGCTATTTCGCGGATATGGAGGGGCTGCGCGGGCTGCTGGTCTTCCTGCTCGAGGATTGTTGCGGTGGGCGGGCCGAGCTGTGCCAACCGCTGATCGACGAAATTGCTTGCGCCTGCCCGGGCGCGGCATGAAGGGCGCTGGAACCGCGCCGACAGAGACAAGGACGAGATTTGACTGAGATGAGCGTGCCCGCACCCGGCGGGCTTGGCCGGTTCGAGCGGTTCCTGACGCTTTGGGTGGCGCTGGCCATTGCGGCAGGCATCCTGCTGGGCAACCTGTTTCCGGGGCTTTTTTCAGCGCTGGCTGGGCTGGAGATCGCCTCGGTCAATCTGCCCGTCGCCGTGCTGATCTGGGCGATGGTGTTTCCGATGATGGTCGGCGTCGATTTCGGTGCGCTGCGGCAGATCGGAGAGAAGCCAAAGGGGCTGGCAGTGACCCTTGCGGTCAACTGGCTGATCAAGCCGTTCAGCATGGCGGCTCTGGGTGTGATCTTCTTCAACCATGTGTTCGCCGGGCTGATCCCGCCGGATGACGCGCAGGCCTATCTGGCCGGAGTGATTCTGCTCGGGGCCGCGCCCTGCACGGCGATGGTCTTTGTCTGGTCGAACCTGACCCGCGGCGATCCCACCTATACGCTGGTTCAGGTGAGCGTGAACGACGTGGTGATGATCTTTGCATTTGCGCCGATCGTGGCGTTTCTTCTGGGCGTGACCGATATCGCCGTGCCTTGGGACACGCTGCTGATCTCGGTCGTGCTATATGTAATGCTGCCCCTGCTGGCCGGTTACCTGACTAGGCAGCGTCTCGTCTCGCAGGGCGGCGAGGCTGCGGTCGAGGCGTTCAAGGCGCGGGTGCAGCCTTTTTCGGTGCTGGGGCTGCTGATCACGGTAGTGTTGCTTTTCGGGTTTCAGGGCGAAGTAATCCTTGACCGACCGCTGGTGATCGTGCTGATCGCGGTGCCGCTGCTGATCCAGTCCTACGGGATCTTTTTCATCGCTTACGGGCTGGCGCGGGCATGGCGCATCCCGTTCAACGTCGCGGCTCCCTGCGCGCTGATCGGCACGTCGAATTTCTTTGAACTGGCCGTGGCGGTGGCGATCAGCCTGTTCGGGCTGGGATCGGGCGCGGCGCTGGCGACCGTTGTCGGCGTGCTGGTCGAGGTGCCGGTGATGCTGTCCCTGGTCGCATTCGCGAACCGCACGAGACACTGGTTTCCGGCTCGGTGATCCACGGAAAAATTGTGCGAAAAAACCCCGCCATCAGGGATGGCGGGGCAAGTTTGTCCGTGCCGAACGAGCGAGGCAGTCGGACATGGCGAAACTGGTATGTTGAGCTGGTCTAGTTCGGACGCTCGTCCAACTCGTCACGGATCTGCTGGCGCAGCGCGTCAATGGGCAGGAGTTTACCCTCGCGCTTGAAATGCCAGTAGGTCCAGCCATTGCAGGAGGGCGCGCCTTCCAGCTTGGCGCCAACCTGATGAATCGAGCCCTTGACGTCGCCGCCCGCCAGGCTGCCATCGGCGCGGACCTTGGCCTTGTGGCGGTTGCCGGTGGAATAAAGCTCTTCGCCCGGGCGCAGCATGCCGCGTTCGACCAGTTGGCCGAAAGGGACGCGGGGCTCGGCGCGTTTTCCGGTCGAGGTCGTCAGCGCCTCGGCGTGAAGGCGGCGGATGCGTGTCATCCGCTTGCTTGCGGCGGCGCGATAGCCGGATTCACGCTCGATCCCGATGAAATCGCGGCCCAGCATCTTGGCCACCGCCCCGGTCGTGCCGGTGCCGAAGAACGGGTCGAGCACCACGTCCCCGGGATTGGTGGTGCCGATGAGAACGCGATGCAGCAGCGATTCGGGTTTCTGGGTCGGGTGGGCCTTGTCGCCCTTGTCATCCTTCAGCCGCTCGCCGCCATTGCAGATCGGCAGCACCCAGTCCGAGCGCATCTGGATGCCCTCGTTCAGCGATTTGAGGGCTTCGTAATTGAAGGTGTATTTCGCCGACTCGGATTTCGAGGCCCAGATCAACGTCTCATGCGCGTTGGTCAGGCGCTTGCCGCGGAAATTCGGCATCGGGTTCGATTTGCGCCAGATGACGTCATTCAGGATCCAGTAACCCTGATTCTGCAGCTCGGCGCCGACGCGGAAGATGTTGTGATAGCTGCCGATGACCCAGATCGCGCCATTGGGTTTCAGCAGGCGACGCGCGGCGGCCAGCCATTCGCGGGTGAACTGGTCATAGGTGGCGAAGCTGGCGAACTGGTCCCAGTGATCGTCGACCGCATCTACGCGGGAATTGTCAGGGCGGTGCAGATCGCCGCGCAATTGGAGGTTATAGGGCGGATCGGCGAAGATCAGATCAACGCTGCCTTCGGGCAGCGCGTTCATCACCTCGACACAGTCGCCCTCGAGAATCTGGTTCAGCGGTAAGCCGCGCGCGGATGCGCTGTTATCTTCGATCATCTCTGCCTCTCGAAACGCCGGATTTGCCCGGTCTGATATGCTCCGAATGATGAGTCAGAGGCGATTCGCCGTCAATTTATTTATTTGAATCAGGGCTTTGCGTTTGTGGGTTTACACAAGATATTGTGGACCGGCTTGAAGCTTCGCCGATGATATGGGGTTAGGCCCAGCGTCATCAGCGCGTGTTTATGCGCCGCAGTCGGGTAACCGGCATTCTTCTCCCAGCCATAGCCGGGAAACTGTTGCGCCAAATCCACCATGAGCTTGTCACGCTCAATCTTGGCGAGAATCGAGGCGGCCGCGATGCTCAGACAAAGCGAGTCGCCCTTGACCACAGCAAGGGCACGATCCTTCAGCGGAGCAGGCACGGCGTTGCCGTCGATCAGCACCCGGCAGGGGGGCGCGCGCAGCCCGTCGACGGCGCGGCACATGGCCAGATGCGCGGCGTGATGGATATTGAGCCGGTCGATCTCTTCGACGGTGACATGCGCCACGGCCCAATCGGCGGTATCTCGGATTTCGGCGGCGAGACGTTCGCGGCGACGCGCGGAGAGCTTTTTCGAATCGTTCAGGCCCTCGGGCAGATGATGCGGGTCGAGCACCACCGCCGCCGCGGTCACCGGCCCGGCCAAAGGCCCGCGCCCGGCCTCATCGACGCCGGCGATGCGCCTGGCGCCGGCAAGCCGCGCGTCCAGCTCATAGGCGTAGTCGGGGCAAATCCTTGCCGCTTGCGCGGGCATCAGCCCCGCCCTGCGTCAAGGTGCCGCGACGTCGTGTTGCGGCGGGTAGGATCGGCCGATTTATTGTTGTTCATTTGTTTGCGAAAACGTCTCATAGCGTTGGCAGGGTCAGAAATAGATTCCGTTACTATACCATTACATCTGATCATCATGTTGTGTTTTTTGCCTCTGCCTCTTTGGACAGCTTTCCTTACGCAGGGTTAACCACGATAAGCCTTGCTTCGAAAACGATTACAGGTTGGTTAATGCTGATCGCGAAGGAAGAGTCCATGCTTGAGAGCGGCGGCCTCGCCCCGGCAGACGGGCCGCGACCGAATACATGGCAGAGCGTTCGGGCAGAGGTCCTGCGCCGCATCCGGGCCGGGATCTGGGCCGCAGGCGAGCTGATCCCGACAGAGCTGGACCTTGCCCGCGAAATGGGCTGCGCACGCGCCACCGTCAACCGCGCCCTGACCGAGCTAGCCCGCGACGGGATCGTGCACCGCCGCCGTCGTGTGGGCACCCGTGTCGCCGACGCTCCGCCTTCTGGCGCGGGCGACACGGCCATCCCGATCCGGCAGGAGGTCGAGGCCAGCGGCGGCGTCTATGGCTACAGGCTCATGGCGCAGAAACGGCTGGGCGCGCCGCAGGACATTTCGCGCGCCATGCATCTGAAGCCCGGAGAGATGCTGTTGCGCTATCGCGCGCTCGTCACCGCCAACGACCGGCCCTATTGCGTCGAGGTCGGATATCTCGCCCGGCAGGGGGCGGGCTGGCTGGATGGAGAGATGCTGGAGCGCGCCGAGCCGGTGGAATGGCTGCGCGAAAGGCTGGACCGGCTGTCGGGCCGGGTCGCGATCCACGCCACGCGACTCACAACCGAGTGTGCAGAGACCCTCGGGGTCGAAAAGGGCTTGCCGGTGCTGACGCTGGACCGCACTCTGTGGTGCGACGGTCTGGCCCTGTCGCATTCCCGTCGCGTCTATCCGCCCGGTCACAAGGTCGGTCTCGCGAAATAAGCCGGGAACTGCGCCGAATCCGGGCCGTTGAGGCAGTATCGACGCAGGAGAAGACAGATGATGACCGCCCTTCGCCCGGCCGCGCTCGCGGCGCTGATGACCGCATCGCTGCCCGCCGCCGCGGCCGCGGCCCCGGTGACGGCGCAGGCGATCGAGGCGGCCAGCTATCAGGGCGGCGCGTTGCCCGGCGGGCAGGCGGCGCTGACGGTCAAGGTGCAGGTGCTGCTCGACCGGGCCGGGATATCTCCCGGTGTGATCGACGGCATCAAGGGCGGGATGAGCCGCAGCGCCATCGCCGCTTTCGAACGGCGCAGCGGGCTGCCGGCGGATGGGGTGATGGACCCGCAGGTCTGGGCCGCATTGCAGCCCTTTGCGGGCGGCGCGATGACGATGGACTACACCATCACCGAGGCCGATGCGGCCGAGCTGACCCAGAGCATCCCGACGGATTATCTGGAAAAAGCCAATATGACCACGCTGGGCTATACCAGCGTGGCGGAAAAGCTGGGCGAGCGTTTTCACATGGATGACGGTTTCGTCACCGCGCTGAATCCCGGCGTGGCGCTGAGCCCGGGCACCACGATCAAGGTAATCGCTCCGTCGAAGCCGCTGAAGGCCAAAGTGGCGCGGATCTTTGTCGAAAAGGGCACCAACCGCGTTGCAGCCTATGATTCCGAGGGTCACATGGTGGTGAATTACCCCGCCACGATCGGGTCCGCGCAGACTCCTTCCCCGAGCGGGTCGCACAAGGTGCGCACGGTCGCGCTGAACCCAGAATACACCTATAACCCGCGCGTCAACTTCACACAGGGCGAGAATACACAGGTGCTGACCCTGCCTCCGGGGCCGAACGGGCCGGTCGGCTCGGTCTGGATCGCGCTGAGCAAGCCAACATATGGGCTGCACGGCACGCCTAACCCCGAGCGGCTGTTTCGCGGCGAATCGCATGGTTGCGTGCGTCTGACGAACTGGGACGCCGAGGAGCTTGCCCATATGGTTCAGCCCGGCGTGACCGCGGTGGAATTTCTGGAACGCGGCACGACGCTTGCCGATGTGATGGGCGAGGCAAAGGGGGTGTCGCAGGCGGTGCAGGCGGCGGCTTCGGCGGCCTCGGCTGTTACCAACCCGGCGAGCGCGGGGTCGCTGACGCTGGCGGCTTCGACCGCGCCGCCGCGTCGGCCCTCTGTTCCGAGTGTGCCCGCCGGGACGGCTGCGGCGCCGCCGAGTGCGCCGACGGTCGCGTCGGAGGTGAGCGGGGCTGAGACGGTGGCGACCGGGACGGCGACGGATGCGACTGCGGTAGAGGCCCCCGCTACGGCTGCTTCTGCAACGGGCAATGCTGATGCGCCGGCGGCCCCCGCAGCGCTTTCGTCGCCAGAGACGGCGCCCGCCGATCCGCTGACCGCGGCGGTCGAGGCGGCGACCTCGGATGTGCCGGATGTGGATGTGAGAGAGCCTGCCACCGCCGCGCCCGCCTCTGGTGCCGATGCCGAGCGGAGCCGCTTTGTGCTGCCGCAGCCGGGGCAGGCGGTGCCGCCCGCCGCGACCGCCGGGGACTGAGCCATGCCGCGCAGGGCCGCCTTGTTGCTGGCCGTGCTGACGGCGCTGCCTGTGGCGGCGCAGGACCGGCCCGGCGACGCGTCGCGCGAAGCGGGGCCCGAGGCCGCGCCGCTGACCGAAAGCCTCCGGCCCGAGGCGCGTCCCCCGATGCCCGCTGCGCCCGATACGTCGAAAGACATCACGGATCCTTTGCCAGAGCCTCCCGCCGACAACAGACCCGACCGGAGCCAGCCGCAGCCGCTGCCGGACGGGCCGCAGATCGCGGCACCGCCTGCCTGGCAGCGCCTGGCCGAGGATGAATTCGGATTTCAATCCTGCCTTTTGGGGCTCAGCATGATGGGCGTGGCCTATGAGACCGCCGCGCCGGTAAGCTCTGCCGAGGATCGGGATTGCGGTATTGCGAGGCCCATCCGGGTGCGCGAGATCCAGCCGGGGCTTGCGCTGTCAGGCGCGCCGCTGATGCGCTGCGCCACAGCGCGGCAACTGGCGCGGTGGGTCCGCCAGGAAGCGCAGCCCGCCGCGCGGCTCTTGCCCGGCGCGCCGCGGATCACCGCGCTGCTGCCCGGCTCGACCTATCAATGCCGGGAGCGGGTCGGCGGAACTTCGGACCGGATCTCGGAACATGCGCTCGGCAACGCGTTCGACATTGCGGGTCTGCAATTCTCGGACGGGACCGAGATGATGATCGCGCCGCGCAATGAGACCGGCGGGATCGAAGAAGCATTCCAGAAAGCGATCCGGCATGGCGGCTGCCTGTTCTTCACCACGGTGCTCGGGCCGGGATCGAATGCAGCGCATGACGATCACCTGCATTTCGACATCATCGCGCGGCGCGGCGGCTGGCGGCTTTGCGAATAGGCGCGTTCAGCGGCTGAGCTTTTCCATGTCGAGATAATCGGGCCGGAACCGCGCCAGCTTGGTCAGGCCGGGCCAATCGAGAATCTCCAGCTCGGTCCCCGCCCATCGGATCAGCCCGCGTTCGCGCAGGTCGCGGACGGCGCGGTTGATATGGATCGGAGAGTAGCCGAGGATATTCGCCAGGTCCCGTTGCAGCAGTGGCAGGGTAAAGCGGTAATCCGCCGCCGCGCCGACGCTGCTGAGCCTCGTATAGATCTCGCACAGCAAATGCGCGAGATGCGCACTCGACCGCAGCGAGGCCGCCGCCACCAGCCATTGCCGGTGAATCGCCGCGTCGATGGTGGTGGACATCCACAGAAGCCGGGTCAGATGCGGCCATTCATCGGTGAGCTGGCGAAGCTGGTCATGGCTGACGAACTCGACCTCGGTCTGGCCCATCGCGATCACGGTATGTTCCAGCCCGGCCAGCACGAAACCGTGCAGATCGACGAAATCGCCGGGCACATGCAGCGCGGTGATCACCCGGTCATTGCCCTGCGCCAGATTGTGGATCCGAGCGGACATGCCGCTAAGCATCAGACAGCTTTGATCGACCACGACCTGACGTGCGACGATGACCTCGCCCGAGGCGAATGTGACCCGGCGGGTCTGGATGCCAGACAGCCGGGCGCGTTCTGCATCGGACAGCGAATCCCGCTGCTCGAGAAACCGGATAAAGTAGTCAGATAGTGCCACGTCTTGTCCCTACAGATCCCGGCGAAACTGCATAATCCGACAGAAAACCGCAATGCGCATACAGGATAACATTCAGCAATCGTCTCATGTTCCCCGAGTAACTTCAATGTGCTCTGCGGGGTGGCGGGCGCAGCGCATCGCTAAGCAGGGCGAAACTATCCGCGCAGCCGCCGGGTGATTTCTGCGCCACGAAGGCGTCGAGCGAAGGGTAAAGCTGCACCGCCTCATCCAGCGCGGGGTCGGAGCCTGCGGCATAGAGCCCGGCCTTGATCATCAGCTCGGAGCCGGCATAGGCGCCAAGGGCGGCGCGGGCGCGTCCGATCAGCGCGTTTTCGGTTTCGCTCGCCGCGACGGGCAGCGCCCGCGAGACCGAGCGCAGCACGTCCACGGCGGGAAATCGCCCGCGTTCGGCAATGGCGCGCTCCAGCACGACATGACCGTCCAGCACGCCGCGCAGAATGTCGGCGATTGGCTCTTCCATGTCAGAACCCGCCACCAGGACGCTGAAGATCGCGGTGATGTCGCCCGCGCCTTGCGGACCCGGCCCGGCACGTTCGGCCAGCGACATGATGAGATGCGCGGTCGAAGGCGGGAAACCCCGATCCGAGGCGGGTTCTCCGGACGCCAGCGCGATTTCGCGATGCGCCTCGGCAAAGCGGGTGACCGAATCGGCGAGCAGCAGCACATGTCGGCCGGCATCGCGAAAATGCTCGGCGACGGCCATTGCGGCCCAGGCGCAGCGGCGGCGGATCAGCGGCGACTGATCCGAGGTGGCGGCGACCACCACCGCGCGCGCCATCCCCTCGGGGCCGAGCACGTTTTCGACGAATTCGCGCAGCTCTCGCCCGCGCTCTCCGATCAGCGCGATCACCACAAGATCCGCTGCGACCCCGCGCGAGAGATCGGACAGCAGGGTGGATTTGCCGACCCCGGACCCGGCGAACAGCCCGATCCGCTGGCCGCGCACGATCGGCAGCAGCGTGTCGAACACCGCGAGCCCGGTATCCAGCCGTGCGCCCAGCCTGTTCCTTGTCGCGGCAGGCGGGGCCGGGGCGCGGAAGCGGCGCTGCTGCGCGCCCTCGCGCAGCGGGCGTTCGTCGAGCGGGCGGCCGAACGGGTCGATCACGCGGCCGATCCAGCTATCATCCGGCGCGAGACGCGGCGCAAAGATCAGCTCGGCCCCCGCGCCAGTCGAGAGACCGTCCAGAGGTGATTCGGGCAGGATCTCGGCGCTGTCGCGGCAGAGCGAAACGATTTCCCCGGTGCGTTTGCCGCCACCGCCCAGACGCACCCGGTCCCCGATGGCCCCATGCGCGCCGAGACCGGCCACGCGGACCAGCCCGCCACGGATCTCGGTCACGGTGCCGAAATGCCGCGCCGGGCGTATTCGCGCCATGCGGGCCGCAATGGAATCAAGTTTATCCAATTTTCTGTCCCCTGCCGTGCCGGGAATCGGCGCTGTCGAAACTGTTTGTAAATCTCTCGGAGTTAAGACCGGGTTTATCGCCGAGCAGGAGATACAGACATGTTGAACGGCCTCGAAACGATCCGGATGGCGCGGGCGATGAACGCCCATGCCGCGCGGCGCATGACCGTGATCGCGGGCAACCTCGCCAATGCCGATACGCCAGGCTATCGCGCCCGCGATCTGCGGCCCTTCGACGAGACCTATCGCGGCGGTGGCACGTCGTCCTTGCGCGCCACCCGTGCCGGGCATCTTCGCGACGCGGGTGGCGGCATTGCGCAAGCCCGGCTGGTCGAGGACCGGGGCGGCCGCGCGCCGAACGGAAACTCTGTCTCTCTCGAGGCCGAGATGATGCGCAGCGCCGATGCAAGCCGCCAGCACGAGCTGTCTCTGGCGGTGTATCGCTCGTCGCTGACCATGCTGCGCAGCGCGCTTGGACGGGCACGGTAAGGACAAGGGAGGGGGCCGATGGATCAGATCATTTCCGCCCGCCAGATCGCCGCCTCGGGCATGCGCGCGCAGGCCGACCGGCTGCGGCATGTCTCGGAGAATATCGCCAATCTCGACACGCCGGGTTACCGTCGCAAGCTGGTCAGCTTCGAGGCGATCATGTCAGGCGGGCGGCAGACCGGTCAGGTCGCGGCCTCGCGCCCATTTCTCGACCGCAGCGCGCTGAGCCGGATCTATGACCCCGCCCATCCGATGGCCGATGCGCAAGGATTCTATAGCGGGTCGAATGTCGATCTGGTCACCGAGATCGCCGACGCGCGCGAAGCCAGCCGCAGCTACGAGGCCAATCTGAAGATGTTCGAACAGTCGCGCCGAATGAGCGCGTCGCTGCTTGAACTTCTGCGCCGCTGAAAGGAGCCATGATGATAAACGCATCGACCGCCGCGAGCGCCTATTTGCGCGCCGCCGAAGCCGCCCGCCCCGGCGCGCCGCAAGACAGCCCCGCCACGGAAGCGGCGCAGGAATTCGAGAGGGTTGTTTCCCAGGCTGATAAGAGCTCGATCGGCGCCATGTCCGGCACCGCGGACACCCATGCGCTCGTCCAGTCGCTAACCGAGGCCGAGCTGGCGCTCGATGCGGCGGTGGCGATCCGAGACAAGGTGGTCGAGGCCTATCAGGAAATCCTGAGGATGCCGGTCTGACATGGATGAGAATCTGATCTTTGATATGGTCCGTCAGGCGCTGTGGATCGCGGTGCGCATGTCCGCGCCGCTGCTTGCCGTGGCGCTGGTGACCGGGGTGCTGATCGGCCTGTTTCAGGCGCTCACCTCGATCCAAGAGATGACGCTCACCTTCGTGCCCAAGATCGGTCTGATGCTGGGTGTGTTCTGGGTGTCCATGAGCTTCATGACCGCGATCCTGTCGGGATTTTTCACCGACGGGATCATCCCCCTCATCTCGGGACTCGGCTGATGGAGAACGCGATCTACGCCGCGCTGACCCGCCAGTCCGGGCTGATGAACGAGATGCGCGTCATCGCCAACAATATCGCCAATGCCAATACCAATGGGTTCCGCCGGGAGGGGGTCATCTTCTCGGAATATCTCAGCGCGACCGGACGTGGCACCGAGGGGCTGTCGATGGCCCATGCGCGCGGTCGTCTGCTGGATCTGGAACAGGCCGGCATGACGCGCACCGGCGGCAGCTATGATCTGGCCATCGACGGGCCGGGCTTCTTCGCCGTCGAAACCGCCGAAGGGCCACGCCTCACCCGTGCAGGCGCCTTTCTGGCCTCGGCCGAGGGCGAGCTGATGACCGCCGAGGGACACCGGCTTCTCGATGAAGGGCTGGCGCCGATCCAGCTTCCGCCGGGTGCGGCGCAGATTGCCATCGGGCCGGATGGCACCGTCTCGGCGGACGGCCAGCAAATCGCTCGGGTCGGGCTTTTCGCTGCGCCCGATCCGGCCACCATGCTGCGCCAGGGCGGCACCATGTTCGCCGCCGATCCCGCCACGCTCGAACCGGCCGGAGAGGCGCGGATCCAGCAGGGTTTCCTCGAGGATTCCAACGTCGACCCCATCGCCGAGATCAGCCGTATGATCGAGGTGCAGCGCGCCTATGAGATCGGACAGACCCTGCTTGACCGCGAGGATCGCCGTATCCGCGACACCATCACCGCCATGACCCGTTAACGGAGAAACCAGATGAAAGCCCTTCAGATTGCCGCTACCGGGATGAGCGCTCAGCAGATGCGCGTCGAGGTGATTTCCAACAACCTGGCGAACATGTCGACAACCGGCTATAACGCAAGGCGCGCCGAATTTGCCGATCTCCATTACCAGCAGGCCACGCGGCCGGGCACCATCACCGCCGCTGACGGCACGGCGGTGCCCGCCGGCATCCAGCTTGGCCTCGGCGCGCGTCCCACCGCAGTGACGGTCAATATCGCGCAGGGCTCGCTCAGCTCGACCGGGGGTGAGCTGGATCTCGCGATTGATGGCCATGGCTATATCGAAGTGACAATGCCCTCCGGCCTGCCGGGCTATACGAGGGACGGGGCGCTGAAACGCTCGGCGGAAGGGCAGCTTGTGACTTCGGACGGTTATCCGGTTGCGCCCGATATCACCATTCCCGATGAGACCCGCAGCGTGGCCATCAATGCCGATGGCGAGGTTTACGCCTATTTCAATGATCGGGTGGAACCCGAGTTGCTCGGGCAGGTCACGCTCGCCGGATTTACAAACGAGAAAGGCCTGGAGGCGATCGGCTCGAACCTGTTCCTCGAAACGAACGCCTCCGGCCCGGCCTTTGTCTCGCTGCCGGGACAGGAGGGGCTCGGCACGCTGCGGCAGGGCTATCTCGAGGAAAGCTCGGTCGATCCGGTGCGCGAGATCACCGAACTCATCAAGGCGCAGCGCGGCTATGAGCTGAACGCCAAGGTCATCACCGCCGCCGACCAGATGCTGGGCGCCACGGTGCAGGTGCGCTGATGCGGCTGCTTCTTGCCCTGATCCTCGCCGCGTCGCCCTCGCTGGCCTTTGCGGGCATCGTCGCTTCGCGAGATCTTCCCGCCGGGACGGTGATCGGGCCGGGCGATGTGACGCTGTCCGAGACCGTGACGGCAGGCATCGCCGATCCCGCGCAGGCTATCGGACGACAGGCGCGCATCGCCATCTATGAGGGCCGTCCGGTTGTCGCGGGCGCCCTGCGTGACCCGGTTCTCGTCGGTCGGAATGAGCTTGTGCGCGTGCATTTCGCCGCCGGTCCGCTCTGGATCGAGACCGAGGGCCGCGCGCTTTCTGAAGGAGCAGAGGGCGACGTGATCCGGGTGATGAACCTCGGTTCGCGCAGCACGATTTCGGCACGCATCCAGCCGGACGGCACGTTGCTCGCGGGGCATGGGACAGGAGGCTGGAAATGAACCGCTATCTGACCGCTCTGCTGCTGCTTGTCGTTGCCGGGTGCAATCGCGTCGATCATATCGGTCGCCCTCCAAGCATGACCGAGTCGCGCAGCACGCCCGAATTCATCGCCATGACCGAGCCGGAACTGAACCTGCCCCAAGGGCCGCAGCGCCCCGAATCGCGCGCCTCGCTCTGGTCCGGTGCGCAGAACTCTCTGGTGCGGGACCGCCGTGCCGCCGCCCGCGGAGATATCCTGACCGTGGTGATCGAGATCGACGACCGTGCCGAAATCTCGAACAGCTCGAACCGTTCGCGATCGGCGGCGGATCAGATCAGCATGCCCGATTTCGCCGGGCTTCCGCAGCGTGTCGAGGCGCGACTGCCCGAGGGTGCGACGATGGGCAGCCTCGTCGATGCCGACGCCTCGTCGAGCTACAAGGGCAGCGGCAAGATCTCGCGGCGTGACAAGCTGACGCTGCGCGTGGCGGCGACGATCATCGACCGGCTGCCGAACGGCACGCTGCATCTACAAGGCAGCCAGGAGGTGCGGGTGAATTTCGAGATGCGCGAGCTGACCGTCTCCGGCTTCGTTCGCCCCGAGGATATCGGGCGCAACAACGAGGTGTCCTATGACCGCATCGCCGGTGCGCGGATTTCCTATGGCGGACGTGGCCAGATCACCGATGTGCAGCAGCCGCGCTATGGCCAGCAGATCGCCGACGTCATCCTGCCTTACTGAGGTCTCCCATGCTGAAGAAATTTTTGCCCATTCTGCTGGCGCTTTTCTGCGCGGCAGCCGGCGCGATCGGGGGCCAGCTGCTGCGTCCCGACAATCCGGCGCTGGGCAGCGGTGACATGGCGGAAGTCGCGGAAGGTGATCGCGGTTCCCACGGCGAAGGCAGCGAAGCGAAAGATGCGCCGCAACATGATGCGGTGGTCGGCGCGGACAAGGCGGTAGGGAAGGGCGGTGAGCGATCCTATTTCCGCTTTCCCTCGCAGTTCTTCGTGCCGGTCATGCGGGGCAGCCGGCTTGATGGGATGATGGTGCTGAGCCTCGCGCTCGAAATGCCCAAGGACATGCAAGAGGAGATCTATCGGCAGGAGTTCCGGCTGCGTGACGGGCTGCTGCGAACGTTGCTGATTCAGGCCAACACGGGCGGTTTCGACGGCAACTTCACCGTCGAGGCGCGGATGCGAAGTCTGCGCGAGGCGCTGCTGAAGACGGCGCGGGACCTCAGCGATGGCGTCGTAACCGACGTGCTGATCGAGGATATCGCGCGGCAGGATTCGTCGTGAACCGCCAAAAAGCGGATCTGCCGCAGCCGAAATGCCACCGCCGCAATCGAGAAGTGCGCGCCCACAGGCTTGCAAGCGAACGGCCCATCGCCGAGACAGACGTTCATCAGGCCCGCGCAGGAACAGCAAGCGGTTGGGATCTGTCCCGGGAGGAAAAACGGGCCGCAGAAAGAGCCTGCCG
This sequence comes from Paracoccus sediminicola, assembly GCF_027912835.1. NCBI lineage: Bacteria > Pseudomonadati > Pseudomonadota > Alphaproteobacteria > Rhodobacterales > Paracoccaceae > Paracoccus > Paracoccus sediminicola. Next base: position 83,146 of record NZ_CP115768.1, read on the forward strand.
AGGATGCTTTGAAACCGCCGCAAAGCCGGATAAATCGGTCTGTGACGAAGCGAGAGAGGCATATGGCGAGGATCTGCATCGGGCTTGGGCTCTATAACGGGGCGCAACATCTCGGCGAACAACTCGCCAGCATCGCGGCACAGAGCCATCAAGAGTGGCGGCTCGTCGTGTCGGATGACGGTTCGAGCGATGACGGTCCGCAGATCGTGCGCGACTTTGCGGCGCGCTATCCCGAGGGACAAGTCCGGCTGGTCGAAGGGCCGCGCGCCGGGGCCACGCGCAATTTCCTGTCGTTGATCGCGCGCTCGGCATCGGAGGAATATCTGGCATTTGCCGATCAGGACGATGTCTGGCAGCCGCGTAAGCTGGCCCGTGCGATCGAGCGGCTTTCGGCCGCGCCCGAGGCCGGTGTGTATGCAGCGCGCACCACGATTTGCGATGCGCAGCTCGCGCCGCTCGTTGGATCGCGCAGCTTTCCCGGACCTTACGGGTTCCGCAATGCGCTCGTTCAGGCGGTCACCGCGGGCAATACCTGCGTGTTGACACCTGCCGCTGCCGGTATCGCGCGCCGCGCGGCGGGCGCGGCGGCAAGCGCGGGCATCGAATCGCATGACTGGTGGATCTATCAGATCGTCTCGGGCGCTGGCTTCGGCGTCATCCGCGACGATGAAGAGGTTCTGCTGTATCGCCAGCACGCGGATAATCTCAAGGGGCGCAACGACACGGCAGCGGCGATGAAGTCGCGTCTCGGTCAGCTTTTTGCCGGGGATTACGGCGGCTGGGTTCATGCCAATATCGCTGCTCTGCGCGCCGCGTCAGATCTTTTGACGCCAGAGAACCGCGCCGTGCTGAGCCGTTTCTACGCGGCGCTCGGCAAGACGGGGCCGGCGATGGCGGCAGAATTCGCGCGGATCGGGGTGCGGCGCCAGAGCTGGGCGGGATCGGCTGCTCTCTATGCGGCGGCGCTCGCAGGCAAGCTGCGGCGGCGATAGGACTGCTGACGGTTGACGCGCGCGGCGTTTCGGCCCTATGGCTCAGCCGCATTCCAAGCCGAGAGGACCGCCATGAGCTTCGACCGCCGCATCAAGATCGCGCCCTCGATCCTGTCTGCCGATTTCGCCGATTTCGGCCGCGAGATCGCCGCGGTGCAGAACCAGGGCGCCGACTGGGTTCATGTCGACGTGATGGACGGGCATTTCGTGCCGAACCTGACCTTCGGGCCGCCTGCGGTCAAGGCGTTCCGGCCGCATGTGACCGGGGTCATGGATGTGCATCTGATGATCGCGCCGGTCGATCCCTATATCGAGGCCTATGCCGAGGCCGGCGCCGATCTGATCACCGCCCATGTCGAGGCCGGGCCGCATATTCACCGCACGCTTCAGGCGATCCGCGCAACCGGCAAGAAGGCGGGGGTCGCGCTGAACCCCGGCACGCCGCTCGAAGCGGTGGAATATGTGCTGGATCTGGCCGATCTCGTGCTGGTCATGTCGGTCAATCCCGGGTTCGGCGGGCAGAAATTCATTCACAGCCAGATCGACAAGATCGCCCGGCTGCGTGGCATGATCGGCGACCGGCCGATCCATATCGAGGTCGATGGCGGTGTCGATCCGCAGACCGCGCCCCTGGTTGCGAAGGCGGGGGCCGATGTGCTGGTTGCGGGCTCGGCGGTGTTCAAGGGCGGATCGGTCGATCAGGCCGATATTTACGGGCGCAATATCCGCGCCATTCGCGACGCTGCCGAGGCCGCGCAAGGGTGAAGCTGATTTTCGATCTCGACGGCACGCTGATCGACAGCGCGCCGGATATTCACGCGACCGCGAATGCGGTGCTCGCGGATGAGGGGCTGGCCGGTTTCGATCTTGCCACGATCCGCGGTTTCGTCGGGCGGGGGCTGCCGCATCTGGTCGACCGGATCCTGGACGCGCATGGCATCGCGGATCCGCAACGGGCGGCGCGGATGGTCGAGAAGATGCTGGCCCGCTATGAGAGCGCTGTGACCCTGACGCGGCCCTATCCTTTCGTGCCGGAGGCGTTGCAGACATTGCGTCAGGCGGGGCATGACATGGCTGTCTGCACCAACAAACCGCTGTCACCGGCGCGGGCCGTGCTGGCGCATCTTCGACTTGACGGGTTCTTCGATGTCGTGATCGGCGGGGTTAGCGGTCTGCCGCGCAAGCCAGATCCGGCGATGCTGCACGAAGCGGCCCGGCTTCTTGGGGACGGACGGGCGGTTTTTATCGGCGACAGCGAGGTGGATGCAGAGACCGCGGCTTCTGCCGGACTGCCATTCCTGCTTTTCACCGAAGGCTATCGCAAGGCGCCGGTCGACACGCTGCCGCACAAGGCTGCGTTCTCGGACTTCGCGCTGTTGCCGGGGCTGGTTGCGACGCTGGGCTGAGCTATTTCAGCAACCCGGCGAGATAGCGCCCATATTCGTTCTTGGCGAAGATCTCGGCCCGGCGGGCCAGGTCTTCACGGTTGATCCAGCCCTGCTCGAAGGCGATCTCGTCAGGGCAGCCGGTTTGCAGGCCTTGCCGCTGTTCCAGCGTGCGCACCAGATTGCCTGCATCCAGCAGGCTCGCATGGGTGCCGGTATCGAGCCATGCATAGCCGCGCCCCATGCGCTCCACGGTCAGCAGCCCATCGCGGAGATAGGTTTCCAGCAACGTCGTGATTTCCAGCTCGCCACGGGCGGAGGGGCGGACCTTGGCGGCGCGTTCAGGCGCGCTGCCATCGAGGAAATAAAGCCCGGTCACCGCAAAGGGCGAGGGCGGCTGTTCTGGCTTTTCGATAATCGCTTTCACCGTTCCGTCGCGGTCGAAATCGACGACGCCGTAACGTTCGGGATCGGCGACGCGATAGCCGAACACGGTGCCGCCCTCGGGTTTCGCATCGGCCGCGGCGAGCAGCTCGGACAGGCCGTGACCGAAAAAGATATTGTCGCCCAGAACCATCGCCGAGGCCGCACCGCCAAGAAAACCCTCTGCCAGCAGATAGGCCTGCGCCAGCCCGTCCGGCGAGGGCTGCTCGATCCAGGTGAAGTCCAGCCCCCACTGACTGCCATCGCCCAACAGCCGCTGAAACTGGTGTTGATCCTCGGGGGTGGTGATGATCGCGATCTCGCGGATGCCGGCCAGCATCAACGTGGTGATCGGATAGTAGATCATCGGCTTGTCATAGATCGGGAGAAGCTGCTTCGACAGCCCCATGGTAATGGGATAAAGCCGCGTGCCTGCGCCTCCGGCGAGGATGATGCCCTTGCGCTGCGTCATGCGTCGAGCTCCGATATGACGTCGCGCAGCGCCGCGCGCCAATCGGGGCGGGGGATGTCGAAGTCGTGGCTGATGGCGGCGCAATGAAGCCGCGAATTGAGCGGTCTTCTGGCCGGGGTCGGGTAATCTGCGGTGGCGATCTCGGTCACCTCGACGTCCATGCCGGATTGCGCGAAGATTTCTTGGGCGAAACCGGCCCAGCTTGTGTCGGGCGCGCCGGCGAAGTGATAGATGCCGGCTTTGGACGCATCGGCGCACATCGCCTCTGCCATGCGGATCAGCGCACGCGCGATGGAAGAGGCCGGGGTAGGCCCGCCGATCTGGTCGGAGACGATGCTGAGCCGGTCCCGCTCAGCGCCGAGCCTGCGCATCGTGGTCACGAAATTCCGGCCATGCGGCGAGAACACCCAGCTGGTGCGCAGGATCGCGTATTGTCCGCCCGCCGCGACGACCTCGCTTTCGCCGTCGCGCTTGGTCCGGCCATAGACCCCGATCGGAGCGGTCTCGGCGGCTTCGGCGCGAGGATGATCGCCGCTGCCATCGAACACGTAATCGGTGGAGATATGCAGGAAGGGCACCCCTATCGCAGCGCAGGCCCGTGCCATCGCGGCCGGTGCGTCAGCATTGATGCGCTGCGCCGCCTGAGCGTCCTTTTCGGCCTGATCGACCGCCGTATAGGCCGCAGCGTTGATGACGACGCTCGGGTTGCGGGCGCGGATCAGCGTCGCGCAGCCATCGGGATCGGTCAGATCGGCCTCGTGACGGTCTGCGAAATGCGCCTCGGGCGCGATCCGCGCCAACTCTGTGGCGACCTGTCCGGTCTTTCCGAAAACCAACGCGCCGCGCATCACCCGGTCCCCAGCCGCATGCCGACCCCGTCGCGAGTGAGAAGCGGGCGCCACCAGTCGCCATGTTCCAGATACCAGTCCACGGTGCGTCGCAGCCCTTCTTCGAGCGAGACCGACGGGCGCCAGCCGAGCTCGTCGCGAATGCGGCTCGGGTCGATGGCATAGCGGCGGTCATGGCCGGGGCGGTCGGGCACGAAGGTGATGAGATTCTCATGGGGCGCATGATCCGGGCGCCGTTCGTCCATATGAGCGCAGATCATACGGACGAGGTCGATATTGCGGGCCTCGCTCTCGCCGCCGATATGATAGCTGCGCCCGACTTCGCCTCGGGTCAGCACTGTCAGCAGCGCATCGGCGTGGTCCTCGACGAACAGCCAGTCGCGGATATTCCCGCCATCGCCATAGACCGGGATCGGCGCCCCCTCGAGTGCCTTGAGGATCACCACCGGCACCAGCTTTTCGGGGAAGTGGAACGGCCCGTAATTATTCGAGCAATTGCTGAGCAGGACCGGCAGCCCATAGGTTTCGTGCCAGGCTCGGACGAGATGATCGCTCGCCGCCTTGCTGGCCGAATAGGGGCTGCGCGGGTCATAGGGGCTGTCCTCGGTGAACCGCCCCTCTGGCCCGAGCGAGCCGAAGACCTCGTCGGTCGATACATGATGAAACCGGAACTGCGCGGGTCGGCCCGCCGCAACCCAATAGGCGCGGGCAGCTTCGAGAAGATGATAGCTGCCGGTCACATTGGTGTCGATGAAGGCACCCGGCCCGTCGATCGAGCGGTCGACATGGCTTTCGGCGGCAAGATGCATCACCGCGTCGGGTCGATGCGCGGCAAGTATACGATCAAGCGCGGCGCGGTCCCGGATATCGGCATGTTCGAAGGCATAGCCCGGCGCCCCGGCGACGCTGTCGACATTGCGAAGATTTGCGGCATAGGTCAGCGCGTCGAGATTGACGACCTGATGCCCGTCCCGGATCGCCTGCCGGATCACGGCCGAGCCGATGAACCCCGCCCCGCCGGTGACGAGGATCTTCATGCGCCGTCCTCATAGGTAAAGGGCGAGGACCATTGCACGAAGGCCGGCGCCGCGCGATCCTTTTCCGAAAGGATAGGGGTCTCGACGCCCCAGTCGATGCCGATGGAATCCCACCGCACGGCGCCGTCATGTTCGCGCGAATAATGCGCGGTGCATTTATAGATGATCTCGGTCTCGGCTTCGGTGGTGACGAAGCCGTGCAGAAAACCGGGCGGCACCCAAAGCTGACGGCCATTGTCATGGCTCAGAGTGACGCCGAACCATTGCCCATAGCTCGGGCTGCCCTGCCGCGCATCGACGGCGACATCGTAAAGCGCCCCGCGCCCGCAACGCACCAGCTTGCCCTGCGCCATCGGCGGAGACTGGTAATGCAGCCCGCGCAGCGTGCCCGGTTCGTGTGACATGGAATGATTGTCCTGCACGAATTCCGGCAGATGCAGCCCTGCCTCCTCAAGCCGTTGACGGTTCCAGCTTTCGCTGAAGAAGCCGCGGCTGTCGCCGTGACGCTCGGGCGTCAGCAGCAGGACACCGGGCAGGGGGGTCGTCTCGATATTCATAGCGGCGCGGTCCTGTTCCGATCCCTGTCTCACCTGCCACGACTTCTTGCGTTGCACAAGCGGCGCGGCCCGTTGCCGGGGGGCGGCCCCGATAGACACGCGGCCTCAAGGCGGCGCGCGGGTCGGATAAAGTTCATCTCAATTCCGATGCAGAAAGCGGCGGAAAACGCGCGCGCGCTAGCGAATGGATAAGGGCTTTCTGCCACCATGAAAGGCGGGTTCTGAGTGGTTTTGGGTGGTGCCGGGGATGTATCTGAAACACGTGACGACTTTGACCGTCCGCAAGGCCGGGTTCTCAAGCAATATCGCCGACATGATGCTGGTCGATATGGCGCGCGGCCCGGTTCTGATCACCGCTTCGAACAAGGGCGGCGGGCTGGTCAGCTTCGGCCTTAACGACGCTGACCAGCCGGCACAGGGAATCCGGCTTCAGATGCCGCCCGATTTCGGCATCTACTACGACGCCCCCACATTGGAGCTGATCGACACCGCGGATGGGCCGCGTTTGGTCGTGACAGGTCAGCATGGCAGCGTACATGAGGGTCTGGTGCTGACCAGCAAGGGCTCGATGGCCGGTTTCGCGCCGCTTTTGAGGCCCGGCGATATTCCCGGTGATGTGGTGGCACTGGAGACAGTTTCGGTCGGCGGTCGGGATTATCTCATCGCGGGGCGCGATGGCAATATGACGATGACGCTTTACCGGATGGGCAGCGACGCACATCTGACCGAGATCGGCAGCGCCGGGCCGGGGCGGCTTCGCCGCGTCGACGCCGAATATGACGACATACAGACGCTCAAGGCAGGCAGCGGGGATTTCGCCATTGGTGTCTCGGCGCGTGGCGACGTCATCGCGATTTACCGTATCGGATCGGACGGGCTGCGCCTGACCGAGCGGGTCGATTCAAGCGACAATATCGGCATCACCGCGCCGCGCGGGATCGGGACGCTGGTCACCGATCACGGCAGCTTCGTGATCGTCGCCGGGGCAGAGAGCGACTCGCTCAGCGTGTTTCGGCTCGATGGATCGGGAAAGTTGCATCTGACCGATCATGTGGTCGATTCCCTTCTGACGCGCTTTCAATCCGCGACCGCGATCGCCACGGTCGAGATCGGCGGGCGCGGCTTTATCTTCGTCGGCGGCGCGGATGACGGGATCTCGGTCCTCACGCTGGACGGGGATGGCCGGCTGATCTTGCTGAAGGTATTGGCGGATAGCCACGCAATGGCGCTCGCCGACGTCTCTGCGATCGAGGCGGGGGTGATCGGTGGGCAGATCGCGCTTTTTGTCGCGAGCGCGACAGAGGGCGGGGTGACGCAGCTCCGGCTCGATCCGGGAGAGATCGGCGCATCGAAGGTCGGCAGCGGACGGATCAGCGGCACTGCGGCGGATGACATTGTCGTCGGGCGCGGGGCCTCATCCGCAATCTCTGGTGGCGCGGGCGACGATATTCTGGTGGCGCGCACGGGGAATGCCGCCCTGCGTGGCGGCGCGGGGGCGGATATTTTCGTGCCGGGCCACGGCGCCGAGCAGGTCATCATCCATGATTTCGATCGCCAGCGCGATGTGCTGGATCTGTCCGAACTGGCCTATATTCGCAGTGTTGCGCAGCTGCGCATCACGCCGACAGCAGAGGGCGCTCTGCTCGTTGCGGGTGAGCTGCGGATTGAGATTCGCAGTGCCGGCGGCGAGACGCTGATGCCGTGGCATTTTACAGACGAGATTTTCCGGCTGGCACATTACGTGAACGATATCGATTATGTGGATCTGGTGACTCCGGTCGTTCCTGATCCGGGGAGCCCGTCGAAAGGCGGGTCGGGTGGCGGCAGTTCTCATCCCGGATATGTTGCGCCGCCGCCGCTGCCGAAGATCCCCGAGACAGGTAAGCTGGTCGGCTCGATGCGCGAAGACAGGATCGCCGCCCGGCCGGAAGGCAGCACCATCTTCGGCAGGGCGGGCGACGATACGATCCTGGGTGGCCCTGGTCGGGACAGCTTGTTCGGCAGTCGCGGCGATGACCTCATCAAGGGCGCGAAAGCCGGCGACAAGCTGGATGGCGGCGCGGGAAATGACACGCTTTGGGGACAGTCGGGCCATGACAGGATCTCTGCCGGAGAGGGTGGCGACGTGGTGCAGGGTGGCTCTGGCAATGATCGCATCTGGGGCCAAAATGGGTCCGACAAGCTGTTTGGCGGCACTGGCGGCGACATCATCATCGGCGGTAAGGGGAACGACCTTATCCGCGGCGGCAGCGGCAACGATCTGCTTCGCGGGGGTCGGGGCCGGGACACGCTGGATGGCGGATCGGGTCACGACCGGCTCATCGCAGGCGCGGATAAGAGCAAGCTGCGCGGCGGCGACGGCAACGACATGATGCGAAGCTGGGGCACGGAAAGCACGCAGGTCGCGGGCAACGGCCATGACACGGTGCATGGTAGCATGGGCGACGACTTCATCTTTCTCGGCGCTGGCGACGACCGCGCTTTTGGCCGGAGTGGAGATGATCTGATCAAGGGCGGGCCGGGCGCGGACAGCCTTTCCGGCAATCGCGGCGATGATCGTCTGATCGGCCGAGAGGACGACGACCGGATCACCGGCGGCGCTGGGAACGACACGCTGCGCGGCGATCGCGGCAACGATACCCTGCGCGGAGAAATGGGGAATGACAAGCTCGTCGGCGGTGCCGGTCGCGACCGGCTGTCTGGCGGTGCCGACCGCGACTTGCTGTTTGGCGGCGCCGACGGCGATTCAATTCAGGGCAATCGCGGCAATGACCGGATGAAGGGCGAGGACGGTCGTGACAGCCTGTTCGGCGGCAGCGGCGACGATCATATGAGCGGCGGCGATCAAAATGACCGGCTCTTTGGGGGCTCGGGGAAAGATCAGATTTTCGGCGGCACCGGCGACGATCGGCTGGAGGGCGGGTCAGGCGCAGACCGGCTCTCGGGCGGATCGGGCAATGATACGCTGGACGGGGGCGCGGGCTGGGACACGCTCAGCGGAGGGGCGGGGGCGGACCATTTCGTCTTTGCGCGGCCTTCGGCCAAGGGTCGTCCCGACAGGGATTTGATCGCGGATTTCCGCAGTGGCGAAGATGTAATCGACCTGTCGGCGATGCCGTCATCGCTGACCTGGATCGACGACGCGCCCTATCGTGCCAGCGGCCGGGCCGAGATCCGAATGCACGAATACAGCAGCAAGACCCGCCTCATGATCGACATTGACGGGGACGGCGACAGCGATCTTTACATCGACATCGAAGGAACCCGGCTGAGCCCCTTCGATCTGTTGTTTTGACCAGCGGCGGCCCGCCCGGCCTATTTCCCCGTGATGAGCGTCCACCAGATTTTCTTCGACGGCTCCTGATACCACGCAATGCCGAGCGTTGTCGCAGTCGGGTCCATGATCACGTCTCGCGTGTCGCGCGTTTCCATCCAGGCTTGCAGCGTCGCGATGTCGTTTTCATAGCTTTCGCTGATATTCTCGCCCACCAGTTCGCCGGCATACCCGGCGCGCCGCGCGCGATCGAGCGGCGAAGACCCGTCAGAGCCGAAATGCCAGGCCCGGTTCTGCGCCGCCATATCCCGCGAATGTGCGGCGGCAGCGGCGCTGAGCGCCGGGTCGAGCGTCAGCGGCGATGCGCTTGAGCCCGAGCGCAGGATATTCACCTGTTCCAGAACGCGGTTCGGAATGGCCGCAGCCTCGGATGCGCCGATCGTATAGGCGACCGGGATCGGCTGGCCGTCCGGGCCAAGCTGGCTGCCGGGAGTGCGGGGTGCGCAGCCGGCCAGCGTCAGGCCGACGGCGAGAATCAGGGTGATACGCTTCATGCTGCCCTCTGAAGTCTTGTTGTGATTTTTACCCCGTTTACAGCGCTGAACGCCGCTGGCAAAGCCAATATTGCGTGATTTTCACCACAACGCCGCGCCGATCTCTGCCGCTGACGAGAGTTTGAGTTGCCCGCTGCGATTCGGCGGATTATCGCTGATGACAGAGTTGCAAGGCCGCGTCAGACGGCCCGAGCAGGAGACAGACATGACCGATCAATATCGCGGCTTCAGCCGCCGACATTTCGTGGGCGCCGCCGCCGCACTGGGCGCGGCAGGGCTGGCGGCGCCGGCATTGGCGCAGAATACGCCGGATGCAGGGCTGGTCCAATATGACAGCGAGGCCGACCAGCGCCGCAATATTTCGAGCTTTCGGGCGCAGGACTGGCGCCCTTACTTCACCACGCTGACCAATGGCGCGATCCTGTGTGACCTGACCTCGCGCGCGGTCCATTACTGGTCCGAGGATGAAAGCATATATCGGCTCTACCCGTCCTCGATCCCGGTCAGCAAGGACCTGACCCGCAAGGGCCGGACCGAGATCATCAAGAAGGTCGAAGGCCCAAGCTGGGCACCGACACCCGACATGAAAAAGCGCAACCCTGAGTGGCCCGATTTCGTGCCTCCCGGGCCGGACAACCCGCTTGGCACCCATGCGCTGTGGTTCAGCTGGCAGTACTACCGGCTGCACGGCACCCATGACACACGCAAGATCGGCCGCAAGTCGTCCAATGGCTGCATCGGGCTTTACAACGAACATATCAAGGAAATGTATGATCTGACCAAGATCGGCACGCAGGTGCTGCTGATCTAGACTGATCTGAAACCGGGATGGGAAAAGGGGCCGCGCGGCCCCTTTTTCATGCGAGACGCGATGCTGCTATGCGGTCAGCTCATCCAGCTGAGCCGCGGCGTCGAAGTCCCGATCTGTCAGCCCCCCGACGTCATGGCTGGTGAAGGTTACCTCGCAATAACCGAAGCCGAAGCTGATATCGGGGTGATGGTCCCGCTTGTTGCCGAGCCAGGCGGCGAGATTGGCCATCTCGACCGCTCTCAGGAAGCCCTTGAACTCGAAGCGCCGGGTGATCTTGGTGGCGTCCTCCGACAGGTTCCAGCCATTCAGGCGGCTCAGCCTGTCCCGCGCGGTCGCGGCGTCATAGGCGGTGTCGTCTGCGGGCATGATTTTCCTCCTGCGCGTGATCCAGACAGCCCAACGCGGTTGGCGGTCCGATGGCTCCATCACGCCGCCCACATCAGCCAGTCGCGATCCACCCGCCGAGATTTTCGCGCAGCACGTTCATCATCACCTCGATATGCGCCGGATCGTCGTTGAGGCACGGGATATAGGTGAATGTCTTGCCCCCCGCTTCCTCGAAGCTTTCGCGGATCTCGCCGTTGATTTCCTCCAGCGTCTCGATGCAGTCCGATGCGAAGGCCGGAGAGATCACAGCAATGTCCTTGTGCCCCTGCTTTGCGAGTTCCGCAACATGCTCGACGGTGTAAGGGCGCAGCCATTCCTCGGGGCCGAACACCGATTGGAATGTGGTGTCGATGATGCCGTCCTGCCAGCCAAGCGCCTCTTTCAGCAGGCGCGAGGTCTTCTGACACTGGCAGTGATAGGGATCGCCCTGCATCAGATAGCGCTTCGGCATCCCGTGATAGGACGCGACCAGCTTGGTCGGGGTCTTGCCGTCAAGCGCGCGGGTGACCGAAGCCGCGAGGGCCTGGATATAGTCACGCCGGCCGAAATAGGGTTCGACCGTGCGCACGGCCGGCTGCCATGTCTGTTTCATCAGTGCCCGGAACAGCTGATCGTTCGCAGTGGCCGAAGTCGCGCCCGCATATTGCGGATAAAGCGGCAGGAAGACGATGCGGCGGCATCCGGCCTCGACCATGCGGTCCAGCACGTCCTGTGTCGAGGGGTTGCCGTAGCGCATGCAGAATTCCACCATGACCTGATCGCCCCATTCGGCCTCGGCGCGGGCGCGCAGCGCCTGGGTCTGGTCGCGGGTGATGGTCATCAGCGGGCTTTCGCCCTTGTCCTCGTTCCAGATCAGCTTGTAGTTCGCGCCCGAGCTGAAGGGCCGTCTGGTCAGGATGATCCCCTGCAAAAGCGGTTGCCACTTCCAGGACGGATAGTCGATCACCCGCTTGTCCGACAGGAACTCGTTCAGATAGCGCCGCATCGACCAGTAATCATAGCCGTCCGGCGTGCCGAGATTGGCGATCAGGATGCCGGTCTTCGCCGGCGTGATCTCGGGATGATCGGACGGGGCGTGATCGGGTTTCATGGTTTCCTCGCATTCAGCGCATCCGAGAGCGACATTTTTGCCGAGCCGGGGCGCAACGGTTTCTGCTGGGTCGAATCGGGGGCCCATCCGGTGAGAAAGATCATGTCGAAGGTCGCAATGATACGCGACGGATCGGCGCGGTCCGGGTAGCGGGCAGCGTAATCGAGGGCGGCGCGTGCAAAGATCTCGCGCCGCGTCGGGATGCGCAACCGGTCGGTCAGGGCGTTGGTCTCGGCCATGGCGCGCAGATCGGCGGCAAGGTGGAACAGGTCCCGATAGCTGGCCGGAAGGCTCAGGTGATCGGCGACCGGCAGCGCCAGCCCGGCCCGCGCCAACAGCGCTCCCAGGTCGCGGATCTCGCCCATCGGCAGCAGCCGCGGAGACAGCCCGCCCGTCACCTCGATCTCTGCACGGGTCAGCACGTCGCGCAGCTCGGCCAGCGTGTCGCCGCCAAGACAGGCAGCAATGAACAGCCCGTCAGGTTTCAGCGCGCGGGCGCATTGCACGATCTGCCCGACCGGGTCCTCGGCCCAGTGCAGCGCCATGGCGTGGATCACCAGATCGAGCTCCGAGGGCAGATCCAGCAATTCGTCATCGGCGCGGATGTGGGCGGTCGGGAAAGCGGCGGCCCAGAACTCCGGCCAAGAGGTCACGATGGCGATGCGCGTGAACCTTCTGTTAATCTCTGCGAGCCTATCCTCGATCTCATCGGCGGCGATCCTGTGCAGCGGCTCGGCCATGCCGATCCGTGCGGCGCGGGCGCGATGCTGCGTCAGCGCCCGGCGGTCGACCAGGCGGGGCGCGGCGGTGGAAGAGGGGTCAGAGCTCATGGGCGCCAGTCATAAATCGCTCGGTGGGGTGATGAAAGCGGCATTGCGTCTCATCTATCCGCCGCAATGCATCGCCTGCGGCACCGCGGTGGATGCAACAGGCGCGCTATGCCCGGAATGCTGGCGCGATTGCGATTTCATCACGGGATGCGCCTGCGATCTATGCGGGGTCCCCCTGCCGGGTCTTGCAGGGCAGCAGGAGAACGTCACCGATCTGCGCTGCGACGACTGTTTGACGGCGCCGCCGCCTTGGCAGCGCGGGCGGGCCGCGCTCGTCTATGGCGATGTGGGCCGGGCGCTGGCTTTGTCTCTGAAGCATGCAGACCGACCGGATCTCGCCGAGCCTCTTGGGGCGTGGCTGAGCAATGCGGCCTCTGCACTGATCGCGCCGGGCATGATCGTGGCGCCGATCCCGCTGCATCCGACCCGGATGATGAAGCGGCGCTATAATCAAGCCGCGCTGCTGTCTGATCGGCTGGCGCGCGCTCACGGGCTGACCCATCTGCCGGGGCTTCTGCGCCGCATCCGCGCCACCGGCGCGCAGGATCATCGCAGCCATGCAGAGCGTCACCGCAATCTGGAAGGCGCCATCGCCGTGGCCCCGCGTCACCGGGACAGGATTGCCGGGCGTCCCGTGCTGCTCGTGGACGATGTCATGGCTTCGGGCGCAACGCTTGATGCGGCCAGCCGGGTGCTCGCCGCAGCTAGGGCCGGGCCGGTTTCGGTTGCGGTACTTGCCCGCGCCGTCAAGACGCTCTGATCGCCGTGCATCGTCATGCCTCGGCGGGTGCTGGAAAATCGCTGCCTGACCGCTTAGATGCAAATGTAAGCAATTTGAAGGAATAGCCGTATGGCCAATGTCGAGATCTATACCACCCCGACCTGCCCCTTCTGTCTCGCCGCGAAGCGGCTGCTGAACGCGAAAGAGGTCTCGTTCACCGAAATCGATGTCAGCCGCGATCCGTCGCTGCGCGAGGCGATGACCGAAAGGGCGGGCGGCAAGCGCAGCGTGCCGCAGATTTTCATCGACGATCAGCATGTCGGCGGCTCGGACGAGCTTCACGCAATAGACAAGTCGGGCAAGCTCGACCAGATGCTCGCGGCATGAGATGAGCCTGGCGCTCCGGGCGGGTTTGGTGCAGCTCTCGGTCGGGGATGACCCGGCTGCGAACCTGCCCGACACGCGCGCCTTGATCGCAGAGGCGGCGGGGCTGGGCGCGCAGTTCGTGCTGACGCCGGAATGCACCAATCTGGTCTCTGGCGACCGGCGCTGGCAGAATGAGGTGCTCTGCCCCGAGGCCGAGGATAAGACGCTCGCCGCCCTGCGCGCCCAGGCCGATGGGCTGGGGATCTGGCTGTTGATCGGCTCTCTCGCGCTGAAACAGGACGAAGCCGATGCGGATCGCTTCGTCAATCGCAGCTTCCTGATCGGCCCGGATGGCGCGATCCGGGCCCGCTACGACAAGATCCACATGTTCGACGTGACCATCTCCGAGCGTGAGTCCTACCGCGAATCGAAGGCCTACAGACCCGGCAGCCGCGCCGTGGTCGCGGGTGGCCCGGTGCGGATCGGGATGAGCGTCTGCTATGACCTGCGCTTTCCGTATCTCTACCGCGCGCTCGCTCAGGCGGGGGCCGAGATTCTCACTGTGCCGTCGGCCTTCAACGACACGACCGGCGCCGCCCATTGGGAGGTTCTGCTGCGCGCCCGCGCCATCGAGACCGGCAGCTTCGTGCTTGCCCCCGCGCAGACCGGTCTGCACGAGGCGGCGCACAGCGCGAAGCCGTCGCAGCGGCGCAGCTTTGGTCACAGCCTTGCCGTCACGCCTTGGGGCGAAGTCATGTCCGACGCAGGGGAACAGCCCGGTATCAGCGTCGTTTCGCTTGACTTGAACGATGTTCGCAAGGCACGGTCCCGCATTCCGTCGATGAATGCCGACCAGCCTTTCGAGATGCCGTGACCGACCTGACCGCCCCGACCGACGACCCGAGCCGCGCCTCTGTCGCGGCGAGCCTCTTTGCCGAGGTTCTGGTGGTCGAACAGCTTGCCCGGGCGCTGATCGGTCGCACCCTGCCGAACGGGATGCAGATCTCGCATTTCTCGGTTTTGAACCTGCTCGCCCATATCAATGAGGAACGCACGCCCGCGCAGCTTGCCGAGGCGTTTCACGTGACCCGCGGGGCGATGACCAACACGCTGGCGCGTCTGGAATGGGCGGGTCATGTCCATATCCGGCCCGACTGGGACGATGCGCGGCGCAAATTCGTCTCGATCAGCCCGTCAGGACGATCGGCGCGCGATGCGGCGCTGGCGGCGATCCTGCCCGCCATGTCGGATGTGGTCCGGGATATCGGGGCCGAGCGCGTGCGCGCGGCTCTGCCGGTGTTGCGCGCCCTGCGGGATCGGCTGGAGGGCGACGGTTAGCCGAGCCTCGCCGCGAGACGCAGCGCATGGCTGGGGTCCCGGGCGGAATGCGGCATCACCGGATCATAGGCGGCGCGGATCAGCGACGCGAGCTCGGTCGAGGCAGTCACCTCACGCGAGAAGGTCAGCAGCGCCCTCGTGGCGAGTGTCTCGGCCAGCATCGCCGGGTGCTGCCCGGCCATCGCGCCCTGCATCCGCATAAATGAAAGGCAGGCGCGGATTGCGCCATCTTCTTCGAAGCGAAAGATCTGATAGGCATCCGCATCTGCACCGCGAAGCCGGGTCACGAGATCCGGCTGCCCGCTGAGCCGGTCCAGATCGGGGATGCCAGCCAGCTCGTCCCAGTCCCGGCAGAAGAACATCATCAGATTCGCGCCCATCTCGGGATCGGTGTCGGTGACCGGGTGGCCGGCATCGGCGAAGGCGGCGTGGATCACGGACCGGAAAATGCCGAGGCTTTCGTCCGCCAGCCCGAAGATCACCGGCGCCACGGGGCGCCGCCAACGCGCGCAGAGATAGCTCCCGTCACGGGTGAACAGCTCGGTGATCTCGTCCGCAGTCATGCAAGCCCCTCTGGCGTGACGTTCCGACCCCACTGCAAACCTCGCCCGCCCTGCCGCGTCAAGGCCATGCGCCGATTTCGCGCCGCGCGGCGACGCCCTGCGGCTTGTCCCTTGCGGTGTCTCAGCTATAAGGGTCGGCGAGCACAAGGCAGGACGATA
The DNA here is from genome assembly GCF_027912835.1 of Paracoccus sediminicola. Taxonomy (NCBI): domain Bacteria; kingdom Pseudomonadati; phylum Pseudomonadota; class Alphaproteobacteria; order Rhodobacterales; family Paracoccaceae; genus Paracoccus; species Paracoccus sediminicola. The sequence continues at coordinate 98,953 of NZ_CP115768.1, forward strand.
TGAGCCACGAGAGCGACAGTTTCATCGACGAAGTCACCGAAGAAGTCCGCCGTGACCGTCTTTATGCGGTGTTCCGGCGCTATGGCTGGATCGCCTTGCTGGTCATCGCGGTGATTGTCGGCGGCGCGGCGTGGCGCGAATATTCCAATGCGCAGCGGCGCGCGGCGGCGCAGGATTGGGGCGATGCCGTGCTTGCCGCGCAGCAGGCCGAAGACCCGGCAACCGCCCTGTCGGAGCTGGATGCGGGTGGCAATGGCGATCGCGCGGCACTCGGCGCGCTGCTGGCCGCAGGTGCCGCGGTCGAGGCGGGCGACGACGCGGCGGCGGGGCCCTTGCTGGACAGCGCCGCCGAAAGCGCCGAGGACGCAGTTCTGCGCGATCTCGCGCGGTTCAAGGCGTTGCTCGCGGCTGGGGACAGCATGGATGCCGCCGACCGCGATGCGGCGCTGACCGAATTGTCCGAACCCGGTGCGCCGTTCCGGCTGTTGGCCCTGGAACAGAAGGCGGTTGCCCTGGCCGAGGCCGGGCGCGCCGAGGACGCGGTGACGCTGATCCGCGAGATTCTGGCCGAAAGTGGCGTCAGTCAGGCGCTGCGGGCCCGGCTGTTCGAGCTGATGATTGCGCTTGGTGCCGAGCCGCTGGAAAATCCGGCGCCGACTCCGGCCGGGTCCAGCGATACCGAGATGACGAGTGATTCCGATGACGCGGCCGCAATGGCCGTGCCGGCGGACTGAGATGAGGACTGCGATGACGCTCAACACTGTGCTTCGTTCCGGGCGCGTGGCGCTTCTGGCCGCCCTGTTCCTCGCCGCCTGTCAGGAGCGTGAGACGATCCTGCCGGGCCCGCGTCTGGACCCGCGCGCCGTGACCTCGCCCGACGGCCCCGCGGTGGAAGAGCCCGCGCCGACCACTTCGGCGCTCTCGCTGCCAGCGATGCGCACGAATGCCGAATGGACGCATCGCGGCGGCAGCGCCTCGCATTATAGCGGCCATGTCGCGATCGGGGCGGGCACCAATCTCGCCTTCGCCTCGCAGATCGGCCAGCCGAACGGCAAGCGCCACCGGATCACAGCAGATCCCATCGTCGCCGCGGGGCGGGTCTTTACCATGGACAGCCGTGCGCGCGTGACTGCGACCTCGCAATCGGGCGGGCAGAGCTGGTCCGTCGATCTGACCCCGGCGGGCGAGAACCCCGCCAGCGTCTCGGGCGGCGGCGTAGCCTATGAGGCCGGTCGCGTTTTCGTGACGACCGGCTTCGGAGAGCTGGTCGCGCTTGACGCCGCATCTGGCGGGGTTCTGTGGCGGCAGCGGGTGACCGCGCCGATCGGCGGCGCGCCGACGGTGCAGAATGGCGTGGTTTATGTCACCGACCGAAGCGCGACCGGATATGCGGTGCGCGCCTCGGACGGCAAGCTGCAATGGCAGGTCGCCGGCATTCCCCAGCCGACCGGCGTCATGGGGGTCGCGGCGCCCGCGGTCGATGGCGATCTGGTGGTGTTTCCCTTCGCCTCGGGCCAGCTTCTGGCTGTCGATGCCGAGACAGGGATCGAGCGATGGTCGGCGCAGGTCGCGGGCAACCGCGTGGGCCGTGCCGTCGCCTATATCCGCGACATGACCGGCGAGCCGGTCATCACCGGCGACGCGGTCTATGCCGGAACGTCTTCGGGCCGGATCGCCGCATTTGACCGGCAGACCGGGATGGAGCTGTGGTCGGCGCGTGAAGGTGCCGTCTCGCCCGTGCTGCCTGTGGGCAATGCGATCTTCGCGGTGAACGATCAGAACCAGCTGATCCGGCTGGATGGCTCGACCGGCGGGATTCTGTGGGCGCGCAATCTGCCCTGGTATGCGGATGAACGGATCCGCAAGCAGGACCGCATCTATGCCCAGCTCGGCCCGGTTCTCGCGGGGGGCAAGCTGTACGTCACCTCGTCGGATGGCGCGCTGCGCGCGTTTGACCCGGCCTCGGGCAGCCTTGTCGGGCAGACCGAGATCCCCGGCGGCGCGGCCACCGCACCCGTCGTCGCGGGCAACACGCTTTACGTAACCGGCCGTGATGGCCGCCTGTTCGCCTTCCGATGAGCTTCACGCTCGCCATTGTCGGCCGGCCCAATGTCGGCAAATCGACGCTGTTCAACCGGCTGGTGGGCAAGCGGCTGGCCCTTGTCGATAATCAGCCGGGCGTCACCCGCGATCTGCGCGAGGGGCAGGGCCGGCTGGGTGATCTGCGCTTCATCGTCGTCGATTCCGCAGGGCTGGAGATGGCCGAGGATGACAGTCTTCAGGGCCGTATGCGCCGCCTGACCGAACGCGCGGTGGACGAGGCCGATGTTGCGCTGTTCGTGATCGACGCGCGGGCCGGGGTGACGGCGGCGGATGAATATTTCGCCGACATCCTGCGCAAGCGCGCCAAGCATGTGATCCTCGCCGCCAATAAATCCGAGGGCCGCGCCGGTGAGGCGGGTGCGATGGAGGCCTATGCTCTTGGTCTCGGCGAGCCGCTGCGCATATCGGCTGAACATGGCGAGGGGATGGAAGATATCTATGCCGCGCTGAAGCCTCTGGCCGAGGATCTCAGCGTCAAGAATGCGGTGCATGAGCCTTCCGTGGATGTCGAACTACCCGAAGATGCCGAGTTCGACGAGGATGCCACGCCCGACTGGATGCCCACCGAAGAACGGCCCTTGCAGCTTGCGGTGATCGGTCGCCCGAATGCCGGGAAATCGACGCTCATCAACAAGATCTTGGGCGAGGACCGGCTGCTGACCGGGCCAGAGGCGGGGATCACGCGCGACGCGATCTCGGTGCGGACGGAACTCATGGGCACGCCGATGCGGATCTTCGACACGGCGGGGATGCGCAGGAAGGGCCGGGTCACGGAAAAGCTGGAAAAGCTGTCCGTGGCGGACGGTTTGCGCGCGGTGCGCTTTGCCGAGGTGGTGGTGGTTCTGCTGGACGTGGCGATCCCGTTCGAGCAGCAAGATCTGCGCATCGCCGATCTGGCCGAGACAGAGGGCCGGGCGGTGGTCGTGGCGGCGAATAAATGGGATCTCGAAGAGGATAAGCCCGAAAAGCTGAAAGAGCTGCGCCAGTCCTTCGAACGCCTGCTGCCTCAGTTGAAGGGCGCGCCGCTGGTGACGGTGTCTGGGCGGACCGGCAAGGGGCTGGAGCGGCTGCATAACGCGATCATGCAGGCATATGCGGTGTGGAATCGCCGCGTCTCGACCTCGAAGCTGAACAACTGGCTGGAGGCGATGACCGAGGCGCATCCGCCCCCAGCACCTGGCGGGCGGCGGATCAGGCTGCGCTATATGACTCAGGTCAAGACGCGGCCCCCGGCCTTTGTGGTAAAGGCCACGCATACCGACAAGATCCCCGAGAGCTATCACCGCTATCTGGTGAACGGCCTGCGTGTCGATTTCGAGATGCCCGGCACGCCCATTCGCATCTATTTCCGCGATCAGGGCAAGGTGAACCCGTATCGGCACAAGGCCGAGAAGATCAATCAATCCGGCGCTCTGGCCAAGCACAAGAACCGGCAAAAGCCCAAGGGCAGCTAGAAGTTCAGGTTGTCACGCGGACCAGCAGGAATGTCAGCGACGCGATCGACAGCACCGCGATGACCGATATGACCGGGGCCGCCTCGATCATGGTCGCGGCAATGGCGAGGAAAGCGAACATCACCGTGATCGCGTAAAGCGCGTTTTGCGGGATACGAAGCTGGATTGCCATTGTGGTGGTGCAGGCAAGGATCGCGCCGACCAGCGAAGCGATCTCGGACGGGATCGCCATGGCGTCGTTGATGAAGGATGCAAAGGCGCTGAAGCTCAGCATGGTGGACCAGCCGAGCAATATGCCGATCAGCGGATTGCGTCCGAGCCGCCCGTCCGAGAGCTTCCGGCTCACCGCAGCGATCAGCGACATCAGCGTCAGGATGCTGATCAGCAATCCGGCCAGTGGCACCGCCTTACCTACCCATGGCCAGATCGCGGCGCAGAGAAACGCACCGACCAACAACCCTATATCGGCCAGCGGCAGCGCCTGCTCGTTTCGGTATTGCGTGACCGTTTGCCAGGCAAAGGCGAGCGCCGCGAGCCACACACAGCTCATCATGATCCACATTGCCGGATCATTCGGGATCAGGAACACAGCCGCGATGAGGTTCGGCTCGATCTCGTCCATATCGACGATATAGCTCGGCAGCTTATTCTGATCCTCGTAAAACGCGAGCAGCATGCTGCTCGCGACGAAAATCAGTACCGAGATGCACACAAGGGACGCCCGTAAGTGCTTCATGCAGTTCAACCCCCTGAATGCTGGAAGGTTGCGTCATATTAACATCAAGCTAGTGCAGTTGGCCATCCGCCCGCAGTGTCGTGCGCCCGCCCAGATAGGGTTGCAGCGCCTCTGGCAGCGTGACCGAGCCATCCGCTTGCTGCCCGTTTTCCAGAACCGCGATCAGGGTGCGCCCCACGGCAAGGCCCGAACCGTTCAGCGTGTGCAGGAACTCGGGCTTGCCGCCGCCCTGCGGACGGAAGCGCGCATTCATCCGCCGCGCCTGGAAATCGCCGCAATAGCTGACGCTGCTGATCTCGCGATAGCTCTGCTGACCTGGCAGCCAGACCTCGATGTCATGGGTGATACGCGCGCCAAAGCCCATATCTCCGGTGCAGAGCAAGACGGTGCGGTAGGGCAGCCCGAGACCCTCGAGCACCGCCTCGGCGCAGCCCGTCATCCGCGCATGTTCCTCCAGACCCGCATCCGGCGCGGTGATCGAGACCATCTCGACCTTTTCGAATTGGTGCTGGCGCAGCATCCCGGCGGTGTCGCGCCCGGCGCTGCCGGCCTCGGACCGGAAGCACTGCGAATGCGCGACCATCCGGCGGGGGAGGGACGCGGCCTCGACCACGTCTCCGTTGACGATATTGGTCAGCGTGACTTCGGCCGTGGGGATCAGCCACCAGCCTTCGCGGGTCTGATAGCTGTCCTCGCCGAATTTGGGCAGCTGGCCGGTGCCTTCCATCATCTCGGGCAGGACAAGCACCGGAGCCCAGGTTTCGGTCAGCCCGTGCGCATCGACATGCATGTCGATCATGAATTGTGCAAGCGCCCTGTGAATACGCGCGACGGCGCCTTGAAGGACGACGAAGCGCGATCCCGAGAGTTTCGCGGCGGTGGTGAAATCCATGCCCGGCACGACCCCGGCCAATTCGAAATGCTCGACAGGGGTGAAGTCGAACTCGCGCGGATTGCCCCACCGCCGCAGCTCGACATTGTCGTTTTCGTCCACCCCATCGGGAACGGCATCCAGAGGCAGGTTCGGGATGGTCATCAACAGATCGCGCAGCTTGCCGTCGAGCTCCGAGGCTTCGCCATGCATGGCGGCAATCTGCGCCTTTGATTCTGCCACCAGCGCGCGAAGACGTTCGAACTCCGCCTCGTCGCCCTTGGCCTTGGCTGCGCCGACCTGCTTGCTGGCGCGGTTCTGCTCGGCCTGGGCCTCTTCGGCGGCGCGGATCTTGGCGCGGCGATCTTCGTCGAGCGACAGGATCTCCGCCGAGACCGGAGCCGCGCCGCGGCGTTGCAGGGCGGCGTCGAAGGCGTCCGGATTGTCGCGAATGGCGCGGATGTCGTGCATGGCGGATCCTGTCTTGCTTGATGGCTCGGGTGTTAGCCCAAGGCGCGGCGGAATGAAATATCCACGGCGCTGTGCTGAGAATGGCTCAGCGCGAAATCTCGACGCCGTTCTCGGTCAGGATTCCGCTCAACCGGCGCCAGAACTCATCCTCGCCGGGATAGCCCTCGATCCGGCCGGTTTCCTGGCCGTTCTGAACCAGGATGAAGGTCGGCGTCAGATGCGGCCGCCGGTCGAGCGCCAGCCCGTCAGGCCAGGGCCCGTGCATATTGATGCGCATCAGCGGTGCTGCGCGCCCTTCGGGCCGGTCATCATAGGCGGCTCCGATATCGCTCTCCCATCTTGCGCAATAGAGGCAGCCATCCTGACGGATCATCAGCAGCTGCACCGGTGACACGCGAATCCCGGCATAGGCTGCCATTCCGACCGAGGCCAGAATCAGCGCGGCCAACATGCAAAGGATCTCAAATCGCATCATGAAATAGCGGACTCCGGCGGGTCGAAAGCCCGGGCAGGATGGTGCCGCGACTGGCTGAATGCAACAAGCGTTACAGTCGGCGGCTTCCTTTTGGCAACGCGGATGCGTAACGATACCGGCATCGTGCGCCGATCCCGGATGTAACGCCCGAAATGGCGGCGCGGGTGCGGTCGCGGCGCGCTAGACAGGAGGCAGGATGACCAAGGACACCGCCATGTTTGATCTGCCAGACCCTGAAACGCTGTACCACGCGCTGACCGCGCGCGACCCGTCCTTTGAAGGGCGCGCCTTTGTCGGTGTGACCTCGACCGGGATTTTTTGTCGGCTGACCTGCCCGTCGCGCAAGCCGCGCCCCGAGAATTGCCGCTGGTTCGGCACGTCAGAGGCGGCCGCCGAGGCCGGGTTCCGGCCGTGCAAGCGCTGCCATCCGTCGGGCATCGCGGCCGAGGGCGAGGCCGCGGTCACCGCGCTGCGCGCCGCGATCGAGGCCGATCCGGGGCGGCGTTGGTCCGAGGCCGATCTTGAAGAAATGGGCCATGACCCCTCGACGATTCGCCGCGCCTTCCGCCGTCATTTCGGCATGACCTTCCTGCAAATGGCGCGCGAGGCCCGGCTGCGCGAAGGCGCCCGTCGCGTGGCCAGCGGCGATGCGGTGATCGAGGCGCAGCTCGATGCCGGCTTCGAATCGGCCAGCGGGTTCCGCCAGGCTTTCGCGCGGCTGTTCGGCCATCCGCCCGCAGCGATGCGCAAGGGGGCGGGTCTGGTCGCCGACTGGATCGACACGCCGCTTGGCGGGATGATCGCCGTGGCCGACGATGAGGCGCTGCATCTGCTGGAGTTCACCGACCGCAAGGCGCTGAAGCCGCAGCTGGCGCGGGTCTCGCGCGCGGCGGGCGGGCAGGTGGGGCTAGGCCAGACATCAGTCACTCGCCGCACCGCCGAGGAACTCGAGGCCTATTTCAGCGGCGATCGCGCCCGTTTCGAGGTGCCTGTTGCTCCGCACGGCACCGATTTCCAGAATCGTGTCTGGGCCGCTCTGCAACAGATCCCCGCCGGCGAGACCCGCAGCTATGCCCAAATCGCCCGCGCCATCGGACAGCCCACCGCGACCCGCGCGGTCGCCCGCGCCAATGCCACGAACGGCATCGCCATCATCATACCCTGCCACCGCGTGATCGGTGCGGATGGGACGCTGACCGGCTATGCGGGCGGGCTGTGGCGCAAGCAGAAGCTGATCGCGGTCGAACGGAGCTATGGGCCTCGCAGCTGAGCAGAGCGGTCATGGCGGATTGTCTGGCCGATTCGGCTTGACCTTTCATGCGCGAGCCAGTAATCAGCCGCGATCAGATTTCCGGGCGCTGCCTCGCGGCGCCCTTTCACATTGGGACGCGCCGTCCCGCGAACGTTAAACGAGGATAACACCATGTCGCGCGTCTGCGAATTGACCGGCAAGGGCCCGATGACCGGGAACAATGTCAGCCACGCCAACAACAAGACCCGTCGCCGCTTTCTGCCGAACCTGAACGATGTCACGCTGACCTCGGAAAAGACCGGCCGCAGCTATTCTCTGCGCATCTCGGCTGCGGCGCTGCGCTCGGTCGATCACCGGGGCGGTCTGGACGAGTTCCTGGCGAAGGCGAAGGATGCGGATCTCTCGGCGCGCGCGCTGAAGATCAAGAAAGAGATCGCCAAGTCGAGCGACACTGCGGCGAATCTCGAGACCTGAGCCCTAGCTCGATACCGATTGCGAAGCGCCCCACGGCTCGACCGGCGGGGCGTTTTGCGTTGGCGGGCTGCGCGCTTTGGTCACTGGCGCGGCGCGCGGACGCGGGCTAAACCTCGGCGCATGAAGATCGCCTTCCGCCTTCTGCTGGTCGTCCTGATGGTGATGACCTCGCACAGCCTCGCCGTGGCGCGGGGCCAGCCGCGCGTGGCGGGGCAGATGGCGATCTGCGCGGGCGGCGAGCTGGTGACCGTCTATGTCGACGAGAACGGAGAGCCCGTCTCGCGCGTGGTGATCTGCCCCGACATGGCGCTGAACCTGATGGCGGCGATTGAATCTGACGCGCCGGAACCGCTGTTGCGGCGCAGCGGGCTTTGTCTTGATCCAGATGTGAGCATGCCGGCGATCGCCGGACGCGATGCGCCGCGGGCGCATGCGCGCGCGCCCCCGCTGGCGGTGTGACCATATCCAACTCACATCACCCGAACCCAAGGATTACACGATGAAACTCCTCACCATCGCGGCGCTGACCGCGCTCTGCTCGCCCGTCGCCGCCCTCGCCGAGAGCTCTGACCTGCAAATCGCCGATGCCTATGCGCGCAGCTCGAACCCGAAAAGCGGGGCGGCCTTCATGACCATCCGCAATACCGGCGATCAGGACTGCACGCTCGGCCTTGTCTCGACCGAACGCGCCGACAAGGCCGAGCTGCACACCAGCAAGGAAGACGATCAGGGCATGATGCGGATGCTGCCCATCGAGGGCGGGATCGAGATCGCCGCAGGCGGGGAACATGCGCTTGCCCGCGGCGGCGACCACGTCATGCTGATGGGGCTGACCGAGCCCCTGGAAGAAGGCGACGAATTGGCCCTCACGCTTGATTTCGGCGATTGCGGCATGGTCGATCTGACTGTCCCTGTCGACAACAAGCGCAGCGGCACGGAAGACAGCACCATGGAAGGCGGACATCAGCCCGGCCACTCAGGCTGAGATCGCATCGCGTGACGCAATTTCAGCGGGGGCAGGTCCGGCCCCCGTCTTTCATGATGCCGTAACGTCATTTCGACGCGGATGTGATCCTGACGCGCGACGCTTTATGGCACAGAGAGACCGAAGGCTGGCAAAGGACCAGGAACGACGCGATGAACTATGCCGAATTCTCGATGATCCGCTTCGGTGGGGGGCTGTCACCGCGCCAGAGCGGCCCGGATTCGCCTGAGGCACTGATGCGCTCGCTGCGCCGCGACAAGGGGCTGAAGTCCTATGCGCCGCTGCGCACAGGTGCCGTCAACGACATGATCGCGGAATTCAACCTGGCCCGCGCCGCCGAGCGCGAGGGTGTCCCGGGCAGTGAAGAAGCTTTCGACAAGGCGCGCCGTGCCCTGTTGGATGCGATCTATATCGCGTCGCGTGCCCGGCTGGCCCGCGCGATGGATGACCGAACCGGCTTTGCCGAACGTCTCGTGCAGTTCTGGTCGAACCATTTCAGCATCCGGCCAGATGGTCCCAGGCAGCGCGCCCTGAAATGCGCTTTCGAAAATGATGCCATCCGCGCCAATCTTCGCGGGCGCTTCGCCGATCTGCTCAAGGCGGCGACGCTGCACCCCTCGATGCTGCTCTATCTCGATCAATATGTCTCTGTGGGCCCGGGCTCGGTCAGCGCCACCCGCCGGAAGGGCAATCGCGGACGGGGGCTGAACGAGAACCATGCCCGCGAGTTGCTGGAGCTGCACAGCCTCGGCATCGAGGGCAGCTATGCGCAGAAGGATGTCCGCCAGCTCGCCGAGCTGATGACCGGGCTGACGGTCAGCGAGAATCGCCGCTTCGAGTTCAACACCCGCCGGGTCGAGCCGGGCGCGGAAGAGGTGCTCGGGGCCAGCTATGGCGGCGAGCGCCCGCCCAAGCTGGATGACATCGAAGCGTTTCTCGAGGATCTTGCCACCCATCCCGATACCGCGACCTATATCTCGCGCAAGCTGGCGACGCATTTTTGCGCTGACGACCCGCCACAGGCGCTCGTCGCCGATATGCGCGACCGTTTCCGCGCCACGGGCGGCGACCTGATGGAGGTCTATGCGGTGATGGTCGCCCATCCCCTCGCGCGTGAGACATTCGGTCTGAAGCTGCGCCAGCCCTATGATCTGATCCAGGCCGGGCTGCGTGCGCTCGGCGTCACGGGCAAAGAGATCATGGCCTGGCGCGGACCGAGCACGCGGCAGGGCCTGTTCAACCCGGTCGAGCGGATGGGGCAGACGGCTGAGGGCGCACCTCAGCCCGAGGGATGGCCGGAGCGGCTCGATGCCTGGCTGTCACCGCAGCTTCTGGCGGCGCGGATCGACTGGGCGATGAACTGGCCGGGACTGATCCGCGATAGTCTGCCCGACCCGCGCGACTTCGTGAACGCGGCGCTGCCTGCCGAACAGGCCGCCGAAATCGGGCCAATGGCCGCGCGGGCCGAAACGCTGTCGGACGGGATTGGCGTGATCCTCGCCTCGCCGCAATTCAACCGGAGATGACGATGATCCAGATCGATCGCCGCCGCTTTCTTCACGCGCTCATGGGGGGTGCCTGCTCGGCTGCGGCCATGCCGGCCTTTGTCCCGATGAGCCTCGCCTCGGTTCCCGGAGACCGGCGTTTCGTCGCCATCCTGCTGCGCGGCGCGATGGACGGGCTCGATGCGGTTCAGCCCTATGGCGACCCGCTTCTGCGCAAGCTGAGGCGCAATCTGTCGGGCGGCCCAGAAAAGGGCGCGCTCGACCTCGACGGATTCTTCGCGCTGCATCCGGCGCTGTCGCCGCTGATGCCGCTTTGGCGGTCCGGCGAGCTTGGGTTCGCCCATGCCGTCTCGACCCCCTATCGCGACCGTCGCAGTCACTTTGACGGGCAGGATATTCTCGAGGCAGGCACGGGCGGTGCCGATATCGGTTCCGGGCCGGGCGCCGAGATGTCGAGCGGGTGGCTGAACAGGCTGCTGCCGCTGATCCCCGGCGCGCGCTTTGAAACCGCCTATGCAGTGGGAACGGATCAGCTGTCGATCCTCGACGGCGCTGCACCCCATGCAAGCTGGTCCCCCGAGTCGCGACTGGCGCTGTCGACCCAGGCGCAGCGTCTCTTGCAGCAGATCTACGAGAGCGACGCCCCATTCCACAGCGCCGCCGAGGCCGCGATCCGCATCAGCGCGGAAACCGCCATGCCCGAGGCCAATCGTGGCGCGCGCGACGCCGAGGCGCTTGCCAGCTTTGCCGCCGACCGGCTGAACCGAGACACGCGGATCGCCGCGTTTTCGCTGACCGGCTGGGACACGCATCGCAACCAGACTGCCGCGCTTTCCGAGCCGCTCGAGGTTCTGGCGCAGACGATCCTGACGCTGAAGCGCGATCTGGGGCGAACTTGGGACGACACCGTGGTCATGGCGATGACAGAGTTCGGCCGCACCGTGCGCGAGAATGGCACGCGCGGCACCGATCACGGCACGGGCGGGCTGATGGTGATGGCGGGCGGCGCGGTGAAGGGACGTCAGGTCTATGGAAGCTGGCCGGGACTTGGTGAATCCGATCTTTATGCCGGGCGCGACCTGATGCCGACGGCGGATGTGCGCAGCTATGCCGGGGCCGCGATCTCGGGCCTGTTCGGCCTATCCGCAAGCGATATCGAGACGTCGATCTTTCCGGGTCTCGACTTCGCCGCTCCGCCGCGCATCCTGCTTTAGGGCAGAGGCGCGACGGCAGCAGGCTCAGCTTGCGGCGACGATCCGGTTCACCAGACCGCGCAGATCTCCGAAATATCCGCCGCTCCGCGCGGGTCGGTTCGGATCCGAGGTCATCGCGATGGTCATGCGCCGTTCGGGGACGACCACCAGCATCTGGCCGCCATAGCCGCGCGCATAAGCCGCCGGGCTGTCGCCGAAGCGGGTCAGGAACCAGCCATAGCCATACATGTCCCCCGAGAAGGGCGAGCGTGCGCGAGGTTCCCATGACCGTTCCAGCCAGCTTTGCGGCACGACGCTCTGCCCGCCGATCCGGCCCCCGTTCAGGACCATCTCCCCGATCCGGGCGAGGCCCAGCGGGCTGACCGCCATGTCGTTGCCGCCGAGATAGCGTCCCTGCGGGTCGGCCACCCAGGGCGGGATGACGATGTCGAGCGGGTTGCCGAGCCAGGACTGCGCCAGCCGGTGCAGGCTCTGCCCCGAGGCTCGCGCCAGGGCCGCCCCGAGAATATGCCAGCCGCCGGTGGAATAGATGAACTGCCCGCCGGGCTGAGATTCCAACGGCTGGTTCAGCACGTAATCCACCCAGTTTGAGCTCGACACCCAGGCGCCGTAATCCCCGCCCGAGGTGCTGGCCAGCCCGGCCCGCATCGAGAGCAGGTCAGCGATGGTCATCTCGTCCCTTGCGTCGCCGAAACGATCGTAACCCAGCAAAGGCAGAACCCGCTGATCGACGCCCGAGATCACCCCGCGCTCGATCGCGATGCCGGTCAGCAGCGCGACGAGGGTCTTCGACACGGATTTCACATTGGCCGGGCGTTCCAGTGCCGGGCCGCGAAAGGCGCGGGCAAAGACCTGTTCGCCGTTCTGCCGCACCACGAGCGCCCAAAGCTGATCCAGTCGCGCCGCCTGCTCGGCCGCGCCGCCGAGCGCGGCTGTTTGCGCCCGTGCGGGTTGCCACAGAAGCGGGGCGGCAAGACTTGCCGCAGTGGTGGCGATCAGGTGACGGCGCGACAGACCCGGCATGAACATCTCCCTCAAATCCTCTCATCCCAATTGGGGATCTTCGCCGTCCGGTTTCAACATCGTCGGCCAGATCCGCTGGCGGCGCGGCTTCACGTTTTCGCAATCGGCGCGGCGCGATGGGGCTTGCAGAGGCTTGTTCCGATGCCGGGCGGGGGGGGGGCGGGGTTCAATCCCCGCCCGACACCGTGACCGCCGGTCAGGAGAACCGGCGCAGCCGCAGCGCGTTGGTGACCACGAAGACCGAGGACAGCGCCATCGCCGCCGCACCCAGCATCGGAGAAAGCTGCGGCCCGCCGAACGGCACCAGCAACCCCATCGCCACCGGGATCAGCAAGACGTTATAGCCGAAAGCCCAGAACAGATTCTGACGGATATTGCGCATCACCGCCCGCGACAGTCTGATCGCATCCGCCACCGCGCCGGGATCGGGACGCATCAGCACCACCTCCGCCGCCTCGATGGCGATGTCGGTGCCGCTGCCCATCGCGATGCCGGTATCTGCGCCTGCCAGAACAGGGGCATCATTGATGCCGTCCCCGACAAAAACCGTGCCCTCACCCATTTTGCCAAGCTGGGCGAGCTTCTGCTCTGGCGTGACGCCGCCCTGGGCGTCGTCGATGCCCAGATCGCGTCCAACCGCATCGGCGGCCGCCTGCACGTCGCCGGAAATCAGCGCGGCGCGCAGTCCGGCCCCACTCAAGGCGCGGATCGCGGGTGCGGATTCCGGGCGCAGCGGGTCTGCGATGAACATGGCGGCAATATGACGGCCATCGACCGCCAGATGCACCGGCGTGCGCGCCTGTTCTGCCGCCTTCTCCGCCGCTTTGACCAGCCGATCCGATACGGCAATCCCCGCATCCCGCAGCGCCGCGAGATTGCCGATCAGCACCTCGCGCCCCTCGGCGCGGCCCGAAATGCCCTGACCGGGCAGGGCACGCGTCTCCTCGGCAGCGGGCGGGGCAAGGCCCTCTTCCTCTGCCGCGCCGATGATCGCGCGCGCCAGCGGATGTTCCGAGCCCGCCTCGACCGCCGCGGCGAGGCGCAGCGCTTCGGCGCGGTCGATCCCGTCCGTCTCGATCCCGGTGACAGCCGGGCGGCCCTCTGTCAGCGTGCCGGTCTTGTCGAAGGCCACGATCCGCGAATCCGCCAGCCGTTGCAGCGCATCGCCGCGCCGGAACAGGATACCCAACTGAGCGCCACGCCCCGTGCCGACAAGGATCGACACCGGCACCGCCAGCCCCATCGCACAGGGGCAGGCGATGATAAGCACCGAGATCGCCGCCACAGCCGCGTTCGGCAGTGCCGGCGCCGGTGCCAGAATCATCCACAGCACGAAGGACAGCAGCGACAGCGCGATCACCACCGGCACGAAGACGCGGGTGATCCGGTCGACAAGCGCCTGCACCGGCAATTTCCCGGCCTGAGCCTGTTCCACCAGGCGGACGATACCGGCCAGCCTCGTGTCGGCGCCGGTCGCGGTGACGCGATAGCGCAGCGTAGCGGTGCCGTTCACCGTGCCGCCGACCACAGCATCGCCTGGCGCTTTCTCGGCAGGGACCGGCTCGCCTGTCAGCATCGATTCATCGACCGTGCCGCGACCGTCAAGCACCTCGCCATCGACGGCGACGCGCTCTCCGGGGCGCAGCAGGACGATGTCGCCGGGACGCAGCTGATCCACGGGCAGATCCTGCACCGCGCCGTCACGCTCGACGCTGGCGGTGTCGGGGGTCAGATCCATCAGCCGCCGGATTGCCTGCCCCGCCTCGCCTTTGGCCCGCGCTTCGAGCCAGCGGCCCAGCAGGATCAGTGTCACGATCACCGCCGCACTCTCGTAATAGACATGCAGCGCGCCTTCGGGCAGCAGCCCCGGCGCGAAGGTGGCGACGCTGGAATAAAGAAAAGCCGCCGAGGCCCCGAGCACCACGAGGCTGTTCATCTCGGGTGCGCCGCGCATCAGCGCCGGGACGCCGTGGCGATAGAACACGCGCCCCGGTCCGGCCAGCACAATCGCGGTCAGCAGGAACTCGGCGATCCAAAGCGCCCGCGTGGGAATCGTCTGGGCAATCCAGTGATGCAGCGGAGGGATCAGATGCCCGCCCATCTCGACGATGAAGATCGGCAGCGTCAGGGCGAGCGAGATCAGAAAGGCGCGGCGCAGCTCGCCTGCCTCGTCGCGCGGCGGATCGGCGGGGGCGGCGTCATCGGCAGGACTGGCGCTGTAGCCGGCCTTGCTGACGGCATCGGCCAGCCGGGCGGGGTCCAGCCCGTAATGCGCCACCTCGGCGCGGCCGGTCGCCAGGTTGACCTCTGCCGAAGAGACGCCGGGCAGGGCGGTCAGCGCCCTCTCGACCCGGCCCACGCAAGAGGCGCAGGTCATATCCGAGACGATCAGCGTGCTCTGCTCTTCGCGGGCTGGATAGCCCGCATCGCCCAACGCTTTCGCGGCGCGCGGCAGGACCTGCGGGTCCGTGATCGTCAGGCTGGCCCGCCCGGTGGCGAGATTGACCTGCGGATGGGACACGCCCGGCACGGCGGCAAGCGCGCGTTCGGCGCGGCCCACGCAGGATGCACAGCTGAGGCCGGTGACGCTCAGTTCGACATCGCGGGATGTATGGTCGGAAAAGTCTTCAGTGATGGTTGTCATGATTCTGTCCTGTGCTGAAACCCGAAGAGAGGCGTTCAGTGGACAGAAGCGGGGGAGCCTGCGGCCGCAGCGGAGCCTGAGCTGGCGCGGCGATGGGCGCCCAGCAATCATGCGCGCGGCGCGGCGGGCGTCCCGGATGGGTCAGATTGGCCGCAGCCTCGCGGAACAGCCGGGTCCGACCCGTAACATGACAGCGACATCCGCGCCCGCCCCGGCCCCGGCAAAGATGCTCGGGGCGCGCGGCGGCCCGGCGCGACGGCGCGACCGCAGGGCGGCGCTTCGGCAGCGAACGGGAAAGGGCGCAACAGGCTGTCATGATGCCATAGATGTGACCGCCTTCGCGCCGCGTCAAGAGCCGCCGGGGATGCGCCACCCTCATCCGGGATTGAGTCGAAGCGCTGCGGACCCTATAGATTACAGGGAAACGAGCAGATCCAGGATGATAATCTCATGAACCGCCGCCAGATGATCGGTCTTGCCCTGCCGCTGATCGCCGCACCTTCGCTGGTGATGGCGCAGACCGGCAATGCCGCGCCCTCCGACCCCTATCAGCCAACCGAAGTCCCGATCCGCGAGGGGTTCGAGGTTGGCTCGATCGTGGTCGTCTCGGATGATTTCTTCCTCTATCACGTCATCGCGCCGGGCCGCGCGATCCGTTATGGCGTCGCCGTCGGCGAAGCAGAGCTGGTGTGGAAGGGCCGGGCTCGGATCGGCCGCAAGGTCGAGTGGCCGAGCTGGACCCCGACCCAGGCCATGATCGAGCGCGAGCCGGATCAATACGCCCAATATGCCGACGGCATGCCCGGTGGTCCGAAAAATCCGCTCGGCGCGCGGGCGTTGTATCTGTATGACGCCAATGGCAACGACACCGCGATCCGTATTCACGGGACGACTCAGCCCGGATCGATTGGGCGCGCCGTGTCGAATGGCTGCATCCGCATGCGCAACGAGGCGGTGATGTCGCTGTTCGAGCAGGTGCCGATCGGCACGCCCGTCTACGTCTACTGAGCAAAGCCGGACCGATCTTGGACAGCCCCGCCGATCTGCGGCTCGACACGGTCAATGCCGCGTCGGGCCGTTTCGATGAGATCATCGATGTCCGCTCTCCTGCGGAGTTTGCCGAGGACCATCTGCCGGGTGCGATCAACCTGCCGGTGCTGAGCGATGCCGAGCGGGCCGAGGTCGGCACGGTCTATAAGCAGGTTTCGCCTTTCGATGCGCGCAAGATGGGGGCGGCGCTCGTCGCGGCCAACGCGGCACGCCATATCGCCGGTCCGCTTGCCGGTCACGATGGAAGCTGGCAGCCCTTGGTCTATTGCTGGCGCGGCGGACAGCGTTCAGGCGCGTTGGCGACGATCCTCGCGCAGGTCGGCTGGCGGGTCAGCCGGGTCGAGGGCGGCTATAAATCCTGGCGTTCGCTGGTGGTCGAGAGGCTGCAGGAGCGGGGATTTCCCGCGCCGGTAATCGTTCTGGACGGCAATACGGGCAGCGCAAAGACCGCGATCCTCCACCGGCTCGCTGCGCGGGGTCATCAGATGATCGATCTTGAAGGGCTCGCCCATCATCGCGGCAGCCTGTTCGGCGCGATGGGGCAGCAGCCGTCGCAGAAAATGTTCGAAGGCCGGCTTGCTGCGCAGCTTGAAGCGCTCGATCCCGCCCGGCCCGTGCTCGTCGAGGCGGAAAGCTCGCGCATTGGCGAGCTCTCGCTGCCCAAGTCGGTCTGGGCCGGGCTGACCGCCGCACCGCGCATTTCGCTGCGTGTGCCGCTCGAGGCGCGGGCGGCGTTTTCGGCGCGGGACTATCGCGACGTAACGGAACAGCCCGCGCGTCTGCACCAGATCCTCGACCGGCTGCGCCCGGTGCATTCCGCCGAGCGGATCGCGCAATGGACAGAACTCGCGCAGACAAGGCAATGGCGCGAACTGGCCGAGACGCTGATACAGCACCACTATGATCCGCGCTATGAAAAGCACCGCGCGCGCTATGCCGAGAGGGTGCGGGCCGAGGTCATGCTCGACAGTCTCGACGATCTGGACGGCGCCGCCTCGCGGGTGGAAGCCACGCTGGCTCCGCTGGCCGAAACGCTCGGCAGGCAGCGGATCAACCGCCCAGCATGATCCCGATCACCACCGCCATCAGCCCCATCACCGACGCAACGAGCGCGCCCATATTGACCGCCACAACGCGCTGCATCCGCGCCCGGAACCCGGCTTCGTCCAGCCCGGCGCGCCGGGCCTTCTGCACGGCCCAGATACACCACAGTATGCCGGCAATCCCGCAGATCGTCATCACCGCGCCGCACCAGATCAGAACATCGAATATGGTCATGCCGCCCCCTTTGCCGTCGCGGGAATAGCGTCGATTGCAGAACCGGGCAAGACGGCCTATGTCTGCGCCCGAGATCCAAGAGGGGCATCATGCAGGACGATCAAAGCTACAACGTCGCCGCTGACGAGCTGCGCCAGTTCATCGAACAATTCGAACAGCTGGACGCGGAGAAGAAGGACATTGCCGAGCGTCAGAAAGAGATCATGGCCGAGGCAAAAGCGCGCGGCTATGACACCAAGGTGATGAAAAAGGTCATCGCCCTGCGCAAGCGCGACCGTGACGACGTGGCCGAGGAAGAGGCGATCCTGGACATGTACAAGGCCGCGCTCGGCATGGCTTGACGGCACCGCCCGGCGCGCGGAGGCATCGCTCAGGCCGAGATGAACTCCACCCCGGGCAGCGCGGCGATCTGCGCAAGATCGTCGGCATAGATTTGAGACAGCTCATCGACGAGCGATTGGCTCCAGCCAGGCAGCGCGATGTCTGCCTCCATCGCTTCGGTCCGGCCATGCAGCGCAAGCGCCGCCTCGACCATGTCACGGCGTTGCCCAACCGTCAGGCCCGGCGTCTCGGCGATGCGCTGCTGCAACCCGTTCAGCTCGGCCTCGGGCAGCAGGTCGGCCAGGATCGCGTCATCGCCATGAAGCGGCGTGTCTTGCGCCACCCCTGCCAAGCGGCGCAACAATTCGGGCCAGATGAAGGGCAGGTCCTCCTGCGCCCAGACTACGATTTCGCGGTCAGGGACGGTTTGCAGCACCATCTGGATCATCGGCGCCCACCTCATCTGCCGGGGGTCGAGCCCGCCCGCGACATCGTGGTAATTGCCGCCCGACATGCGGACCACCTCGGCAATCTGGCGGGCCGGGTGGACGACGCCGAGGAAGAATTCGACAACCGCTTCGGGAAACAGATTGGATAGCCCGAGAATCCGCTGATGCCCCTTGGCGTAAAGCCCTTCGGGCGACAGGGCCCGCTTCGGGAGGCCCAGAAACCCGGTCTGGGACAGGATCACCCGTCCCGCCTTATCGCTGTCCATCACCGCGTCGAGCAGCATCTCCTGTATCTCATCCGTGGCGACGCCGCCCTTCAGCGCGTTGATCGCCTCGCCGAAGACGCCGCGATAGCGGTTCGGCGCCGGGATTTCGATCCCCTTCCCCCACAGAGCCTCGCGGTTGCGCAGCAGCGTGCGCAGCACCCGCTCCTGATCCGTGCCATGCGCGCCGACGTGGTAGACGATTTCCATGCTCTGCCCGAGTGAATTGACCTCCGCGCGAGACTAGCGGCTGCGACCGCACAGGAAAACCACTTTCCCCCCGGTCGGGCGGATGGCGCGCGAAGTTCGTCGGAAGCCCGCCGCAGCCCCTTGCCCGCCGCCCGGCGACGGACTAGATACGGCAGCGTTCCGGGCCGGCATAGCTCAGCTGGTAGAGCAGCTGATTTGTAATCAGAAGGTCGGGGGTTCGATTCCCTCTGCCGGCACCACGCGCTCGCAGCCGCGACACCGCGAAAAGCGGGGTCTCAGCTGTCGGCGAGGCCCAGATCGGCCATCACGCGCTGTCGGATCAGCCCCGAGTCGCGGTCATTGATGCCCAAAAGCCCGGCCACCAGACGGACCAGCGATTCCTCGTCGGGAGAGCGTTTTCCGTCGGCATAGGCGACCTCCCAAAGTGCGGCCAGCACACCGGAACGGTCTTCAAGCGCGATCCGGTCCTTGATGAGCCGGGTAAAACGCACCGTGTCGGGCGCCTCGGCCTCGATCATTTCGGCGGCGGCGCGACGCTCGGCCGCTTCGGCTGGGTCCAAGCCGCGCCTGCGCGCAAGGATCCGGTCAATGCGCGCTTCTTCCTCTTTGGTGTAGCGGTCATCGGCGCGGGCCACGCGCACGAGCAGCGCGGCAAGCGCCACCTCGGCATCCTGCCCTTGCAGCGGCGAAGACGGTTCCTCCTCACCAAACAGACGCGACATAAGATTTCGAAACATGGCTAAAGAATAGATTCCTGAGATGAAAGAACAAGTATCCCGCGAGACCTACGGGGAAAACAGTTCTGTTCCAAGCCAATATATATTGATAACGCAGGGTCAGTAGAGCTGTGGCACGTAGAGATCGCGGGGCAGGACGTCGCGTTCGTAATCCGGGTTGAAGACGCGCTCGGGAAGGGTGATATCCTCGTGCGGGACCTCGGTATAGGGCATCAGTGACAGCAGATGCGCCATGCAGTTCAGCCGGGCTCGCTTCTTGTCGTTGCCGGGCACGATGTACCAAGGTGCTTCGGGGATATTGGTGCGCTCGAACATCTCTTCCTTGGCCTTGGTATAGGCCTCCCAGCGGATGCGGGACTGGAGATCCATCGGCGACAGCTTCCACTGCTTCATCGGGTCATGGATGCGCATGAGGAATCGCATTTGCTGTTCCTCGTCGGTGATCGAGAACCAGTATTTCACCAGCCGGATCCCGGAGCGGACCAGCATACGCTCGAATTCCGGCACGTCGTCGAAGAATTGCTGGACCTGATCCTCGGTCGCAAATCCCATCACCCGCTCGACGCCGGCGCGATTATACCAGCTTCGGTCGAAGAGCACGATTTCGCCGCCGGCGGGAAGATGGGGGACGTAGCGCTGGAAATACCACTGGGTTTTCTCGCGGTCCGAGGGGGCGGGGAGGGCGACGACGCGGGCCACGCGGGGGTTCAGGCGCTGGGTGATCCGCTTGATCGCGCCGCCCTTTCCGGCCGAATCGCGGCCCTCGAAGATCACCACCACCTTCTGCTTGTAGTGGCTGACCCAGTCCTGAAGCTTGATGAGTTCAGACTGAAGTCGCAGAAGTTCTTGAAAATAGAGCTTTCTGTCCATCTGGTCGGGATGGGTGTCGCGATAGATCTGCTTGATTTCACGGCTGAGCACGGCGTCCTCGAGCTCGAGTTCGTAATCCTCGTCGAGCGTGTCCTGAAGCTCGGCTTCGAGCCAGTCCTGCGGTTGGTCGTCCATGCAATCCTCCGGGTCAACATAGGGGATATAAGCCGGAATTGTGACGGTTTTATAGGGGCACCGCGCGTGCACCGCGCCTACACAGAGTGTACACCGGGCGTACACTACACCGGCAAGCGCGCGGGACGGGTGGGCGACGGATGGGCGATGTGCCGCCCGTCGCGTGGCGTTCTGCTCAGACCAGCCTTGCGCCTTCCTTCGCGGCCTCGATGAAGCCGGCGAAGAGGGGGGCGGGATCGAAGGGTTTGGATTTCAGCTCGGGATGGGCCTGCACGCCGATGAACCAGCGGTGGTCGGGATATTCCACCGCCTCGGGCAGCTTGCCGTCCGGGGACATGCCCGAGAAGGACAGCCCCGCCTGTTCGAGCTGCGGGATATAGGAGCCGTCCACCTCGTAGCGGTGGCGATGCCGGTCCTCGATCTCGGTGGCGCCGTCATAGACCTGCGAGATGCGGCTGTCGGGTTTCAGCACCGCCGTATAGGCACCAAGCCGCATCGTGCCGCCCTTGTCGTCATGGACCGAGCGCTGCACCTTGTAATTGCCCTCGACCCATTCCTTGAGGTGATAGACGATCGGGGTGAAGCGGGTCTTGCCGGCCTCGTGGTCGAATTCCTCCGATCCGGCGTCGTCGATGCCCGCCAGATTGCGGGCGGCCTCGATCACCGCCATCTGCATCCCGAGACAGATGCCCAGATAAGGCACGTTCTTTTCGCGCGCATATTTCGCGGCGGTGACCATGCCCTCGGTGCCGCGCTCGCCGAAGCCGCCCGGCACGATGATGCCGTGATAGCCGTCCAGAAGATGCTGGCCGCCATCGGCCTCGATATCCTCGGCGGCGATCCAGTCGGCCTTGACGCGGACGCGATTGGCCATGCCGCCATGAGTCAGCGCCTCGGCAATCGACTTATAGGCATCTTCAAGCTGGGTATATTTGCCGACAATGGCGATCTTGACCTTGCCGTCAGTGTTGGTCAGCCGGTCCATCACATCTTCCCAGCGGGTCAGGTCGGGACGCGGTGCGGGGCTGATGGCGAAGGCGTTCAGCACCGCCTGGTCCAGCCCGGCGCTATGATAGGCCAACGGCGCCTCATAGATCGACTTGAGGTCATAGGCCGGGATCACGGCATCGGGGCGGACATTGCAGAACAGCGCGATCTTCGCACGCTCTTTCTCGGGGATCGGATGTTCCGAGCGGCAGACCAGCACATCGGGGGCGAGGCCGATGGATTGCAATTCCTTGACCGAGTGCTGGGTCGGCTTGGTCTTCAGCTCGCCCGAGGCCGCCAGATAGGGCAGCAGGGTCAGATGCATCAGGATGCATTCGCCGCGCGGACGTTCATGGATGAACTGGCGGATCGCCTCGAAGAAGGGCAGCCCCTCGATGTCGCCGACCGTGCCGCCGATCTCGCACAGCATGAAATCGACCTCATCGTCGCCGATGGCGATGAAATCCTTGATCTCGTTGGTGACGTGGGGAATCACCTGGATGGTCTTGCCCAGATATTCGCCGCGTCGCTCCTTTTCCAGAACGTTGGAATAGATCCGGCCCGAAGAGATCGAATCGGTCTTGCGGGCATGGACGCCGGTGAAGCGTTCGTAATGGCCAAGATCCAGATCGGTTTCTGCACCGTCATCTGTAACGAACACCTCGCCATGTTCAAAGGGCGACATGGTGCCTGGATCGACGTTCAGATAGGGGTCCAGCTTGCGCAGCCTGACGGTGAAGCCTCGGGCCTGCAAAAGCGCGCCGAGCGCCGCCGAGGCCAGCCCCTTGCCAAGCGAGGACACAACGCCGCCGGTGATGAAGATATAACGCGCCATGCGGCCCCCGTGAGTTCTCGAATCGTCTTTCCAAGCGGCCGCATGAAAGCGCCGTTCACGGGACTAAAGATATAAACGAAATATCCCGCTGCCGCAACGCGGACCGCAAATTGTCGTAGGGGCAGGCCGGGCTGCCCCAAATTCTTGCGTGTCAGTTGGCCGCAGGCGGGGTGACGGGCGCGTCGCTGCCATCGGTTTCGGCGGCCGGAGCCGGAGCCTCGGCTTCGGTGGCGGCGGGTGCGTCCGATTCGGGGGCAGGCGGCGCCACAGGCTGGCCCACGCCGGGCGGGGGCGTGTATTCGGGCAGGGCCGGGGTCGCTCCGTCGGAATCTTCGGTGCCGGCGCCGATTTCAAGCTGGTCCAGAACCGACGCGCCGCTGACATTGCGCGCGGCGATCACGGTGAGGGTGATCGAGGTGATGAGAAAACCCACGGCCAGGATCCAGGTCATCTTGGACAGCGCATTCGCGGCCTGACGGCCCGACATGACGCCGCCGCCCGCGCCTCCGCCGCCGCCCATGCCGAGACCGCCGCCTTCGGAGCGTTGCAGCAGCACGACACCGATCAGCAGCAGCGCCAGGATCAGATGGACGGTCAGGACGACGTTTTCCAAGATTGGAGCCTTTCGATTGCGGACGCGCCTATCTAGTCAGCACGTGCCGCCTTGGCAAGCCGAGGCTGGCAGCGCGGTCCGAGATTCCCGCGCTCTGGCGGCGCTGCGGCTCAGCCGAGACCTTTTCTGCCCATGTCGAGGAATTTGCGGCGGCGATCCTCGATCAGCTCCTTGGCGGATTTGCCGTCGAGATCCTTCAGCATGGCAGCGATCTCGCGCCCGACCGATTCGATGGCGGCATTCGGGTCGCGCTGCGCGCCGCCCAGAGGCTCAGCCGCGATGCGGTCGATCACGCCGAGCTGTTTCAGATCCTGCGCGGTCAGGCGCAGCGCCTTGGCCGCGTCGCGCATCTTTTCGGTGTCCTTCCACAGGATTGACGCGCAGCCCTCGGGCGAGATCACCGAATAGATCGAATGTTCCAGCATGGCGATGCGGTTCGCCGTGGCAAAGGCCACCGCCCCGCCCGAGCCGCCTTCGCCGATGATGACCGAGACCAGCGGCACGCCGATCTCCAGGCATTTCTGGGTGCAGCGGGCGATGGCTTCGGACTGGCCACGCTCTTCGGCGCCCTTGCCGGGATAGGCGCCCTGGGTGTCGACGAGGGTAATCACCGGCAGGCCGAAGCGATGCGCGAGATCCATCAGCCGGATCGCCTTGCGATAGCCTTCGGGGCGGGCCATGCCGAAATTATGCAGGAGGCGGGATTTCGTGTCGCTGCCTTTTTCATGGCCGATCACCATACAGGGGCGGTCGTTGAACCGCGCCATGCCGGCCATCACCGCATGATCGTCGCCAAAGGCGCGGTCGCCTGCAAGCGGGGTGTATTCGGTGAACAGCGCCTCGACATAGTCGCGGCAATGCGGGCGCTCGGGGTGGCGGGCGACCTGGGTTTTGCGCCAGGCGTCGAGATTGCCGTAGAGCTCCTTGAGCAGCGTCTCGGCCTTCTTGTCCAGCGCCGCCGCCTCTTTCTTGACATCGACGCCGTCGCCGTCGCGGCCCATCGCGCGCAGCTCTTCGGCCTTGCCCTCGATATCGGCCAGAGGTTTCTCGAAATCCAGATAGGTCATGCGGCACCCTCACGTTTTCGCGCCCTATATGCGGCGGTCCGGCGACGATTGCAACGCGGGACGCTTGTCGGGGCAGGGCAGCTCGCTTATCTGGGAGGCCATGAGAGTGCCGTTCCTGAACCCCGCCCCGCGCGTGAGCGTCGTCCGCCTGCAAGGCGCCATCGGTATCCCGGCCCGCAATGGCGCGGCGGGGCTGAACGATGCCGCGATGGCGCCGGTGCTGGAAAAGGCCTTTACCAAGGGCAAGCCCAGGGCGGTGGCGCTGGCAATCAACTCGCCCGGCGGCTCGCCCGTGCAATCGTCGCTGATCGCGGCGCGGATCCGGCGGCTGGCCGAAAAGCACGAGATCCCGGTTCATGCCTTTGTCGAGGATGTGGCGGCTTCGGGCGGCTATTGGCTGGCAAGCGCCGCGGATCAGATCTGGGCGGATGAGTGTTCGGTCGTCGGCTCGATCGGGGTCATCTCTGGCGGGTTCGGCTTGCAGGATTTCATCGCCCGCCACGGGATCGAGCGGCGCATCCACACCGCTGGGCGCTCGAAATCGCAGCGTGACATGTTCCGCCCCGAGAACCCCGAGGATGTCGAGCGTCTGCAACGGCTGTTGGACGAGATGCACCGGATCTTCATCGCTCAGGTCAAGTCGCGGCGCGGACAGCGTCTGGCCGAGAGCGATGAGCTGTTCAGCGGCGAATACTGGCTGGGAAGACGGGCGAAGGGTCTGGGGCTGATCGACGGCATGGCCCATCTTGCGCCCAAGATGCGCAAGCTGTTCGGCGACGAGATCAAGTTCCAGAAATTCGGCGCCCGCACCCCGTTTCTGCGCCGCTTCGGCATTTCGGGTGAGGGTCTCGCCAATGACGCCCTCGCCGCGATCGAGGATCGCGCCGCCTATGCGAGGTTCGGGCTGTGATGATCAAGGGCGTCGCTCTGATCCTGCTCTTGTTCGTGGCGCTCGGGCTGGTGTCGGGTCCGGGCTTCCGCCGTTTCCTGTCGAAAGTTCTGGGGCTTCCGAATCGTGATCGTTGATATTCTGTTTCTGGTCGCCGGGCTGGCCCTTCTGGTCTTCGGCGGCGACTACCTCGTGCGCGGCGCGGTGGCGCTGGCGCTGCGGCTTGGGATCGCACCAGCGATTGTCGGTCTGACCGTGCTGGCCTTCGGCACCTCGGCGCCAGAGCTGATCGTGTCGCTGGCCGCGGCCATTGGCGGGCAGCCGGATATCGCTCTGGGCAATGTCGTCGGCTCGAATATCGCCAATGTGCTGCTGATCCTCGGTGCGACGGCGCTGATCGCGCCGGTGCTCAGCCATGACGAAGAGCTGAAAAGCGGCTGGTTCTACGCGGTGGGCGCATCGCTTCTGATGATCGCGCTGTGCTTTGCCGGGCCGCTGGTCTGGTGGCACGGCGCGCTGCTGCTGGCGGCGCTGGCGGCGGTGTTGTTCGCGCAGATCCGCCGTGCACGCGCCGGGCAGGCGCCCGCGCCAGAGCTGGAGGTCGGGCCCGCCGCGCCGCGCCAGATTGCCATCTGGCTGATCGTCGGGCTGATCGCATTGCCCATCGGCGCGCAGCTTCTGGTAAGCGGCGCCTCGGATATCGCCCGCAGCTTCGGCATCAGCGAGGCGGTGATCGGGCTGACCCTCGTCGCGATCGGCACCTCGCTGCCGGAACTGGCCGCCTCGGCCGCCTCGGCCCTGCGCGGGCGGGCGGACATGGCGCTGGGCAATGTCATCGGCTCGAACCTGTTCAATATCTGCTCGATTCTCGGCATCACCGCGTTTTTCGGACCGCTCGCCGTGCCCGGGCAGATGCTGCGCTTCGACCTGTGGGTCATGCTGGCCACGACGCTGATCATCGGACCGTTCCTGCTGCGCCATATCGCCATCGGGCGGGTTGCCGGCGCGGCGCTGCTGGCAGCCTATGCCGCCTATACCGTCTGGCTGTTGATATGAGCGTCGCGCTGGTCACCGGGGGCGCCCGCCGGCTGGGGCGCGAGATGGTGCTGGCGCTGGCCGGGGCCGGGCATGACGTGGCGATCCATTACAACGGCTCGGACGCGGCGGCGCGCGAGACCGCGGCGGCGGCGCGCCAGCTTGGCGTCGAGGCCGAGATCTTCGCGGCGGATCTGCTGGATCTGGACGCGGTCGAGGCGCTGATCCCGCATGTTGCAGCGCGAATGGGGCGGTTGGGTGTGCTGGTAAATAATGCCTCGATCTTCGAGCATGACACCCTGGCGACCGCCACCCGCGAGAGCTGGGACCGCCATATCGGGTCGAATCTGCGCGCACCCTTCATGCTGGCGCAGAGCTTTGCCGCGCAGGCCCCTGAAGCGGATCGCAACGGGGCCGAGCCGCTGGCTTCAGGGCTGATCGTCAACATGGTCGATCAGCGGGTGCGAAAACCGACGCCGGAATTCATCACCTATGCGTTGGCCAAGGCGGGTTTGTGGGACCTGACGGTGATGCTGGCGCAGGCGCTGGCGCCTGCCATCCGCGTCAATGCCATCGGCCCTGGTCCGACCCTTCAGGCTGCGCAGCAATCGTCGGAAAGCTTTGCCGCCGAGCGTGCCGCCACCGTGCTGGAGCGCGGTGCAGAACCGTCGGATATCTCGGATGCGCTGCTGTATTTTCTGCGCGCGCGCGCCGTCACCGGGCAGCTGATCTGCGTCGATGGCGGGCAGCATCTGGTCTGGCGCACGGCGGATGTGGCGGGGCCGGAATAGTGCGACCGCGGCGAGACTACCGCAGATTGTCCACCAGTCTTGCGACGGTAACAAAAGCTTCAAAATTCAGTCTTCTATTTCAGCAACTTGAATGCATGAAATAAAAAATCTATATAAAACAAAACCTTGCAGAAATGCCTAAAATTTGAGCAATCAAATGATATTGCGCCATTTGCAAGGTAATCCATTACAGGGAAGGCCCCGCCCACAGAGTTATCCACAGTTTTCGTGGATAGGTTTCACCTTGATTTGCGGCGAGGAAACTTGCAGCGGACCACCAGAATCACCCATCTCTAGACCATGACCGACAGTAGACCCCGCCTGACCGGACAGGCCCTGATCGCCGATTACGTCAAGACGCTGGACGCCTCGCCCGGTGTTTACCGGATGCTGGGCGAAAAAGGCGAGGTGCTTTATGTCGGCAAGGCGCGCAGCCTGAAGGCGCGGGTCTCGAATTACGCGCGCGGGCAGGGGCATACGGGTCGCATCTCGCGGATGATCCGCGAGACCCATTCGATGATGTTCCTGACCACCCGCACCGAAACCGAGGCGCTGCTGCTGGAGCAGAATCTCATCAAGCAGCTCAAGCCGCGCTACAACGTGCTGCTGCGCGACGACAAGAGCTTTCCGAACATCCTCGTTGCCAAGGCGCATCCCTTCCCGCAGATCAAGAAGCATCGTGGGGCGAAATCCGAGAAAGGGGATTATTACGGCCCATTTGCAGGGGCAGGGGCTGTGAACCGGACGCTGAACCAGTTGCAACGGGTGTTCCTGTTGCGGAACTGCACGGATGCGGTGTTCGAAAGCCGGACGCGGCCTTGCCTGCTGTATCAGATCAAGCGGTGCAGCGCGCCTTGCGTGGGCAAGATCTCCGAGGGGGATTACAACGCGCTGGTCGTGGATGCCGAGCAGTTTCTGAAAGGCCGCTCGACGAAGATCCAGTCCGATCTCGCAGCCGAAATGGCCGCTGCGGCCGAGGCGATGGAATATGAACGTGCCGCCGCGCTGCGCGACCGGATCAAGGCGCTGACCGCGGTGCAGTCGGTGCAGGCGATCAACCCTCGCGGCATTGCCGAGGCGGATCTGGTGGCGCTGCATATGGAGGGCGGGCAGGCCTGCGTCCAGGTCTTCTTCATCCGCGGCAACCAGAGCTGGGGGAACCGCGATTTCTACCCTCGGCTCGGCGGGGTGGAATCGCCTGACGAGGTGATGCAGGCCTTTCTGCTGCAATTCTACGACAACAAGGTGCCGCCGCGCATGGTGCTGCTGAGCCACGGCGTCGAGGATATGGATCTGATGGCCGAGGCTTTGTCGGAAAAGGCCGGACGCAAGGTGGTGCTGGGCGTGCCCCGGCGCGGGGAAAAGGCCGAGATGGTGGAGAACGCGCTGCGCAATGCCCGCGAATCGCTGGCCCGGCGCATGTCGGAAAGCGCGGCTCAGATGAAGCTGCTGGAAGGGCTCGCCGAGGCGTTCGACCTTCCTGCGGTGCCGCGCCGAATCGAGGTTTACGACAACTCGCATATCATGGGCAGCAACGCCGTGGGCGGCATGGTCGTCGCGGGGCCCGAGGGCTGGATCAAAAGCCAGTATCGCAAGTTCAACATCAAGGGCACCGAGATCACGCCCGGCGATGATTTCGGCATGATGAAAGAAGTGCTGACGCGCCGCTTCACCCGGCTGCTGAAAGAAGATCCCGACCGCGAAAGCGAGGCGTGGCCGGATCTGCTGCTGATCGATGGCGGTGCGGGACAGGTCAGCGCCGTGCATGAGATCATGGCCGAGATGGGGGTCGAGGATATTCCGATGGTCGGCGTCGCCAAGGGGCAGGACCGCGATCACGGCAAGGAGGAGTTCCACCGTTACGGGCAGCGCCCCTTCGCGCTGCGGATGAATGATCCGGTGCTGTATTTCGTGCAGCGCCTGCGCGACGAGGCGCATCGCTGGGCCATCGGCACGCATCGCGCCAAGCGGGCCAAGGCGGTCTCGGCCACCCCTCTGGACGAGGTGCCGGGAGTGGGCGCGTCACGCAAGCGGGCACTTCTGGCGCATTTCGGCTCGGCCAAGGCGGTGAGCCGGGCGGCCGTGGCCGATCTGACCGCTGTCGAGGGTATCAGCGAGGGGCTGGCGCAGAAGATCTATGACCATTTCCGCGGTTAGGCTCGTGGAAAGACGCGCCGGCTAGGGCAGCACGATGGCCAGCGTCGCGCTGATCGTGAAGAAGGACAGCACCGTCATCATGAACGTCGCCAGCGCCGCCATCCGGCCCTGACCGAAACGCTGCGCGAGGATCGGATAGATCCCCATCACCGGCATCGCGGCGAGGATGATCGCCGCCGAGGCCAGCTCGGCGCTGGCAGTGCCGAGACCGATCGTGGCCATCACCGCCAACCCCGCCGCCACCGCCAGCGGATGCGCGATCAGCTTGCCGGTCACCACCGGCCAGACAGGCGCCCTGAGGCTGCTCAGCGGCAGCGCAGCCAGCGTGCCCCCGATCACCACCAGTGAGACAGCGGCGCTTGACGAGGCCAGCAGCTCGACCGGGCGGGCGATCAGCGCGGGCAGCGTCGCCCCCGAGAGCGACACCGCGATGCCAAGCGCCAGCGCGATCAGGATCGGGCTGCGCATCAGCCGCCAGACGATCTTCGCCGCCAGACGCAGCCCCTTCCGCCCGTCACTGCGCGCCAGCTCGGCCAGCGCGAGGGTCAGGGGGATCATGACGATATTCTCGACGATCATGTTCAGCGCCAGCGCGGTCTCGGCGATTTCCGGCAGGGCCATCAGCAGCACCGGATAGCCGACGAAACCGCTATTGGAGCAGCTCATTCCCATTGCCCGGAAGATGCTCGCCTGCGGCGAAGCGCCCGATATGCGCCGGGACCAGAGATAGCCGAGCCCAAAGACGGTCAGCGATCCGAAAAGCACCGCGCCGAGATAACCGGTATCCGCGATCTCGGCCAGCGGGCGCGAGGACACGGCGCGGAAGATCAGAGGCGGCAAGGCCAGATTGACGACGAATTTCCCGAGCAGGCCCATATCCGCGTCGGAGAACAGGCCAAGCCGCACGGAGGCATAGCCGATGCCGATCAGGATGAAGATCATCCCGGTGATGGAGAGAGTCTCAAACACGCGGCATCTTTGCGGGCGCTCCGGTCGCGGCGGGTAGTGTCAGCCCTAGGCGAGCAGGCTGGCAAGCGCAACGCCGCCGTGACAATCGGGCAGGCAGGCTCTATCCCTGCCGGAAGGAAATCCGATACGAGGAAAACCCCGATGCTGAATGTCTATCTCTCCGGCGAAATCCACACCGACTGGCGCGAGCGGATCATCGACGGCGCCAGAGATCTGGATGTGCGCTTCAACAGCCCGGTCACCGATCACGATGCAAGCGACGATTGCGGCGTGGCGATCATGGGCGCGGAGGACAAGAAATTCTGGCATGACCGAAAGGGCGCGCAGCTGAACGCAATCCGAACCCGCAAAGGGATCGAGGATGCCGATATCGTGGTGGTGCGCTTCGGCGACCAGTACAAGCAATGGAATGCGGCATTCGATGCGGGCTATGCGGCGGCGCTGGGCAAGTCGCTTGTGGTGCTGCACGGGCCGGATCATGCGCATGCGCTGAAAGAGGTCGATGCGGCGGCGCTGGCCGTGGCGGAAGAGCCCGAGCAGGTGGTGTCCATCCTGCGCTATGTGCTGAGCGGCGAGCTGCCGGGCTGAGGCAGCCTAGCTGAGGAAGCGCAGCCGGTCGAGCGCGCCCTGAAGGATGTATCCCGCCGCGACCTGGTCGATCACCTCGGCGCGGCGGCGGCGCGAGGTATCGGCCTCCAGCAGGGCGCGCTCTGCGGCGACGGTCGAGAGGCGCTCGTCCCAATAGGTGATCGGCAGATCGGTCAACCCGGTCAGGTTTCGGGCGAAGGCGCGGGTGGACTGGCAGCGCGGACCCTCGCTGCCATCCATGTTGCGGGGAAGACCCAGGACCAGGCCGCTCAGCGCGCGGTCTTCGGCGATGGTCAGCAGAGCCTGCGCGTCGAGGGTGAATTTCTTGCGCCGGATCACGGTCAGCGGAGACGAGACCTGCCGCATCCCGTCGCTGACCGCGACGCCGATGGTCTTGGTGCCCAGATCCAGCCCGGCAATTGCGCCCAACGGCGGCAGGGCGGCGGCGAAATAGGCGATGTCTTCGTGGATCATTCGATCAGCCCCGATTCCCGTGCCGCGATGTCGAGCATTGCCAGAGCCTCGGGCGAGGCGGCGAAGACCTGCTGCGCCTCGGAATGAATCGCGGCGGCCCGGTCAAGCTCTCCCATCCGCGTCAGCGACGAGATCAGCCGCGCCCATTCCTCGGGCGTGCCGCCCTGCGTGGCTAGGCGCGATTCCAACCGCTCGACCATGCCCCGGATGAAAGTCGCGCGCTCGGCCGGGGTCATGTCTGCGGCCGCGGCCATCTGATCGGCATCGGGGCCGGGCAGCACCGCGTCCCCCGGCTCGGGCGGGATATAGTCGGGCTGGCCGGCCAGCCAGGCAATATCGGCGATCATCGGCCGGATAGTCATGTTCCACGGCGATTCGGCAGGGGTTTCTTCAAGAAGCGCGCTCCAGATCGGGAAGGCGCGGTCGGGGCGGCCATTCTGCGCCTGAAGCAGCCCGGCCATATAGCGGGCCTGCGCGTTCGAGGGGTCGCGCTCTAGCGCCCGGGTCAGCTCTGCCTCGGCCTCCGCGGTGATGACGCCGCCCGCGGCTTCGGTCATGAGCCCGGCGAGAAAGGCGTAATCCTGCGACGACGCCGTGTCTCCGCGCAACTCGATCAGGCGGCGCTGCGCATCTTTCGCGGCCAGAGAATTGCCGAGCCGGGCCTCGTTGCGGGCGAGAAACTCATAGCCGCGCGGGTCGTCGGGACGCTGCTTGACTGCATCGCGAAGCTGGTCGATCAGCGCGAGCGTCTGCGGGTCCGCACCCTGCTGCGCGCGGGCAGCGCTGTCGGCGCGGCTGTCAGCGGCGCGGGCCTCGGCCTCGGCCTGCGAGGGGCGCGCGTCATAGCGCTGCTGTGCCGCGGCGATCCGGGATTGCAGCCCCATATCGGGCTGGGACGGCGCGCCGAGCGATAGATAAAGCCCGACCGCCCCGGCAATAA
The DNA here is from genome assembly GCF_027912835.1 of Paracoccus sediminicola. NCBI lineage: Bacteria > Pseudomonadati > Pseudomonadota > Alphaproteobacteria > Rhodobacterales > Paracoccaceae > Paracoccus > Paracoccus sediminicola. The sequence continues at coordinate 130,818 of NZ_CP115768.1, forward strand.
CAAGCAGCAACAGCCCTGCACCGGCCAGGGCATGGCTTTGCCCGGTGCCGTCGGCGATTTCTGCACGCTCTACCGCGCGGTCGGCTTCCAGAACCTTGCGCCCGATCTCGGCGCGCAGCCTTTCGGCCTCTGCGGGTTCGATGATACCGCGGCTCAGGTCGCGCTCCACCTCGGTCAGCTGGTCGCGATAGATGCGCAGATCATAGGCGGCGGCGGGTTGCTCTGCCTGCTGCCGCGCGCGCCGGAAGGGCCAGAGAATGGCGGCGGCGACGATCAGGATCAGGGCGGCAGCAGACAGCCAGAACATGCGGGCTCCTTTCGGTTGCCCCTAGATAGGCGCTTTGCGGGTCCGGCAAAACCCTGCCCATAACGGGCGCTGCGTGACTTTCCTGCATCAAGATGCGGCCGATTGATGCATGTTGCGGATCCATATGCCGAATTGCGCATTGTTTAGCGAGAATCGAAATCAACGCGGAGCAAGTCTCATGGCTACTGAAGGCCGTAACAACAATCTTTACTTCATCGTCGGCGCGCTTGTCGTGGCCGTTCTGGTCATCTTCTGGCTGATGAGCGGTGGCGACGACACCGTGGCCGATGGCGATGCCGCTGGCGGCGACAATGTGGTCATCGTCGAGGATGCGCCCGACGCGGCCGCAGAAGAAGCTCCGGCGGTCGAGGCCGAGCCCGCGGAGGAAGCGCCGGCCGAGTAATCGCGGCACCGCGCAGATGAGGAACCCCGGGGCGCCGCTTCGGGGTTTTTCCTTTATCAACCCATATGTTAAGCCGACGCAGGAACCCGCGACGACAGGCTTGCGTTGCATGGGTGACCGCAAAACGGGACGGCATGACGCCGCCCCAAGACAAGAGGATGAACTCATGGCTTTCACGCTTCCCGATCTTCCTTACGCTCATGACGCTCTTGCCGATCACGGCATGTCGAAAGAGACGCTCGAGTATCACCACGACATTCACCACAAGGCCTATGTCGACAATCTGAACAAGGCGATCGACGGCACCGAGTGGGCGGACAAGTCGCTGGAAGAGATCGTGACCGGCAATTACGACGCCAATGCGGTTGCGCAGAACGGCATCTTCAACAATGCCAGCCAGCATTGGAATCACAGCCAGTTCTGGGAGATGATGGGCCCGGACGGCAATGACATGCCTTCGGAGCTGGAGCAGGCGATCACCGACAGCTTCGGTTCCGTCGACAAGTTCAAGGAAGAGTTCGCTTCGGCCGGCGGCGGGCAGTTCGGTTCGGGCTGGGCTTGGCTGGTTAAGGACAAGGATGGCAGCCTGAAGGTGACCAAGACCGAGAACGGTGTGAACCCGCTGTGCTTTGGCCAGACCGCGCTTCTCGGCTGCGATGTGTGGGAACATTCCTATTACATTGATTTCCGCAACAAGCGTCCGGCTTATCTTCAGAACTTCCTGGACAAGCTGGTGAATTGGGAAAACGTCGCGTCGCGCATGTGATCCCCGCCTGTTGCCAGGCTTCGCGGCCCGCCCCTCGTGGCGGGCCGTTTGCTTATGCGGCTATCAGCCCGCGCTGCGCCGGAACCGGGCGCGGCTCAGGATCTCGCCCTCGGCATCCACGGTTAGGCGCAGCACGCGGTCGCGGTGAAAGAAGCTGAGCCGGAAGCGCCCAGCGTCCGTGCCCTCGCCGCGCTCGGTGCGGGTGGTGATGGCGCCGGTGGACATGGCGCGCGCGATGGCGTGCTGCGGCAGGTCCAGACCGTCGGCGATGATCGCGGCATCGACGGTGAATTCTTCGCCCTGTCTGGTGACGGCAGCCATATCCGCCCCTCCTATCTCCGCCCTTGTCAGCCCCGGCCCGAGGGGCGTTACATGGGTTGAGTAACATCATTTCCGGGCGGATGACGAGATGAGCGACGAAAACTTGCCGGGCGGCTATGCCTCACCAGCCTGCATGGCGGCAGAACTGGCGGCGCGGACGTCCGGCGACGCGCCAGGCGATGCGGAATGGCGGCGCGAGACCCGGGCGGCGCTGATCGCGGCGCGGGGCGCGATGACGCCAGAGGCGCGGGCCGGGGCAGAGACTCGGATCGCGGCGCGGCTGGACAGGCTGCTTGACCAGCGTTTCGGCGGGGCAAGGGGCCTGACCATCGCGGGATACTGGCCGATCCGGGGCGAGGTGGATCTGCGCGGCTGGATGGCGCGATGCGCCGCGCGAGGTATAGCCATCGCCTTGCCGGTGGTCGCAAAGAAGGATGCGCCGCTGGTCTTTCGCCCGTGGTCGCCCAACGCAGAGATGAAAGAGGGGCTCTGGAAGATACCGGAACCCGCGACCGACGCCGTGGTCACACCCCAGATCGTGCTGGCGCCGCTGGTTGGTTGGGACCAGTCACGGTTCCGCATGGGCTATGGCGGCGGTTTTTACGACCGGACGCTGGCGGCGATGCGGCCGCGCCCCTATGCGATCGGCATCGGCCATGAGGCGGCGCGGCTGGACAGCATCCGCCCTCAGCCCCACGACGAGGCGCTCGATCTGGTCGTGACCGAGGCCGAGTAGGGCTGAACCCCTGTTGACGCCGATATGATCCCGCTCTCGCTTGACTTCATCCCTCGCCGGAGACTTAGTGACCGGGATATTCCTGCACCCACCGCCCTCTGGGCCGGACCGAACATGAGATCCCTGCTTGCCCTTTTGCTGCTCGCTTTGGCGACATTCGCCGCCCCGTCGGATGCAGCGCCGCGGATCGAGTGCCACGATCTGGCCGAACCCGCCGCGCCGTCCGTGGCGATGCAGAAACATGCGGGGGATGATGGCGGGCAGTCCCTGGCCTATCCGCGGTGCACGGGCTGTCTGATGATGGCCTGTTGCGATCTGATCGTCGCGGCGCCTGCGCCCAGTTCGGTCAAAGCGGTCTTGCCGATGATCTTCCCCGCTTCGCGCGGATCATTGACCGCGCAGAGCAGGCCGGACGGGCCGGACCGGCCTCCTCGTGCCGGAGTTTCGCCGCCGCTTGCGTAACGGCCGGTTCCCGACGAAATCCGACAAACGAGGATACACATATGAAACTGCAATTCATTGCGGCGATTGCCGCTGCATCTTTCGCCCTGCCTGCCACCGCCGATGACACTCACGCCGCCATGAAAGGCGACATGATGGGGGCGATGGACGGCTATATGCAGCCGATGGACGAGATGATGGCCGCCATGGCCGATGTCGCGCCTACCGGCGATGCCGATGCCGATTTCCTGCTGATGATGATCCCGCATCATCAATCGGCGGTCGACATGGCCCGCGTCGTGCTGGAGGAGGGCGACGATCCCGAGATCCGCGACATGGCGCAGGAGATCATCGACGCGCAAATGTCCGAGATGGAACAGATGCGCGAGATGCTCGAGCGGCTCGGCGTCGAAATGCCGGAGTAACCGGCGCGCCGCGCAACAGGAAAGGGGGCCAGGCGGCCCCCTTTTTCACGTCTTTTGCAGTCAAGCGGCTCAGACGATCTTTGCCTCGGTCGCATCGCGAAGCTCGTCTTCCGAGACGCCATCCGCCAGCTCGACGATCTTCAGCCCGCCCTCGACCACGTCCAGCACGCCGAGATTGGTGATGATGCGATCCACCACGCCGGTGCCGGTCAGCGGCAGGGTGCATTCCTTCAGCAGCTTGGAATCGCCATGCTTGTTCTGGTGGTCCATCACCACGATGACCTTGCCGACGCCTGCGACCAGATCCATCGCACCGCCCATGCCCTTGACCAGCTTGCCGGGGATCATCCAGTTCGCGAGATCGCCGTTTTCGGCGACCTCCATCGCGCCCAGAATCGCCGCCGCGATCTTGCCGCCGCGGATCATGCCGAAGCTGGTCGCGCTGTCGAAATACGAGGTGCGGTCCAGCTCGGTGATGGTCTGCTTGCCGGCATTGATGAGATCGGGGTCCTCTTCGCCCTCAAAGGGAAAGGGACCCATCCCCAGCATGCCGTTTTCCGATTGCAGCGTGATGTCCTTGTCGCCGACGTAATTCGCCACCAGCGTCGGGATGCCGATGCCGAGATTGACATACCAGCCATCCTCGAGTTCCTGCGCGGCGCGCTCGGCCATCTGGTTGCGGTCCCAGCCTTTGCTTTCATCCGCCATGATCAAGCCTCCTCACGCTTGCGGGTGGTCACTTTCTCGATCCGCTTTTCGTGCTCGCCCTGAATCAGGCGGTGCACATAGATGCCCGGCAGATGAATATGATCCGGGTCGATCGAACCGCGCGGCACGATTTCCTCGACCTCGGCCACACAGACCTTGCCGCACATCGCTGCGGGCGGGTTGAAGTTGCGGGCAGTCTTGCGGAACACGAGATTGCCCGTGTCGTCGGCCTTCCATGCCTTGACGATGGACAGATCCGCGAAGATCCCCTCTTCAAGAATATAGTCTTCGCCCCTGAACTGCTTGACTTCTTTGCCCTCGGCGATCTGGGTGCCGACGCCGGTCTTGGTATAGAAACCGGGGATGCCGGCACCGCCCGCGCGCATCCGCTCGGCCAGAGTGCCCTGAGGGTTGAATTCGAGGTCCAGCTCGCCCGAGAGATACTGGCGCATAAACTCGGCGTTCTCACCGACATAAGAGGACTGCATCTTCTTGATCTGCTTGGTGTCGAGCAGCTTACCGAGCCCGAACCCGTCTACGCCGCAATTATTGCTGGCCACGGTCAGATTTTTGGTACCCGCCTTGACGATGGCGTCGATCAGCAATTCGGGGATGCCGCACAGGCCGAAGCCGCCCGCAGCGATATGCATGCCGTCGAACAGCAGCCCGTCAAGCGCCGCGTCGGCATCGGGATAGATCTTTTTCATCTCTTCCTCCGGATAAGTCGCCGATGTTGTCGCAAGGGGGGGCTGTGCTGTCAACGGACGGTAGCGTTAGCAGCGCGCTCTGGGGCGGCGTGAAGATGTCGATCAGCACGTTCTCCGGGCCTTGCAGAATGAAACGCCGCTGGCCGAAATCTTCGTTGCGGAGGGGCGGGATCGCGGTCAGCTCGGCGGCGCGAAGGCGGCCATACTCGGCAGCGACATTCTCGATCTCGAAATTCAGCAGAGGGCCGGTGCTGCCCCTTGGCCCTTGCTCCAAGCCGGTGTCGTGATTGCCGTCGCGTATCTTGAGATTGACCGTCGGATCGTCCGGCATCTGGCGATGGAAATACCAGCGCGTCCCGGACAGCGGTGCAAAGCCGAAATGCCGCATCAGATATTCTGCCGCGGCAGAGGCATGGGCGGTCATCTGGGCGGGGTCGTGTCCGACGCCGATCCGGTGAAGCTCGCCGCCTTGGCCGAGACCCTCCCGACCAGCTTCGACCGGGCCGCGCTGCATGTCTCGGCCGTTTTCCCGCCAGAGCCTTATACCGACGCGTTGGCAGGGCCGATCGACCGGCCGAGATAGCTGCTATTCGTCGCCCTCGGGTGTCGCCGCTTTCTTCGCCGCAGGCTTTTTGGTTGTCGCCTTGGCCCCGCCGGTTTTCCTCGCATTGGCCTTCTTCGCAGTGGACTTCTTCGCCGTGGTCTTCTTGGCGGCGGTCTTTGTCGCCGTCTTCTTCGCCGCCGCCTTCTTCTTCGGCGATTTCGCGGCCTTGGCGGCAATCAGTTCAAGCGCCTTTTCCATGGTCACCTCAGCCGGTTCCAGATCGCGCGGCAAGGTGGCGTTGATTTTTTCCCATTTCACATAAGGACCATAGCGGCCATTCATCACATTGACCGGGCCGCCATCGGGATGATCGCCCAGCTCTTTCAGCGGGGTTGCCGCCGCCGCGCGGCCCCTCGTCGGTTTGGCGGCCAGCACCTCGACCGCACGGTTCATGCCGACGGTGAAAACCTCTTCGACATCGGGCAGGTTGGCGTATTTCTTGCCGTGCTTCACATAGGGGCCATAGCGCCCGATCCCGGCCTCGACCAGCTCGCCATCCTCGGGGTGGGGGCCGATGGGGCGGGGCAGGGCCAGCAGCTTCAGCGCCTGTTCCAGATCGACCGCATTCGCGTCCCAGCCTTTCGGGATGCTGGCGCGGGGCGGTTTCGGCTGATCCTCGGTCGGCTCTCCGCGCTGCACATAGGGGCCGAAGCGGCCATTCTTCAGGCTGATCTCATCGCCCGCGTCATGGCCCAGCACGCGGTCGCCGATCGCCTCCTCGCCATCGGGGGCGGACAGGGGCCGGGTAAAGCGGCATTCCGGATAGCGCGAGCAACCGATGAAGGCCCCGCCCGAGCGCGCGGTTTTCAGGTTCAGCCGACCCTGGCCGCAAAGCGGGCATTCGCGCGGGTCGCCGCCATCCTCGCGCGGCGGGTAGAGATGTGGAGCAAGCGCGTCGTCGATGGATTCCAGAACCTCGGAGATCCGCAGATCCGAGGTGCCGTCGAGCGCCGCCGTGAAATCCCGCCAGAAACGGCGCAACACCTCGCGATAGGCGCGGTTGCCCGACGAGATATCGTCCAGCTCGGTCTCCATATTCGCGGTGAAATCATAGGAGACATAGCGCGGGAAATATTTGACCAGAAACGCCGTGACCAGCCGGCCCTTGTCTTCGGGGATCAGGCGGTTCTTGTCCCGGCGGACATATTCGCGGTCCTGGATGGTGGTCACGATGCTGGCATAGGTCGAGGGGCGGCCGATGCCGAGTTCCTCCATCTTCTTGACCAGCGTCGCCTCGGTATAGCGCGGCGGGGGCTGGGTGAAATGCTGGCGCGCGGCGGCGGTCTTGCTGTCATCGACCAGCACGCCCTCCTCAGCCGCAAAGGCGGCGATCTTGCGAGCGGCCTCGCCCTCACTGATCTGGGGCAGACGGTTGCTGTCCTCGGAATCGTCGTCGTCGCGGCCCTGGTCGTAGACGGCCAGGAAGCCGTCGAACATCATCACCTGACCATTGGCGCGCAGCCCGACCTGCCCGTCCTGACTGGCGATTTCGACCGTCGTGCGCTCCATCCGCGCGGCTTCCATCTGGCTGGCGAGGGTGCGCTTCCAGATCAGGTCGTAAAGCGCGCGCTGATCCTTCTCGGAAATCCGCAGCTTGTCGGGCGAAAGCGACATATCCGTGGGGCGGATACATTCATGGGCTTCCTGCGCGTTCTTCGCCTTGTTCTTGTACATGCGCGGCGATTTCGGCAGGTATTGCTGGCCGAAACGCGACTTGATGACGTCGCGGGCGGACATCACCGCCTCGGGCGCCATGTCGATCCCGTCGGTCCGCATATAGGTGATCAGCCCCGCCTCATAAAGACGCTGCGCCGTGGACATGCAGGCCCGCGCCCCGAGACCCAGCTTGCGCGACGCCTCCTGCTGGAGTGTCGAGGTCATGAAGGGCGGCCACGGGTTGCGCGTGGCGGGCTTGGCGGTGACGCTTTTGACCGTCAGATCCCGCGCATCGATGGCCGAAAGCGCAAGCCGCGCCTTCTCGGCATCGGGAATATCGAAGCGTTCCAGCCTGTCGCCGGCGAGGCTGACAAGCTGCGCATCATATTCCTCGCCCGATGGGGTCGCGAGACGGGCGTGGACGGACCAGTATTCGCGCGGCTTGAAGGCCTCGATCTCCATCTCGCGCTCGACGATCAGGCGCAGCGTGACCGATTGCACGCGCCCCGCCGATTTCGCGCCGGGCAGCTTGCGCCACAGCACCGGAGACAGGTTGAACCCGACCAGATAATCCAACGCACGACGGGCCAGATAGGCATCGACAAGATCGCGGTCGATCTCGCGCGGTTTGGCCATGGCGTCGGTCACGGCATTCTTGGTGATCGCGTTAAAGGTGACGCGACTGACCGATTTGCCCTTTTTCAGTGCAGGCGCAAGCGCTTCCAGCAGATGCCAGGAAATCGCCTCGCCCTCGCGATCAGGGTCGGTGGCGAGGATCAGCGCGTCATCGCCCGACAGCGCGTCGCGGATCGCCTTGAGATGTTTCTTCGAATCCGAGGCCACCTCCCACCGCATGTCGAAATCGGCATCGGGGTCGACCGAGCCGTCTTTCGGAGGCAGGTCGCGGACATGGCCGAAGGATGCGAGAACGGTGTAATCGTCGCCCAGATATTTGTTGATCGTCTTGGCTTTGGCCGGCGATTCGACGACGACGACAGGCATGGGGAACCTCTTGGCGGATACGGCGCGACAACATGGGGGCGCTTGGGCATGGTGTCAACGGGCAGCGCTGACGCAGCGGCGGCGCGTCGCGTGGCCGGCCCGGTTGTCCGTGAAACGTGGGGGAGGCCGCTAGACCAGCGAGATCTGACCGCCTGCCATGCGGCTCAGCCTGCCTTCGAGTTCCAGTTTGATCAGCAAAGGCGCCAGCGTCTCGGCCGTGATGCCGGTCTCGCGGATCAGCGTGTTCTCGTCGGTCGGGCTGGGGGAAAGCCGGGCCAGGATACGGCGCTCGGCCTGCGGATCGTGGGACGCGCCACGATGCGGCAGGGGCAAGCCGGGCCGGGCGGGCGTGATCTTCTGGGCGAGACGTGCGGGGAGGGCTGCGGCGCCCCGTTCCCCGCGCGCGGTGTCGGCGCTGCGTGCCGCGGCATCGGTGGGCGGCATCTGGCCCTGCCTCCCGTCGGGTTCGCCCTGCGGCCCCGCCCCGCCGCCCGATTGGTCGCCGCCATCTCGGCCATCCTCGCCAAAGAGCGCAGCCTGAAGGGTTTCAACCGCTTCGATGACATCCTCGGCGTTTCTCACGAGGGTGGCACCGTCGCGGATGAGCTGGTTGCAGCCGCCGGCCCGCCCGTCGACCGGGTGGCCCGGCACGGCAAGCACCTCTCGACCCTGATCAAGAGCGTCGCGGGCGGTGATGAGGCTGCCCGATTTCGCCGCCGCCTCGACCACCACCACCGCATGAGACAGCCCCGAGATGATCCGGTTGCGCAGCGGGAAATGCCGCGCGACAGGTTCCATCCCCGGGGGCTGTTCCGAAATCAGACAGCCGCGGTCGCAGATCGTCGCGGCGAGAATGCGGTTCTCGGCCGGATAGATCATGTCGATGCCGCCCGCCATCACGGCGATCGTGCCGTGGCGCAGGCTGGCCTCATGCGCGGCGCTGTCGATGCCGCGGGCGAGGCCAGAGGTCACGGCCACGCCCATCTCGGCCAGGGCGGCAGAAATGCCGCGGGCCATGCGCAGCCCCAGCGATGACGCATTGCGCGCGCCGATCACCGCCAGCTTGGGCCGGGACAGCGCCGAGAGATTGCCCTTCACCCAGATCAGCGGCGGCGCATCGGGGATGGCGCGCAGCAGAGGCGGATAGTCGTGCGCATCGCAGCGGATCAACCGTGCACCGCTCTTGCGGCCAGCCTTCAGCTCGGCGGCGGCGACGCCTGCGGGGCAAGGCTGGTAATCCTCGACCCCGGCGTGCCGCGCCATGTCGGGCAGAGCCGCGAGCGCGTCGGCGGCGTTGCCATGTTCTTCCATCATGCGGTGGAATGTCGCCGGTCCGACCCGGCGGGAGCGAATGAGACGGATGAAGGCCAGATCATCGTCTTTCGCGGTGGGTGGGGTGTGGGGGGTGTTGAAAGAAAACAACCTCGTCGACCTCTCCGCCTCATTCACAGGCGTTATGGTGCGACAATGGTTAAATTTCGGTTAGCGAAACAGGGATTTGCGAAGAAAATTGAAGGGGGCCTCTTAGCCCGATGCCGAACCGCCAACAGTAAGGCCGCCGATCATCAGCGTCGGGAGGCCCACCCCGACCGGCACCCATTGCCCCTGCTTGCCGCAGGTGCCGACACCGGGATCGAGCGCCAGATCATTGCCGATGGCGCGGATATGTTGCAGCGCGGTGGCACCGTCGCCGATCAGCGTCGCGCCGCGGATCGGCGCGCCGACCTGACCGTTTTTCACCCGGTAGGCCTCGGTGCAGGAAAACACGAATTTGCCGTTGGTGATGTCCACCTGACCGCCGCCGAACCCGACCGCATAGATCCCGTCCTTCAGGTCGGACAGGATCGCCTCGGGGCTGGCCTCGCCCCCCAGCATAAAGGTGTTTGTCATGCGCGGCATCGGCGCGTGGGCGTAGCTTTCGCGGCGGCCGTTGCCGGTGGGCTCGACCCCCATCAGCCGCGCGTTCTGGCGATCCTGAAGATAGCCGACCAGCACGCCGTCCTCGATCAGCACGTTGCGGCCCGGCGCGCTGCCTTCGTCATCGACGCTGATCGAGCCGCGCCGGTCGGGGATGGTGCCGTCATCGATCACCGTCACACCGGGCGCGGCGACGCGCTGCCCCATCAGCCCGGCGAAAGCCGAGTGTCCCTTGCGGTTGAAATCCCCCTCGAGCCCGTGCCCGACCGCCTCGTGCAGCAGGATGCCGGGCCAGCCGGGGCCGAGCACCACGTCCATCACCCCCGCAGGTGCCGGTTCGGCACGCAGATTGACCAGGGCGATGCGCAGCGCCTCGCGGGTGCGGGCTTGCCAGTGTTCCGGCTCGACGAGCCCTGCGAGCGAGACGCGCCCGCCTCCGCCGCTATGCCCGGTCTCGCGGCGGGCATTATCCTCGACGATGACTGCGACATTCAGTCGCGCCATCGGCCTAATATCGGTGACCAGCCCGCCTTCGGGACGCAGGATCGCCACCTCTTGCAGGCTGGAGGCCAGCGATACGCTGACCTGCACCACCCGCGGATCGAGATCGCGGGCGAAAGCGTCGATTTCCCGCAGGAGGTCGATCCGCGTCGCGATGTCGATCCCCTCGGCGGGATCGACGGCCTGGTAGAGCGGCGAGATCCGCGCGTCGGGCGGCAGAGCCAGGCTGCGCCCGCCATTGCCCACGGCGAGCCGCACCGTTTCGGCTGCGCGTTGCAGCGCCGGCAGGCTGAGTTCGGTCGAATGGGCATAGCCCGTCACCTCGCCTGCCACCGCGCGCAGACCAAATCCGGTGCTGGCGGTATAGCTTGAACCGCGCAGCCGCCGGTCGTCGAAGACCAGCGATTCCGCATGCGCACGCTCGACGAAGATCTCGCCGTCATCTGCGCCATTTGTCGCATCCCGGAGCACATCAAGCGCCGCATCGCGGTCGAAATGGTCCTCAAATGGCTGAAATTGCGCTGATGTCATGTTAGCATCCGGTCATGGGAAGGCGTCGGTCGAATCCCTGCGCGGCGGCATGTGCCGACTTGTCGCTGGCAGGGTTTTGTGGTTGTAAACGGAAAAAGTTTGACTCGGAAGGGCGGAACCCTGTTTCCGCTTCTTGCGAGACATGCGACCGGAACTGGCAAGGGATACTCGGATGGTGGCTCCAGCGATGAAGCGCCGCGTGATTGCGGCAGGTATGGGTGCAGCGGCGGCCCTGATGTCGGGCGCGGCCTTCGCGCAAGAGGTTCTGGGCGAACTGCCGGTCATCGGCAAGCCTCAGCCGGGCGGCATCGGTTTCCAGCCCGCATCCAGCCCGCAGGCGCAGGACCAGCAATGGCTGGACCACTACGTTCTTATCATCATCGCCGTGGTCACCATCTTTGTCTGTGCGCTGCTGCTGTGGTGCATCATCCGCTATAACAGCCGCGCCAATCCGACTCCGGCACGGTTCAGCCACAACACGCCGATCGAGATCACCTGGACGCTTGTCCCGATCCTGATTCTTGTGGCCATCGGGGTGTTCTCGCTGCCGATCCTGTTCCGCCAGCTCTCCATCCCGCAGAACCCTGCGGTCGTCATCAAGGCTATCGGGCATCAGTGGTACTGGTCCTATGAATATCCGTCCGAAGAAATCGCATTCGATGCGCTGATGCTGGCCGAAGACCAGCTTCAGGAATACGGCTATTCCGAGGATGAATATCTTCTGGCCACCGACAACCCGGTCGTGGTTCCGGTCGGGCAAGAGGTGCTGATGCAGTTCACCGCCACCGACGTGATCCATAGCTGGACCATCCCGGCCTTCGCGGTCAAGCAGGATGCCGTCCCCGGGCGCATCGCGCAGCTTTCCTTCACCGTCGAGCAGGAAGGCGTCTATTTCGGCCAGTGCTCCGAGCTGTGTGGCATTAACCACGCTTATATGCCGATCGTCGTAAAGGCGGTCGAGCCCGAGGTCTATGCGGCCTGGCTGGAAGGCGCGAAGGTCGACTTTGCAAGCGCCGATCTGAAGGACGCCAAGCTGATTCAGTTGGCGGCGAAGTAAGTCACCTTGAGCGACGCTACCGCATATCACCCCCCGGCCGAGGCCGAGTTCGGCGATTATGTCGCGCTGCTGAAGCCGCGGGTCATGTCGCTGGTGGTCTTTACCGCCCTGGTCGGGCTGGTGGTGGCGCCCGGCTCGCTGCATCCGCTGGTCGCGTTCTGCTCGGTGCTGTTCATCGCCATTGGCGGCGGCGCCTCGGGAGCGCTGAACATGTGGTATGACGCCGATATCGACGCGGTCATGCGGCGCACCCAGTCGCGCCCGATCCCGTCGGGCCGCGTTTCGGGCAGCGAGGCGCTTGGTCTCGGGCTGGCGCTGTCGGGGCTGTCGGTGATGATGCTGGGGCTGGCGGCGAACTGGTTCGCGGCCGGGTTTCTGGCATTTACCATCTTCTTCTATGCGGTGATCTACACGATGTGGTTGAAGCGTTCGACGCCGCAGAACATCGTGATCGGCGGCGCCGCGGGGGCGTTTCCGCCGATGATCGGCTGGGCTTGCGCAACTGGCGGGGTGTCGCTGGAATCGCTCTTGATGTTCGCGCTGATCTTCTTCTGGACGCCGCCGCATTTCTGGGCGCTGGCGCTTTTCATGAAGGAAGATTACCACAAGGCTGGCGTCCCGATGCTGACCGTGACACATGGCCGCGAGGTCACCCGCCGTCACATCTTCGCCTATACGCTGGTCCTCGCACCTTTTGCGATCTGGCTGGGGCTGACGCCGGTGGGCGGCCCTGTCTATCTTGCCGCCGCCATCGTTCTGAACGCGCTGTTCATCTGGCGTGGCTGGCAGGTGATGCGGCGCTCTGACGCCGACTCCCACGCCGATGACCACAGGGCCGAGAAGAGCTTTTTCAAGCTGTCGCTCTATTACCTCTTCGCGCATTTTGCCGCGCTGCTCGTTCAGCACTGGGTGGTGTTGTGATGGCGCTGCGCACCGAACATGAGCTGCATGCACGGCGCCGGTCGCGCAATGTCGGCCTGCTGGTCGTGCTGATCGGCTTTGCGGCGCTGATCTTCGCGCTGTCCATCGTCAAGGTCAGCACCGGCAGCTCGGCCGCGCTGGAGGGGTTCGATCATCAGGTCCGGCCCAATCTGCTGCCGCGTGACGACGCTGTCGAAATCGCCCCATCGGAAAACCCGGTCGCTGCGCCCGGAACTCCGGCCGCCGATGCGGGAGCGAGGACCGAACCATGAGCATTCTGCCGAAAGACAAGAATCTGCGCGTGCTGACATCGCTTCTGGGTGTCGTGGTGGTGATGGGCGCGCTCGCCTGGGCTGCGGTGCCTTTCTATAACTGGTTCTGCCGGGTCACGGGCTATGCGGGAACCACGCAGGTTGCCGAGACGAGCGACGAAAAGCGCGAGATCCTGGACGAGATGGTCACCATCCGGTTCGATGCCAATACCGAGCCGAGCCTGCCCTGGAGCTTCAAGCCCATGCAGCGCGAGATGACCATGAAGATCGGTCAGGACGGCATGGCCTTCTATGAGGCAACGAATAATTCGGACCGTCCGATCACCGGGCGGGCCTCGTATAATGTCGCGCCGGATATTGCCGGGTCGTTCTTCTACAAGATCGATTGTTTCTGCTTTACCGAGCAGACCTTGCAGCCAGGCGAAACCGTGCAGATGCCGGTGAGCTTTCAGGTCGATCCGGCCATCGTCACCGATCGCGACGCCTACAGGGTCCGCGACATCACCCTGAGCTACACGTTCCACCCGTTCGAGACCGAAGAGCCTGCGGCTGACGCGCAGGCGGCGTTGACGACGGGCACGGACGACACGAGAATGAACTGACGCAGAAGCGGGGACAGACCATGGCGCATGCCAAGAACCACGATTACCATATTTTGCCGCCCTCGCTCTGGCCGTTTCTGGGGGCGATCTCGGCCTTTGTCATGCTGTTTGGCGGCGTTGTCTGGATGAAGGATGCCGGGCCGTGGATGTTCATGATCGGCCTGGTCGGCGTGCTGTACACGATGTTCGGCTGGTGGGCCGATGTGGTGAACGAGGGCGAAACCGGCGATCACACCCCGGTCGTGCAGATCGGGCTGCGCTATGGCTTTATCCTCTTCGTCATGTCCGAAGTGATGTTCTTCGTTGCCTGGTTCTGGGCCTTCTTCAAGAACGCGCTTTACCCGATGGGACCGGAAAGCCCGATCCGTGACGGTGTCTGGCCGCCCGAGGGGATCCAGACCTTCGATCCCTGGCATCTGCCGCTCATCAACACGCTGATCCTGCTGCTTTCGGGCTGTGCCGTGACCTGGGCGCACCATGCGCTGGTGCATGAAAACGACCGCAAGGCGGCGATCAACGGCACCGCCATCGCCGTCGTTTTGGGGGTCTGCTTCACCTTCCTGCAAGGCTACGAATACAGCCATGCTGCCTTCGGCCTGTCGGACACGGTCTATGGCGGCGTGTTCTTCATGGCGACCGGGTTCCATGGCTTCCACGTCATCATCGGGACCATCTTTCTGCTGGTCTGCCTGATCCGTCTCATGCGCGGCCAGATGAGCGACAAGCAGCATGTCGGCTATGAGGCCGCGGCCTGGTATTGGCACTTTGTCGATGTGGTCTGGCTGTTCCTGTTCTTCGCGATCTATATCTGGGGCCGCTGAGGCACCGCACGGAACTGAAATACGCGCGCGGGGCCTGTTCCCCGCGCGTTTTTCTTTGAGATGAGACACAGATGCGCCGCTCTATCGTTCCTCCGCTGATCTTCGGGATCGTGGCCACCGCGATCCTGATGAGCCTCGGCTTCTGGCAGCTTCGGCGGCTGGAGTGGAAGGAATCGATGCTGACCGAGATTCAATCGGGGATCGACGCCGCGCCCGTCGCGTTGCCGCAGCAGGTCGATTCGTCGATGAAATACATGCCGGTGCTGATCGAGGGGCGGACCACGGGCGACGAAATCCTTGTGCTATCCGGCACCAAGGAGCGTGGCGGCGGCTATAACGTGATCTCCGCTTTCGAGACTGCCGAAGGGCGGCGCATTCTGCTGGATCGCGGCTTCGTCGATCAGGATCAGCGCCGTGAGGAGCGACCGCCCGCCGATCTTCGGGTGCGCGGCAATCTTCACTGGCCGCAGGAAAAGGGCAGCGCCACGCCAGAACCGGATCTGGAGGCAGGCATCTGGTTCGCCCGCGATGTGCCTGCAATGGCCGAGATGCTGGTGACGGAACCGCTGCTCGTCGTCGCAGCCGCCGCCGAGGGAGAGACTCAGGGGGTGATGCCGATCCCGGTCTCGATCGAGGGCGTGCCAAACAGCCATCTCTCCTATGCGGTGCAGTGGTTCCTGTTTGCGGCGACCTGCGCGGGGATGACACTCTGGCTGATCTGGCGTATCAGGCGCCGGACATATTAGGGACGGAAGATGCGCTATATCTCGACGCGGGGGAACGCCCCGGTGCTGGATTTCGAACAGGCGATGCTGACCGGGCTGGCTCGCGACGGGGGGCTGTATCTGCCCGAGACGATCCCGCAGCTGGACGACCTCGCCGGGCTGGAAAGCCTGCCCTATGAACAGGCGGCCCTGCGGGTCATCAAGCCGTTTCTGGGCGAGAGCTTTTCGGATGCCGAGCTGACCGCTGCGCTGGCCACTGCCTATGAAAATTTCGGTCATATCGCCCGCGCGCCGCTGCGCCAGCTCGCGCCCGGCCATCATCTGCTGGAGCTGTTCCACGGCCCGACGCTGGCCTTCAAGGATTTCGCCATGCAGCTGATCGGGCAGCTGTTCCAGATCGCGCTGAAACGCTCGGGCCAGCGGATCACCATCGTCGGGGCGACTTCGGGCGATACGGGCAGCGCGGCGATCGAGGCGTTCCGGGGCCTCGACAATGTCGATGTCTTCATCCTGTTCCCGCATGGCCGCGTTTCCGAGGTACAGCGGCGTCAGATGACCACGCCCGAGGATGCGAATGTCCATGCGCTTGCACTGGACGGGCATTTTGATGACTGCCAGGCGCGGCTGAAGGATCTGTTCAACGATCATCAGTTCCGGGATCAGGTCGGGCTGGCCGGGGTGAACAGCATCAACTGGGCCCGGGTGCTGGCGCAGGTGGTGTATTACTTTACCGCTGCTGTCAGCCTTGGCGCACCGGGGCGACTGGTCGATTTTACCGTGCCGACAGGGAATTTCGGCGATATCCTTGCCGGGCTGGTGGCCAAGCGCATGGGGGTGCCCATCGGCCAGCTGGTCGTCGCGACCAATCAGAACGACATTCTGCACCGCGCCCTGACCACCGGCGAATACCGCACTGGCAGGGTCGAGCCGTCGATCTCGCCCTCGATGGATATTCAGGTCAGCAGCAATTTCGAACGCGCGCTTTTCTGGGCCTATGACAGCGACCCGGCGGCGATCCGTCAGTTGATGGACGAACTGCGGCAGGGCGGCTTCACCATCAGCCAGGGCGCGTTGCAGGCGCTGCGCGAGGATTTCGTCTCGGGCCGCGCCTCCGAGGCGGAGACCACCGCGATGATCCGCACCATCCGGGCCGAGACGGGCGAAATCCTCTGCCCGCATTCCGCCGTCGGCGCCAAGGTCGCGCGCGAGCATCTGCGCGACGGCATCCCGATGGTGACACTCGCCACCGCGCATCCGGCGAAATTCCCCGATGCGGTCGAGGATGCGACCGGCATCCGCCCCGACCTCCCGCCCCATATGAAAGGGCTCTTCGACAAGCCGGAACGCGCGACCCGGGTTGAAAACGACGTCGAGGCGCTTAAATCGCTGATCCTTGAACGGAGGACGGCTTGAGCACCACCAACATCACCACGCTTTCCAACGGTCTGCGGATCGTCACACGACACATGCCGGGGCTGCATTCTGCCACGCTTGGTATCTGGGTCGGCGCCGGCGCGCGCGACGAGCGGGTCGAGCAGAACGGCATCGCGCATTTCCTCGAACACATGGCCTTCAAGGGGACCGCGCGCCGCTCGGCTCTTCAGATCGCCGAGGAGATCGAGGATGTGGGTGGCTACATCAACGCCTATACTTCGCGCGATACCACCGCCTATTTCGCCCGCGTGCTGGAGGCGGATACCGGGCTGGCGCTCGATGTGATCTCTGACATCCTTCTGAACCCTGCTTTCGATCAGCGCGAGATCGAGGTCGAGCGCGGCGTGATCCTCCAGGAAATCGGGCAGTCCATGGACACGCCCGACGATATCATCTTCGACTGGCTGCAAGAGGCCGCCTATCCCGATCAGGCCATCGGGCGGACGATCCTCGGCCCGGCCGAGCGTGTGTCCGGCTTTGGCCGTCAGGACCTTTCGCGCTTCGTCACCGAGCATTACGGCCCGGGTCAGTTGATCCTCGCCGCTGCCGGGGCTGTCGATCATGACCGGATCGTGCGCCAGGCCGAGGCGGCCTTTGGCGGGCTGAAGGCACGGCCCGGCACGTCGCGGGACGCGGCGCGCTGGGAAGGCGCCGAGACGCGGCGGGTGAAGGATCTCGAACAGGCCCATTTCACACTGGCCTTCGAGGGGCCGGGTTATCGCTCGCCCCATTACTACGCCTCGCAGGTCTGGACGATGGCGATGGGCGGCGGCATGTCCTCGCGGCTGTTCCAGAAGATCCGCGAAGAGCGTGGGCTCTGCTATACGATCTTCGCGCAGTCGGGGTTTCACGACGACACCGGCATGATGACGGTCTATGCGGGCACGGCTGGCGAAGATGTGGCCGAGCTGGCGCTGCTGACCGTGGACGAACTGAAACGCTCGGTCGACGATCTGTCCGATGCCGAGATCGCGCGGGCCAAGGCGCAGCTTCGCGCCGGCATGCTGATGGGGCTGGAAAGCAGCTCGGGCCAGGCCGAGCGGATTGCGCGGTCTCTGGCGATCTGGGGCCGGGTGCCGGAACCGGACGAGACCGCCGCAAAGCTCGAAGCCGTGACCCGTGCCGATATCGCCGATTATGCCGCCAGCCTGATTGCGCGCCGCCCGGCCATGGCGCTTTACGGGCCGGTCGAGCGTGCGCCCTCGCTGGAAAGCCTGACCGAACGGCTTGCCGCCTGATGTTCGGCCGCCGCCGTCCGATCCGGCTTGAGACCGAGCGGATGGTGCTGCGCCTGCCGCAGCATTCGGATTTCAACGGCTGGACCGCGCTGCGCATCACCAGCCGCGAGTTCCTGACCCGATGGGAGCCGACCTGGGCGGCGGATCATCTGACGCGCAAGGCTTTCACCAACCGCGTTTACTGGGCGCAGCGCGCCAGTCGCAATGGCAGTTCGATCCCCTTCTTTCTGGAACGCAGCGTCGATGGTGTCCTGCTGGGCGCGATCACGCTGGACAATATCCGCCGCGGCCCGGCGCAGATGGCCACGATCGGCTATTGGATCGGCGAGCCTTTTGCCCGGCAGGGTTACATGACCGAAGCGATCGATGCGGTGGTGCGCCACGCCTTCACCGCGCTGGATCTGTCTCGGATCGAGGCGGCCTGCCTGCCTGACAATGTGGCATCTCGCGGCGTTCTGGAACGCTCGGGCTTCAAATATGAGGGCGTTGCGCAAAGTTATCTTCAGATCAACGGGCGGTGGCGGACCCATGTGCTTTATGCCAATCTCCGCCACGACCGGCGCGGCAAGACGGGCGCCGGCTGACCGAACAGCGGAGAGCGGGGCATGTTGAACGCGGCAACGACAGAGCTGGAAGCGCAGTTGCCGCGTGGCGTGCTGCGTGAGATCGAGCCCCGCCATCTCGACGAGCCGCGCGGGCGCTATCGAGGATCGGCGGGGCTGCTCGCCGCGCCGCACAATGTCGAAGAGGTTTCGGCGGTGGTGCGGGCCTGCGCTGCTGCGCGGGTTGGGATCGTGCCCT
The DNA here is from genome assembly GCF_027912835.1 of Paracoccus sediminicola. Classification (NCBI taxonomy): domain Bacteria; kingdom Pseudomonadati; phylum Pseudomonadota; class Alphaproteobacteria; order Rhodobacterales; family Paracoccaceae; genus Paracoccus; species Paracoccus sediminicola. The sequence goes on from NZ_CP115768.1 coordinate 149,714, forward strand.
TAGGGGGCGGCACGGGTCTGGTTGGCGGGCAGGTCATGCCAGGCGGGACCCAACCGCTGCTTCTGTCCATGGAGCGGATGACAGCGATCCGCGACATCTGGCCCGAGGAAAATGTGCTGGTCGCCGAGGCGGGCGTGACGCTGCAAGCGACGCGCGATGCCGCCCGACAGGAGGGACGCCTTTTCCCGCTCTCGCTCGCCTCGCAGGGCACCGCGCAGATCGGCGGGGTGCTGTCGACGAATGCGGGCGGGGTCAATGCGCTGCGCTATGGCACGGCAAGGGCCCTGTGTCTCGGGGTCGAAGCGGTCATGCCGGATGGGTCGATCATGCGCGATCTCAAGCGGCTTCGGAAGGATAATACAGGATATGACATCCGCGACTTGCTCATCGGGGCAGAAGGTTCGCTGGGGATCATCACCGCCGCCAGTCTTCGCCTTGTCCCTCCGCCCGCCGCAAACGGTGTCGCTCTGCTTGTGGTCTCGGACCCGGCGGCGGCGCTGTCGCTGTTGGCGCTGGCGGGCCGGCAACTCGGCGATTGCGTCACCGCATTCGAGCTGATCGCAGGGCAGGGGCCGCGTTTTCAGCAAGAGGTGATGCCCGATCTGCGTCAGCCTTTCGAGACGCCGCCCGACTGGATGGTGCTGATCGAGATCGGCCTGCCGGGCGGGCTAAGCCCGGATGGCGCTCTTGAGGGTTTGTTCGAAACCGGGGCAGAGGCCGGGCTCGTCTCGGACGGGCTGATCGCGCAATCTGGCCAGCAAGCAGCCGAGTTCTGGCGTCTGCGCGAGGAGATCCCCGAGGCCAACCGGCGCATCGGCGCCATTTCCAGCCACGATATTTCGCTGCCTCTTTCTGAGGTGCCTGGCTTTATCGAGGATGCAGGGCAAATGCTGGCGTCGATGGGCGATATCAGGATCAACTGTTTCGGCCATCTTGGAGACGGCAATCTGCATTACAATGTGTTCCCGGCAAAGGGGCGCGACCGCAGCGAATACGATGCGCTGCGCAAGCGTATTCAACACGACGTGCACGAGATGGTGGTGCGTCGCGGCGGGTCCTTCTCGGCAGAGCACGGGGTCGGGCGGCTCAAGACAGGGGATTTGCAACGATGGGGCGATCCGACGCGTCTGGCGGCGATGCGCGCGATCAAGGCCGCGCTCGACCCGCTGGGGATCATGAATCCCGGCGCGGTGCTGGCATGAGCCGTCTTGCCTGTTCCGCCCGCCGGACCTAGCCTCGCCCCATGCTGCGATATGTCGCCAAACGCCTGATCTCGCTGACGCTGAGCCTCGTTGTCGCCTCGATGGTGATCTTTCTGCTGGTCGAGATGGTGCCGGGCGATCCGGCGACTTACATGCTGGGCACCGGGGCGCAGCCCGACACTCTGGCGGCGCTGCGCGCGCAGCTCGGGCTCGATCAGCCGCTGCCGCTGCGCTATGCGCGCTGGGTCGGCAATGTGCTGAGCGGCGATCTGGGGCAGAGTTTCACCTATAAGACGCCGGTCACGGGCATGGTGCTGGACCGGATGCAGGTTTCGCTGCCCTTGGCCCTGATGGCGCTGACGATGGCCGTGCTGATCGCCTTTCCCATCGGGCTTTTCGCGGCCTCACGCCGCGGAGGGGCGGCCGATGCGGGGGTGATGGGGCTGACGCAGATTGGTATTGCGCTGCCGAATTTCTGGTTCGCCATGCTGCTGGTGCTGCTCTTTGCGGTGAAGATGCAATGGCTGCCCGCCGGCGGTTTCGCGGGCTGGAGCGATCCGGTCGCGGCGCTGCGCTCGCTTCTGCTGCCGGCCATCGCTCTGGCGCTGCCGCAGGCGGCTATTCTCGCGCGGGTGCTGCGCTCGGCGCTGATTGAGACGATGGATCAGGATTACATCCGCACCGCCCGCGCCAAGGGGCTGAGCAGAGGCAAGACGCTGCGCCGCCACGCGCTGCGTAATGCGCTGATTCCGGTTCTGACGATCATGGGGATGCAGTTTTCATTCCTTCTGGCCGGGGCGATCATCATCGAGAACGTGTTCTATCTGCCGGGTCTGGGCCGGATGATCTTTCAGGCGATTACGCAGCGCGACCTGATCGTCGTGCAATCCGCCGTGCTGGTGCTGGTCGCGGCGGTCATTGCGGTGACCTTCTTCGTCGATCTGAGCTATGCGGTTGTGGATCCGAGGCTGCGCGCGAAATGAGATGGACGCTCCTGATCGGTGCGGCTCTGGCGGGGCTGGCGGTGTTGGCGGCGGGGCTGTCATTTCTCTGGACGCCTTACGACGTCACCCAGATGGACGTGGCGAACAAGCTGCAACCGCCATCGGGTGCGCATTGGTTCGGCACCGACCATTTCGGGCGTGACATCCTGTCGATGGTGATGGTCGGGGCGCGCACCTCGATCGCCGTGGCGATGGTTGCGGTCGGGATCGGGATGGGTTTTGGCGTGCCTCTCGGCCTGATTGCGGCCGCGCGGCGGGGAAGCTGGCTGGACGAGATCATCATGCGCGGCAATGACCTGATCTTCGCCTTCCCGTCGCTGGTCATCGCGATCCTCATTACCGCGGCGTTCGGGCCGGGCGCGATCAACGCTATCATCGCCATCGGCATCTTCAACATTCCCGTCTTTGCCCGGGTGACACGGGGCGGAGCGATGCCGATCTGGACGCTCGATTATATCCGCGCGGCCCGCGTGGCCGGGAAGGGCCGGGCGCGGATCAGCGTGGAACATGTGCTGCCCAATATCGCCAATTTGCTGATCGTGCAGGGCACCATCCAGTTCAGCCTGGGCATCCTCGCCGAGGCTGGGCTGTCCTATGTGGGTCTCGGTGCGCAGCCGCCCACGCCAAGCTGGGGCCGGATGCTGGCCGAGGCGCAGACCTTTGTGACGCTGTCGCCCCATGTCGCGGTGATCCCGGGGCTGTGCATCGTGGCTACGGTGCTGGGGCTGAACCTGTTGGGCGACGGGTTGCGCGACGCGCTCGACCCCCGGTTGAAGGTGATGCAGGCATGATCGAGACGCGGAATCTCTCGGTCGCCATTCGCGGCACCCCGATCCTGCGCGACGTGGATCTGCGGCTGGAACCGGGGCGGATCACCGGGCTGGTCGGCGAATCCGGGTCGGGCAAGTCGATGACGGCGCTTGCGATCATGGGTCTGCTGCCGCGCGGGTCAAGGACGGGTGGCGAGGTTCTGCTGGATGGCGACGACCTTCTGTCGAAATCCGAGGCAGAGCTGTGCCGCATCCGGGGCAACCGCATCGGCATGATCTTCCAGGAGCCGATGACCGCGCTGAACCCGCTGATGACCATCGGCGACCAGGTGGCCGAGGTGCTGCGCATCCATCACGACACCCCGCGCGAGGCAGCGCTGAAGCGGGCGCGCGACCGTCTCGACCGCGTGGGTCTGCCCGAACCGCGCTTTCCGCTGTCGCTTTATCCGCATGAGCTTTCGGGCGGGCAGCGGCAACGCGTGGCGATCGCTCTGGCGATTGCCGAGGCCCCCGACCTGCTGATCGCGGATGAACCGACCACGGCGCTCGACGTGACCACGCAGGCGCAGATCCTCGATCTGCTGCGCGATCTTGTGCGGGATGAGGGGATGTCGCTGCTGCTCATCACCCATGATCTTGCGGTGGTGGCGGGGATCGCGGATCAGGTCGCGGTGATGAAGACCGGAGAGGTGGTCGAGGCGGGCGACACAGAGGCGCTGTTCCGCGCTCAGTCTCACCCTTACACGCGCGACCTCTTCGCCGCCTCGCGCCATGCGCCCGATCGGGTGCCGGTGGCCGAGGATGACAGCCCGATCCTTTCGGTGCGCGACGCGGTCCGCGAATATGTCCTGCCGCGCCCGTCTGCCTTTGCGGCGCATCCGGTGCTGCGCGCGGTGGACGGGGTGAATTTCGAGATACGGGACGGCGAGTCGGTCGGGCTGGTTGGCGAATCCGGCTGCGGGAAATCGACCCTGACCCGCGCGATACTCGGGCTCGATCCGTTGCAGGGCGGCGAGATCAAGCTGGGCGGAGAGAAGGTTCAGGCGGGGCACGCGATGAAGCCCTCGCTGCGCGCCAAGGTCCAGGTGGTTTTTCAGGACCCGTTCGGCAGCTTCGATCCGCGCTGGCGTGTGGACCGGCTGATCGCCGAGCCGTTCCATCTGACAGGCCGCCCGAGCGACTGGCGCGAGCGGGTGGCGCAGGCGCTGTCCGAGGTCGGTATCGATCCGGGCGCATCGCGCCGCTATGTGCATGAATTCTCTGGCGGGCAGCGTCAGCGGCTGGCCATTGCGCGCGCGCTGATTATCCGGCCGAGGCTGATCGTGCTGGATGAGGCCGTCAGCGCCCTCGACGTCAGGGTGCGGGCGCAGGTTCTGGATCTTCTGGCCGAATTGCGCCGCAGTCACGGCATGGCCTATCTGTTCATCAGCCATGATCTCGGCGTGGTGCGCGGGGTGACTGACCGGGTTCTGGTCATGGATAAGGGCAGGCTCGTCGAAACCGGGCCGACCGCGCAGGTCATGGACAGCCCCTCCCACCCGACGACGCAGCTTCTGATGGAGGCGATGCCGGAAATTCCGCCGGAATGGGCGGTTGGCTGAGCTTCCCTTCGGGCTCGCCCCGGTCTAGGCAAGCGGAATGAGATTGCCCGCATTCTCCCCCGATCAGGCCGAGGCCTGGGATACGCTCTCTGACGTGCTGGAGGGGGCCGGGATCGACCTCACCGCCGAAGAGATCCTGCCGCCGCAGCCCGGCAAGGCGCGGGTGATGGCGGTGATCGGCAAGGCGGGCTCGGGCAAGACGATGATCCTTGCCGCGCTGACCAGGGCCCTGCGCGAGGCGGGGGTCGAGCTGATCTCGGGCGATTACGAGGGCCGCAGGCGCAAGGATCGCCGCACTGTCGCAGTGCTGGCGCCAACCAACAAGGCGGCCTTCGTCCTTCGTATGCGCGGCGTGCCGGCGACGACCATCCACCGCATTCTTTATACGCCGGTCTATGACCCGGAATATGAAAAGATCGCCGACTGGCTGACCGGCACCGGGGACCGCCCGGCGATCGAGGGACTGACCGATCAGGCGCTCGACCGGGCCCGCGCATTCTATGACCTGCACGCATCGATCCCCGGCGCTCTGGCGGCGGCGGGGCTGCGCGGCTCGGATTTCATTCAGGGCTGGAAGCGCCGCGAGGACGGGCTGGATATCGGGCTGATCGACGAATCCTCGATGCTGGATCAGCGGCAATTCGAGGATCTGCGAGAAATCTTCCCGGTGCTGGTGCTGTTCGGCGACCCTGCCCAGCTTGCTCCGGTCGGGCAATCGGGGGAAATGGTGTTCGACGGGCTGGCTGCGCCGCAAAAGCTGGTGCTGAACCGCATTCACCGGCAGGCGGGGGACAGTCCGATCCTCGATCTGGCTCATGCGCTGTCGGATGAGAGCCTCGATTTCGCCGGGTTCGAACGGATGGTGCGCGCCGCCGCCGCCGCCGACCCGCGCGTGATCTGGGCCGAGCGGGTGGAATCCGATCTGATGGCGCGCAGCCCGGTGCTGGTCTGGCGCAACGCGACCCGCATCCGCCTGATCACGGCGTTTCGCGCCGCGCATGGCGCGCCCGGCGATGCCCTGCTGCCCGGAGAGCCGCTGATCTGCGATGGGCTGGAACTGCCCTTGAAGCACCGCAAGAAGCGCATCGACCTGGAGGCGCGGGGGCTCATCAAGGGGGCGCAGGTGGTTTATCTCGGCCCCGGCAAGAAGCCCGGCTTTTCCCGGCTGCATGTCATCGGGGCCGAGGAACCGCGCCTCTCGGCGGCCTCGATCGTGAAGATCGAGCTGCCGGACGAGGACGAGCCCTTCATCCCCTTCGCCGCCCGCATGGGGGCCAGTTTCCTGCACGGGGCGGCGGTGACGATTCACAAGGCGCAGGGCAGCCAGTGGCCCGATGTGCAGGTCTTCGGCCCCGATATTTCCGCCGCCGCATGGTCGGGCCGGTCCGAGGCGGGGATTCCGCTATGGAAGCGGCTCACCTATGTCGCAATCACCCGCGCGCAGGAGCGGCTGCACTGGGTCACGCGGGCGCGTCTGGCGCGCCCGTCGGGCGCGTTGAGCGTCGAGGATCTGGAAACTCCGGCGGCGCCGCTGGAACTTCAGGCCTCAGAGGACGCAGGCTGAACCGGCTCAGGCCCGACGGGCCGGAGTCTGCTTGTTCTGCAACGAGTCGATGCGGGTTTCCAGCCGCTCGACAAGCGCGTCGCGGGGCAGTCCGGTCTCGCGCGACAGCCGCATGATGCCGAAATGCACCCGCGCCATGTCCTGGTAATAGCGCGCGAAGGCATAGTTGATCGACGCCCCCGCCGCCGCACCGAGGATCGGCACGGCCTGCGCGCCCATCTTGGTCAGCAGCCGCGTGGCGATCTGCGGTGCAAGGCTGGTGATCAGCGATTGCAGCGTGCGCCCGTTGACGGCCAGCCGCGCTGCGACCAGACCGGTGTCGGTGCCGTCATCCTCGGCCAGCGGCCCGCCCGAGGCAAAGACCCGCAGCGCCTCGGCCTGGATATCCTCGCTTTGCGGGTCCAGCCCGTGTTCCTCGGCGATTTCGAGGATGGCGCGCAGAAGGATCGTCACCGTCACCGGCAACTCGATGACAGCGCCGGTCAGGCCCGCCGCGCCGCCCACGGCACCCGCAGCGGTCGTGCCCATGCGGTTGAACCAGTCGCCCCGGTCGCGCAGCACCCCGCGAGAGGCCGATGCCACGCGGAAGGTCCGGCGAAGCGCACCCTCCACGCCGCGATCGACCCGGCGGCGGATGAAATCGGGCAGGCGCTTCATCAGCTCTTCCCCGCCGCCGCCGATACGCTCGATCAGCTCCATGGCAAGGCCATGCGCTTCGATATAGCGGCGGGCGAGCTTGTCGATCTCGGTCAGCACGCTGGCATCGCTGATCGGCGGCAAGACGATTTGCTGGCGGTCGGCCATGCGGTCAATCCTCTGGCGCGGCGTCCGTATCGGTGCCGGTGTCGCGCCTCACGCGGCCCGATATACCAACCCAGGCACCGTCGCGAAGTTCCAGCCCCAGAACCCGCTCGGGGTTGGTCGGCGGCGGCATTTCGACCGCTTCCAGCCGCTGAAAGCCAAAGCGACCGTAATAGGGCGCATCACCGACCAGCATCACCCGCGCCCATCCAAGCTCGCGCGCCCGGCCCAGGCTTTTCTGCATCAGCCAGGCGCCCAGCCCTTCGCCCTGCGCGGTGGGATGCACCGCGATCGGCCCGAGCAGCAGCACGCGATGCCCGCCCACCCGCACCGGCCAGAACCGGATTGCGGCGCGCAGCGTGCTGTCCTGGCGCAGGATCAGGCACAGATCGGCGACCGGATCGACATCCTCGCGCAGCCGGTAAGAAGACAGCGCCGTCCGCCCCGGAGCGAAGCACAGATCCATCAGCGCCTCGACCTCATGCCAGTCCGAAGGCTGTTCGACGGTGATCTCCACTCAGCCCTCCGTTCTGTTCCGCGAGTGTCGCCGCGATGCCTAAGCGGGTCGGTGGGGCTTTGCAAGAAACCGGTGGACGCTTCCCCGGACCGCGGGCAGGATGCGCCCTGCAAGGAGGCGCCATGTTCTACAGACCAGAGGCCGGTCACGGCCTGCCACATAACCCGTTCAATGCCATTGTCGCGCCCCGGCCGATCGGCTGGATCTCGACCCGCGGGGCGGATGGCGACAATCTGGCGCCATACAGTTTCTTCAACGCTGTGGCCTATGTCCCGCCGCAGGTGATGTTCTCTTCGACGGGAACCAAGCAGGACCGCGGGAAAACCAAGGACAGCGTGGCCCATATCGCCGAGACGGGTGTGTTCTGTGTCAATATCGCCTCTGCCGCGCTGAAGGATCAGATGAACGCCTCAAGCGCGCCGCTGCCGGCCGGGACAAGCGAGTTCGAGAGCGCCGGTATCGCGCAGACCGAATGCGAGACGATTTCCTGCGCAAGGGTTGTGGACGCGCCGGCCAATCTCGAATGCAGGCTGACCAAGATAGAGCGCCTCGCCGGTGAGGCGAACTGGCTGGTTCTGGGCGTCGTAACAGGCGTCCATATCCGCGAGGATTGCATCGTCGACGGCCGGTTCGACCTCAAGCGTGACGGCTGGTTGAGCCGGATGGGCTATCGCGACTACGCCGCAGTCCATGAGCTTTTCGAGATGGAGCGACCGGAATGAGCCAGAAAACCGTCAGGGATTACATCCGCAGCATTTACGACTTCCCGCATGAAGGGATCATCTTCCGCGATGTCACGACGCTGTTCGCCGATGCGCGCGGCTTTCGAATGGCGGTGGACCAGCTTTTGCACGGCTATGCCGGCGAAAAGATCGACAAGGTCGTCGGGCTGGAGGCGCGCGGCTTCATCCTTGGCGGTGCGGTGGCGCATCAGCTGTCGACGGGCTTCGTGCCGATCCGAAAAAAGGGCAAGCTGCCCGGCACCGTTATCTCGGAAGCCTATGAGCTGGAATATGGCGAGGCGGTGATGGAAATCCACGATGACGCGCTGACCGAGGGTGAGCGGGTTCTCATCGTGGATGACCTGCTGGCCACGGGCGGCACGGCCGAGGCCGGGATCAAGCTGTGCCAGCGGCTTGGCGCACAGGTGATCGGCTGCGCCTTCGTGATCGACCTGCCGGAGCTCGGCGGCCGCGAGCGGCTTGAGGCGATGGATATGCCGGTTCACGCGCTCTGCTCCTTCGAAGGCGCATGAGCCGCGACCGTGCGCGCCCTATCTGACCCGCCCGTTCCAGTCCGGCGGGCGTTTCGCCACCCAGCCGTAGAAGCGCGCCAGATCCGGATGCGCTCGCAACGCCTCGGGGGTGTTGTAATGCCGGGCGAGCTCGGTCTCGCTCAGCGTCTTGTGGATCACCTTGTGGCAGACATGATGAATCAGCACCGTCGCTCCGCCCTTGCCGCCGCGGAGCTTGGGGATCAGGTGATGCCGGCTTTGCGGCACGCCGGGCGGGATCGGGCGCAGGCATAGAGGGCAGGTGGGAATGTCGCCCGCTTCGGTCACGGCACGTCGATCTTCCCGCGCAGCGGCACATCGGCATGGGACGCGACATTCTGGCGCTCGATCAGGCGGTGCACCACCGGATCGCCCTCGTCGCGATGCAGGTTTCGCAGGGCTTCTGTCACGCCGATATCGGTCATCGTCCGTCTGGTGTTGTGCCGGATGTAATCGTCCCATGTCGCGATATGATAGCTTTCCGACCAGTAATCCGGCCGCTCGAGATCGCGCAGCAGCACCCAGGACCGGGCCCCGTCTCTGCGACGTATGTCGCGGCGTTTGATCATCAGGGTGAGGAACTGCTCGGTATCCTCGGGCGCGATATGGTAATCGACCATGACCATGATCGGCCCGGACCGGCCGCGCAGGTCGAGCCCCAGCACCGGCTCGCGAAAGCGGTTGGCGGGGGACAGGTCCGACTGGCTGAACTCGGGCATCGGCATTGCAAGCCCGATGGCCGCCGCGCCGATCAAACCCACGGCGGCGGCGGTCAGGGCGTATTGATGGCCCGAGGCCTGCGCCACCGCCCCCCAGAGCCAGGCGCCCATCGCCATTCCGCCAAAAGTCGCCGTCTGATACAGCGCCAGCGCCCGCGCCACGACCCAGCGCGGCGTCGAAAGCTGCACGGTGACGTTGAACAGCGACAGCGTCAGCACCCAGGCCATGCCTGCCGGGAACATGGCGAGCGCATGGGCCCAGATGCTGTCGGTCAGGCCCAGCACCGCCAGCGACACGGCGAAGATGATCATGCCGCCGCGCACCACCCATTCATTGTTCATCTTCTCGCGAATCCGGGTGTTGGTCAGCGCCCCGATGATCGCGCCCGCCCCGAAACAGCCCAGCAGAACGCCGAACAGCAGCGAGCCGCCCTCGGGATGGGACTTCGCCACCAGCGGCAGCAGCGCCAGCAACGAGGCCGCCGTCAGGCCAAAGGTGGCCGAGCGGGTCAGCACCCTCACCAAATTGGGCGACAGCGCCACATAGCGCAGCCCTGCGCCTACTGCTGCGACGAAAGGCTCCCGCGCGACGGTGCGCTTTGGGTAGTCGGGACGCCAGCGCAGCATCGCGAAGATCAGCGGCACATAGCTGAGCGCATTGACCAGAAACCCGACCGCGGCCCCCAGCGTGGCGACGATAAGCCCGCCCGCCGCCGGTCCGATCGAGCGCATCAGGTTGAAGCCGACCGAATTCAGCGTCACCGCCTGCGGCAGATCCTCACGCGGCACGAGATCTCCGACAGATGCCTGCCAGGGCGGGTTATAGAGCGCCTGGCCCATGCCGATCAGGAAGGTGAACCCCAGAAGCAGCCAGGGCGTGATCCCGCCCTGCCAGGTGAACAATGCCAGCAGTGCTGACATGAAGGACATGAAGGCAATCGCGCCCAGCATGATGTGGCGTCGGTCGAAGTTATCCGCCAGCGCCCCCGATACCAGCGCGAACAGCATGATCGGCAGCGTGTTCGAGGCCTGGACAAGCGCGATGAGCGTCGCATTGGTGGTCAGCTGAGTCATCAGCCATGCAGCGCTGACCGCCTGAACCAGCCCGCCGAAATTCGACACAACCGTCGCGCTCCACAGAGTGCGGAAGGCGGTATGCCGGAATGGGGCAAAGGTGGAACTGCTTGATGACATCACAGGGAGACTGTCCAAAAAAGCAAACCCCCGCAAGCGCGTTGCGGGGGCTTTTTCTGTCACCGGGCACGAGAGACTTCAGCCCTCCGTGCCCGGAAAACCGCGTCGCGCCGCTCAGGTGGCGCGGTTGATGAGCCGCAGGATCACCAGCAGAATGACCGCGCCGATGGTGGCCCAGATAATCTGCATGACGATATTGCTCGATTCGCCGGCAAGCCCGATCGCGGGGAACAGGAACGACGCGATCAGCGCGCCGACGATGCCGACGACGATGTTCATCAGCAGCCCCTGTCCGTGTCCTTTGACGATCTGGCCAGCAAGCCAACCAGCAATAGCGCCGACGATAATCGCAACGATGATACCCATGAATCCATCCCTTTTGCATTCAGCATCACCGGAGAGTTCCGGCGATTTCCGTTGCCGAAACGCCTGTCCGCGCGCAAGGTTCCGATAACAAACCCCAATTTCTGATTGCTGCTGCACTGCCGCAACCCGCATGGTCGCCTTGCTGGAGGGTTAGGACAAATTGTCTTGTTGTTTCGCTTGTCGCGGCCCTTGTCTCATGTGATCCTGCGAACCACCTTTGGAACAACGGCCAAATTGCCGGTGACGCCTGTAATGCTGGCGAATATGGCCGATCGCGATGGCCCGAAATGGCCACTGAATCGCCCCGGCCCGAGTTGACCCTGCCTGATGGCAGGTCTAAACGGGCGATAGCCCAACCTAAAACGCGATCCAGCCGGATTGCGCCATCAGGGAGCCTGTAAAGTGGACTATCTTCTGTCCGAATACCTGCCGATTCTGGTCTTTGTCGGAATGGCCTCGGCACTCGCGCTGATCCTGATGGCGGCTGCGGCCGTTCTGGCGGTGCGCAACCCCGACCCGGAAAAAGTTTCCGCCTATGAATGCGGATTCGAGGCGTTCGACGATGCGCGAATGAAATTCGACGTGCGCTTCTATCTCGTCGCCATCCTGTTCATCATCTTCGACCTTGAGGTGGCCTTCCTGTTTCCCTGGGCGGTGAGCTTCAGCCAGCTTTCGGATGTCGCCTTCTGGGGCATGATGCTGTTCCTCGCCGTTCTCACCGTGGGCTTCGCCTATGAATGGAAGAAGGGGGCGCTGGAATGGGCGTGATGGTCGGACAGAACACAGCCGGCGCCGATCGTGACGTGCAGGTGCGCGAGCTGTCGAACGAGCTTCATGACAAGGGCTTCCTGCTGACCACGACCGAGGACATCATCAACTGGGCGCGCAACGGCTCGCTGCACTGGATGACGTTCGGTCTGGCCTGCTGTGCGATCGAGATGATGCAAGTCTCGATGCCGCGCTATGATGTGGAGCGTTTCGGCACCGCGCCGCGTGCGTCGCCGCGACAGTCGGACCTGATGATCGTCGCCGGAACGCTGACCAATAAGATGGCCCCGGCGCTGCGCAAGGTCTATGACCAGATGCCCGAGCCCCGCTATGTCATCTCGATGGGAAGCTGCGCGAATGGCGGCGGGTATTATCATTATTCCTATTCCGTGGTGCGCGGCTGTGACCGGATCGTGCCGGTGGATATCTATGTGCCGGGCTGCCCGCCGACCGCCGAGGCACTGCTTTACGGTATCCTGCAACTCCAGCGGCGCATCCGCCGCACCGGCACTCTGGTGAGGTAGGTCATGGCGCTTTATCCCGATACCGACGCGCTTACCGATCTGTCCGAGCTGGTTCAGGCCCGTTTCGACGATGACGTGCTGAATACCGAGATCGCCTTTGACGAGCTGAACGTGACCGTGACGCTCCCGGGTCTGCTGCGGGTGATCGAGTTCCTGCAATCGGATGCGAATTGCCGCTTTTCGACGCTGATCGACATCACTGCGGTCGACTATCCCGAGCGTCCGGCCCGGTTCGATGTCGTGTATCAGATGCTGTCGATGTATCAGAACCAGCGCATCCGGGTGAAGGTCGCCGTGCGCGAGGACGAGCTGGTGCCGTCGGCCACCGGGCTGTTCCCGGGCGCCGACTGGTATGAGCGTGAGATCTTCGATCTGTTCGGCATCATGTTCTCGGGCCATCCCGATCTGCGCCGCATCCTGACGGATTACGGATTCCGCGGGCATCCGCTGCGCAAGGATTTCCCGACCACCGGCTATGTCGAGGTCCGCTACGACGAGGCGTTGAAGCGCGTGGTCTATGAACCCGTCAAGCTGACGCAGGAATACCGGCAGTTCGATTTCCTTTCTCCGTGGGAAGGCGCGAAATACGTCCTGCCCGGTGACGAAAAGACGGAGGGCTAAGCCATGGACGGCGATATTCGCGTCAACAGCTATGACGATGGCTCGGTCGATGCCGAGACCGATGAACAGGCAATCCGCAACTTCAATATCAATTTCGGTCCCCAGCACCCCGCCGCGCATGGCGTGCTGCGCATGGTGGTCGAGCTTGACGGCGAGGTGGTGGAACGCGCTGACCCGCATATCGGTCTGCTTCACCGCGGGACCGAAAAGCTCATGGAGTCGCGGACTTACCTTCAGAACCTGCCGTATTTCGACCGGCTGGACTATTCCTCGCCGCAGAATCAGGAACATGCCTGGTGTCTGGCGATCGAGAAGCTGGCCGGGATCGAGGTGCCGAAGCGGGCGCAGATCATCCGTGTGATGTATGACGAGATCGGCCGCATCCTGAACCATATGCTCGGTGTCACCACCGGGGCGATGGATGTCGGCGCGCTGACCCCGCCGCTTTGGGGGTTCAAGGCTCGCGAAGAGCTGATGGTGTTCTGTGAACGTGCCTCGGGCGCCCGGCTGCACATGGCCTATTACCGGCCCGGCGGCGTGCATCAGGATCTGCCGCCGGATCTGGTCGACGATATTGAAGAGTGGTGTGACAGCTTCCCGAAATTGCTGGACGACCTTCACGGGCTTCTGACCGAGAACCGAATTTTCAAGCAGCGCCTCGTCGATATCGGCGTCGTGACCGAACAGGACGCGCTGAACTGGGGTTACAGCGGTGTCATGGTGCGCGGCTCCGGTCTCGCATGGGATCTGCGGAAATCGCAGCCCTATGACGGTTACGAGGAATATGATTTCCAGATTCCGGTGGGCAAGAATGGCGATTGTTATGACCGCTATCTGGTTCGCATGGCCGAATGCGTGGAGTCGGTCAAGATCATCAAGCAGGCCTGCCAGAAATGGCGCGAGACGCCGGGCGAGGTGCTGACCCGCGGCAAGGTCGCACCGCCGCGCCGGACCGAGATGAAGACCGACATGGAAAGCCTGATCCATCACTTCAAGCTTTACACCGAGGGCTTCAAGGTGCCCGCGGGCGAGGTTTATGCTGCGGTCGAGGCACCCAAGGGCGAGTTCGGGGTTTATCTTGTCGGGGACGGCACCAACAAACCTTATCGCGCCAAGCTGCGCGCGCCGGGTTTCGCACATCTTCAGTCGATGGACTGGATGGCGACGGGGCATATGCTGTCGGATATTCCCGCCTTCATCGCGACGCTCGACATCGTGTTCGGCGAGGTTGATCGCTGATGCGTGGGCTGCGCGCTTCGGTGGCGCTCTGCGCGGCGCTGGCGGGTCTCGTGGCCTGCGGCCAGCGTGATCCGGACTGGCTGACACCGGAACGGTCCGGCCCGCATGTGCTTCAGCTCATGCCGGGCTCCGCATCCTGTGACGCTGCCCCGGCACCGGACAGCGCAGAGATTGCGGCGTTCTTGGGCGCCGTGCAGACGCAGCCGGTCGCGCCGCCGGATCATTGCAAGAAAGTTCCTTCGCGCTGATCCGCGGCGGGACTGCTGACATCAAGGAACGGATAGACGAACATGCTTCGCCGCCTCAGCCCCATCCAGCCGGACTCCTTCGAGTTCACGCCCGCCAATCTCGACTGGGCGCGTGCGCAGATGACCAAGTTCCCCGAGGGACGCCAGCAATCGGCGATCATCCCGGTTCTGTGGCGCGCGCAGGAACAGGAGGGCTGGCTGAGCCGCCCGGCCATCGAATACTGCGCTGAATTGCTGGGCATGGCGTATATCCGCGCGCTGGAAGTGGCGACGTTCTATTTCATGTTCCAGCTGCACCCGGTGGGCAGTGTTGCGAATATCCAGATCTGCGGCACGACGACCTGCATGGTCTGCGGTTCGGGCGACCTGATCGCGGTCTGCAAGGAAAAGATCGCGCCGCAGCCGCATACCGTGTCCGCTGACGGCAAGTTCTCCTGGGAGGAGGTCGAGTGTCTTGGAGCCTGCGCGAATGCGCCGATGGCTCAGATCGGCAAGGATTATTACGAGGATCTCACGCCCGAAAAGCTTGCTCAGCTGATCGATGCGATGGCGGCGGGACAGGTGCCTCTGCCCGGCTCGCAAAGCGGACGCTACGCGTCCGAGCCGGCAGAGGGGCAGAGCGCGCTTACCGGGCTGAAGCCGCCGGCCGAGCAATATAACGCCTCGGTCGCTCTGGCCGCCGAGCTGGGCGACACGCTCAAGCGCATCGATGGCACCGAGGTGCCGATCCTGACCCCCTGGGTAACGAGCGAAAACCCCGAGGGTGAGGATGCACCGGTGGACACGCCGCCGCCTCCGGGTTTCGACGATGACGATCTGGCGGATGTCGGTCGCCGCCCTGCCGCGCTTGGTGCGGCACGGGACGGAAATCCGGACGATCTGAAGCAAATCAACGGAGTTGGTCCGAAACTGGAGGAATTGCTGAACAGCCTTGGCTTTTACCACTTCGACCAGATTGCGTCCTGGAGCGATGAGGAAGTCGCCTGGGTCGACGCGAATCTCGAAGGATTCAAGGGCCGTGTGACGCGCGATGGCTGGGTCGAACAAGCCGACCGGCTGGCGCGGAGCAGTGAAGGTGCGGACAGCTAGGATCAACCGCAACAACGGGGTGACGAATGCTGAAGAATGAATGCTCTCGGAATTGCTGGCTGGCCGGTGCGGTGGCCGGTTTGCTGGTGTGGATTTTCAACGGCACGTTTTTCGGCGGGCTCGCGCTTGGGCTGATTACCTTCCTCTTGCTCGGCAGCCTGTTGCGCTGGCTCATCTGCGAGGGGCGCGGCGGTGTTTATGAGGACAGCGAAGTCCTGACCGCCAAGCCTACGCATCCGGCGCATGAAGATGAGGGCGGCATTCTGGAACGGGCCGAGCAGGCGGTGGTCGACGCAGGTGCGGCGATTGCATCGGGCGCTGTGGCCGCGGTCGAGAAGGGTCGCGAAGCAATGCGCGACATGACCGATGACGACGATGATGATGATGACGACCGGACGCGGGATCGCGAAGACGACCGGAAGGACCGGGCGGCGCGCAAGGATCGCGATGACGACGATGACGACGATGACAGCTTGCTTGAGCGCGCTGAAGATCGTCTCGAACAGGCCGGCGACGCGGTAAAAGAGGCGATGGGCGCCATCGCCGCGCGCGGCAAGCAGGCTATTTCCTCATTGACCAGCAATGATGATCGCGATGAAAAAGCCGCTCGCGATGGAGAACAAGACCGGGCCGAGCGCGGCGCGGCGTCTCCCGCGGCTTTCCACGCCCCGCAGGCCGCTGAACCGGACTCGGGCGCGGGCGATCCCAGCGATCACGTTTCGCCCTCCGGCGTTGCTGCCATTCCGCCAAAGAAAACCGACGCGGAAGATGTGGGCACGTCCAAGGCTGATAAGCCGGCTGCGGCCACAGATGCAGCGGCGACTCAAGCTGATACGAAGACGCAAGGTGCCGAGCAAAGCTCTGCGGCGGAGAAGCCTGAGCCTGCCAAGCCGTCTCAGGCCGCGACCTCAACGCAAAAGCCTGCGGCGGCCCCCAAAACTGCCAAGGCGGACGATTCTACAGGCGACGATCTGAAGGAGATCAAGGGTATCGGACCGCAGCTTGAGAAATTCCTCCACGATAACGGCGTGACCAGCTTTGCCGAAATCGCCGGGTGGAGCGAGGCTGATATCGACAGCTATGCCGAGAAAATCGGGCGTGGTGGCGGGCGGATCCGCTCGGATGAGTGGGTCGAGCAGGCGAAGCTATTGGCCAAGGGCGGCTCGACCGAATTTTCGCGTCGCGTCGACAAGGGCGAGGTCTATTGATGGCCGAACGGTCCAGAGAGGATGTCAGTCAGCTTCGGCTCGCCGCGCTCGTGATGGCGGCGACGGCGCTGATCTGGCTGGCTCTGAACTGGGCCGGGCAGCGCTATGACTGGCCGCCGCAATACGCTTTTCTCGCGGACCTCGCCGCGATTGGTGGTTTTGTCTGGTCGCTGCTGGTGACCTGGCGTATCTGGCGGCGCGGGGCGCGGCCAGGCAAGGAAGGATGACGACGCAATGCTGAAGGATCAGGATCGCATTTTCCAGAACCTCTACGGGATGGGAGAGCGCAGCTTGAAGGCGGCGCAATCGCGCGGCTGCTGGGACGGCACTGCCGACATCATCGGCAGGGGGCGCGACAAGATCATCGAAGAGATGAAAGCCTCGGGCCTGCGCGGCCGTGGCGGCGCGGGCTTTCCGACCGGGCTGAAATGGTCCTTCATGCCGAAGGAATCCGATGGGCGCCCTGCCTATCTTGTGGTGAATGCCGACGAATCCGAGCCCGCGACCTGCAAGGACCGCGAGATCATGCGTCACGATCCGCATACGCTGATCGAGGGTTGCCTGATCGCGAGCTTCGCGATGAATGCCCATGCCTGCTATATCTATATCCGCGGCGAATATATCCGCGAGCGTGAGGCGCTCCAGCACGCCATCAACGAATGCTATGATGCCGGGCTGGTCGGCAAGAATGCCAGCAGCTCGGGCTGGGATTTCGACATTTATCTGGCCCACGGTGCCGGCGCCTATATCTGCGGCGAGGAAACCGCGTTGCTTGAAAGCCTGGAAGGCAAGAAGGGTATGCCCCGGATGAAGCCCCCCTTCCCGGCGGGGGCGGGGCTTTATGGCTGCCCGACAACGGTGAACAATGTCGAATCCATTGCCGTTGTGCCAGAGATCCTGCGGCGCGGGCCGGAATGGTTCGCAGGCTTCGGACGCCCCAACAATGCGGGCACAAAGCTGTTCGGGCTGACCGGCCATGTGAACACGCCTTGCGTCGTAGAAGAGGCGATGTCGATCCCGATGAAGGAACTCATCGATAAGCATGGCGGCGGCATCCGGGGTGGCTGGAAAAATCTCAAGGCGATCATCCCCGGCGGCGCCTCGTGTCCGATCCTGACGGCTGAGCAATGCGAAACCGCGATCATGGATTATGACGGCATGAAAGAGCTGAAATCCAGCTTTGGCACCGCCTGCATGATCGTGATGGACCAGGACACAGATGTCATCAAGGCGGTCTGGCGGCTGTCGAAATTCTTCAAGCATGAAAGCTGCGGCCAGTGCACGCCCTGCCGCGAGGGCACCGGCTGGATGATGCGGGTGATGGAGCGTCTGGTCACCGGCGAGGCGGAGGTCGAGGAAATCGACATGCTGCTGGACGTGACCAAGCAGGTCGAAGGCCACACAATCTGCGCCCTCGGCGATGCCGCGGCCTGGCCCATCCAGGGCCTGATCCGCAATTTCCGAGGTGAGATCGAGGATCGGCTCAAGGCGAAGAAAACCGGGCGCATGGGCGCCATGGCGGCGGAGTGATGGAGCATTTCGCCGAAATATATGCTCAGGCAATCGCGTCATTGGCCATTTGGCCATTGATTGTGCTTGTCTTGGCAAATGTTTCATCCAATGGGCGGAATGCTGAACTTTTGTCCGACTGCGGCAAGCCCAAGGCGGACTATATCAATGTGCTATTTAGACGCGAACGCGCATTCATGAACGCGGTCGAGGTCTCGGGTCCGTTTGTTGGCGCTACGGTCGCCGCTATTCTGGCTGGTGCGCCTCCATTCTTTGTAAATCTGGTCAGCGCCCTGTTCATCGTTCTGCGGGTAGCAATGGCGGTGGTCCATATCCGCAGCACCCGTCAGGGTCTGCGGTCCGCTCTTTTTGCAGCGGGCGTTGCCTGTATCGGTGCGCTTGCGATAATGGCTCTGGCTGGCGTGGTGCTCTGATGAGGTGCGCAAAACATAGTTGCCAGGTTGGTATGTCGCTCACATCACGCTCACCCCACCGTGTCGGGCTGTCGGGTGCTGGCCGTGATATGACCTCCTCCATAAGCAAATGGAGGCACGAGCCATGAAGAAACTGATCGCAACCGCCCTGACCGCCAGCATTTTTGCCGCCGCCGCGCCCGCGATGGCGCAGGCGCCGCTGAGCCAGGAAAAATACATCAACGACCGGCTGATCGCCGCGCGGATAGCCGACCGCGTCCGCCGCGAATGCCCGTCCATCGATGCGCGGATCGTCTATGCCTGGAGCCAGGCGCGCGCGTTGAAACGCTACGCCGAGAACCAGGGCTATAGCAGCGCCCAGATCGACGCGTTTCTCGACAGCGACACCGATAAGGCCCGGATCTATGCCGCGGCCGAGGAATATCTGACTCGCAATGGCGCGGCCAAGGGGGATGCCGAATCCTTCTGCCGGGTCGGGCGGAATGAAATTGCAAGCAAGTCGGTCGCCGGATCTCTTCTGGTGGCCAAGTAAGGACAACGACATGGCAGATCTGCGCACCATCAAGATCGACGGCAAGGAAATCGAGGTCGATCCGAACCTGACCCTGATCCAGGCCTGCGAACTGGCCGGCGTCGAGGTGCCGCGTTTCTGTTACCATGAACGCCTGTCCATTGCCGGCAATTGCCGCATGTGTCTGGTCGAAGTGGTCGGCGGGCCGCCCAAGCCCGCCGCCTCTTGCGCGATGCAGGTCAAGGATCTGCGGCCCGGCAAGGATGGGGAGCCATCCGAGATCCGCACCAATTCGCCGATGGTCAAGAAGGCCCGCGAGGGGGTGATGGAGTTCCTGCTCATCAACCATCCGCTCGACTGCCCGATCTGCGATCAGGGCGGCGAGTGCGATCTGCAGGATCAGGCCATGGCCTATGGCGTCGATTTCAGCCGCTACCGCGAACCGAAGCGGGCGGCGGAAGAGCTGAATCTTGGTCCGCTGGTCGAGACGCACATGACCCGCTGCATTTCGTGTACGCGCTGCGTCCGCTTCACGACCGAGGTCGCAGGCATCACCCAGATGGGCCAGACCGGGCGCGGCGAGGACAGCGAGATCACCTCGTATCTCAACGAGACGCTGAACTCGAATCTGCAAGGCAACATCATCGATCTGTGCCCGGTGGGCGCGCTGGTCAGCAAGCCCTATGCCTTCACCGCCCGCCCGTGGGAGCTGACCAAGACCGAATCCATTGACGTGATGGATGCGCTGGGCAGCAATATCCGCGTCGATACCAAGGGGCGCGAGGTGATGCGCATCCTGCCGCGCAACAATGATGCAGTGAACGAGGAATGGATCAACGACAAGACCCGTTTCGTCTGGGACGGGCTGCGCCGTCAGCGTCTGGACCGGCCCTATATCCGAGAAAACGGCAAGCTGCGCGCCGCGGAATGGGGCGAGGCGCTGGCCGCTGCCGCGAATGCGATGAAGGGCAGGAAGCTCGCCGGGCTGATCGGCGAGCTGGTCCCGGTCGAGGCGGCGTTCAGCCTCAAGCAGCTGATCGAGGGGCAGGGCGGCCATGTCGAGTGCCGGGTGGATGGTGCAAGGCTTCCGGCGGGCAACCGCGCCGCCTATGTCGGCACCGCGACAATCGAGGATATCGACGATGCGCAGATGATCCAACTCATCGGCACCAATCCCCGCACCGAGGCGCCGGTGCTCAATGCCCGCATCCGCGCCGCCTGGGCGCGCGGCGCACAGATCGGGCTGGTCGGCGAACCGGTGGATCTGACCTATGACTACGCCCATCTCGGCAATGACCGCGCGGCGCTTGAAGATCTTTCCTCCCGCGAGATCAGCGATGAAACGAAGGACAAGCCAACCCTGGTGATCGTGGGGCAGGGCGCCTTGCGTGAAGCCGACGGAGAGGCGGTGCTGGCGCATGCGATGCGGCTGGCCGGGAACAGCAACTCCCGGTTGATGGTGCTGCACACCGCCGCAAGCCGCGTCGGCGCGATGGATGTGGGTGCCGTCACCGACGGGGGGCTGGATGCCGCCATCGACGGGGCCGAGGTGATTTACAATCTCGGCGCGGATGAGGTGGATATCGATCCGGGCGCCTTCGTGATCTATCAGGGAAGTCATGGCGACCGCGGCGCGCATCGTGCCGACATCATCCTGCCGGGCGCGTGCTACACCGAGGAAAACGGGCTTTTCGTGAACACCGAGGGCCGTCCCCAGCTTGCGATGCGCGCCAATTTCGCGCCCGGCGTCGCCAAGGAGAACTGGGCGATCCTGCGCGCGCTGTCGGCCGAACTCGACGCGGCTCTGCCCTGGAACAGCCTTGCGCAGCTGCGTCAGGCGCTGGTCGCCGAAGTGCCGCATCTGGGCCGCATCGGCGAGGTCAGCGAAAACGAAGGGGCGGCGCTGGATGGTTTCGATCTCGGCAAAGCCGATTTCCGCTATGCGATCGCTGATTTCTATCTGACCAACCCGATTGCCCGTGCCTCGCCGCTAATGGGCCAGCTGTCTGCCATGGCCGCGTCGCGTGCTTCGGGCGACATGCTGGCTGCGGAATAGGATAGCGCAGTGCGGCGTGTTCTCATCATCGGTGCGGTAGCGGGGCTGCTGGTTTCTCTCGCCGGTTGCGGTGGCGA
Source organism: Paracoccus sediminicola (assembly GCF_027912835.1). Taxonomy (NCBI): domain Bacteria; kingdom Pseudomonadati; phylum Pseudomonadota; class Alphaproteobacteria; order Rhodobacterales; family Paracoccaceae; genus Paracoccus; species Paracoccus sediminicola. Next base: position 171,009 of record NZ_CP115768.1, read on the forward strand.
GGCGTCCTCGAATGGCGGGCTGTCGTCGCCGCCGCGCGCCAAGCCGGCGACGCTGCCGGTCCGGCTGGAAGGGCCGACCGAGGACACGTCGATTTTGGCAGGAGTCTCGACCCGCAGCGGCGAGTTGCTGATTCTGGAAAATGACGGATCGGTGTCGCGCACCGCCGTCGATTCCCCTCGCGGCCGCCAGACCATCCGCCAGGCGGATCAGGAAATGTTCAGCCTGACCGATGTGCTGGTCACAGATGAAACGATTGCCCTGGAGGATCTGCCGAAGCCGCCGAGCGCGCAGGATCTTGCGCTGGAAGCATTTGCGGCGCGCCGCGGCTCGGCACTGCCCGCGCGGATCGTTCCCGCTCCGGCTGAGGCGTTTCTCGGCGCATCGGTCAGGCCGGTGCAGAGCAGGGCGGGTCAGTCGATTTCGGAGCTGGTCGCGGTCTATGTGAAGCTCAGGCAGGGGGTGGACGGCAGCGCCGCCTTTGCCTATGCCACCTGCACGCTGGCTGCGTGGTCGACGACCACCGACACGCCCTATGCGCGCCATATCCGGACGCTGTCCAGTGAACGGGGCGGAGTGCTGACGGTGGAATCGATCTTCACCATGTCAGAATCCCTGCCATTGGGTTTGCGGGTGATGGAACGAGACGAAACCTTGCAGGATTGCAGGGCGAACGGCATTCCCGCCAGAGTGGTGGCGGGGCCTGTGGAAGGGACGGAAAAGAATGGCTGAATTCTGGGCATCTCCGTTGGGCTACGCCATTATCATGCTGGCGCAGGGCCTCGCGATCATCGCCTTCGTTATGGGCTCGCTGATCTTCATGGTCTATGGCGACCGCAAGATATGGGCGGCCGTCCAACTGCGCCGCGGCCCGAACGTGGTCGGTCCCTGGGGATTGTTGCAGACCTTCGCTGACGCGCTGAAATATGTCGTCAAGGAAGTCGTCGTTCCGGCCGGCGCCGATAAATTCGTCTTTTTCCTCGCCCCGTTCCTGTCCATGACATTGGCGCTCGTCGCCTTTGTCGCCGTGCCCTTCGGGCCGGGCTGGGTGATGGCCAACATCAATGTCGGCATCCTCTTCATCTTCGCTGTGTCCTCGCTCGAGGTATATGGCACGATCATGGGCGGATGGGCGTCGAACTCGAAATACCCGTTCCTTGCCTCGCTGCGTTCGGCTTCGCAGATGATCTCTTACGAGGTCAGCATGGGGCTGATCATCATCGGGGTGATCATCTCGACCGGTTCGATGAACCTGACCGCGATCGTCGAGGCGCAACGCGGCGCCGGGCTGCTCAGCTGGTATTGGCTGCCGCATCTGCCGATGGTGGTGCTGTTCTTCGTCTCGGCGCTGGCCGAAACCAACCGCCCGCCCTTCGATCTGGCGGAGGCGGAATCCGAGCTGGTCGCCGGGCATATGGTCGAATACGGCTCGACGCCCTATCTGCTGTTCATGGCCGGTGAATATATCGCCATCTATCTGATGTGCGCGCTGCTTTCGCTGCTGTTCTTCGGCGGCTGGCTGTCGCCGATCCCTGGCCTGCCTGACGGCGTGCTGTGGATGGTGCTCAAGATGTGGTTCTGGTTCTTCATGTTCGGCATGATGAAGGCGATCGTGCCGCGCTATCGCTATGACCAGCTCATGCGGATCGGCTGGAAGGTGTTCTTGCCGCTGTCGCTCGGCTGGGTGGTGCTGGTCGCGATCCTGGCCCGCTATGAAATCCTCGGCGGCTTCTGGGCGCGTTGGGACGTGCTCGGCCCGGTCGGTGCCGCAGTAACCGGAGGCTGATACAGATGTCGGACCAAACCATCGCAACCGCGCTTGCGAATGCCAGCGAGACCGATAAGGCTGAATTCGCCCATTACCTGGCGGATCATGCGCTAGACATCAACGATGCTTCGCAGATCCGCGCCATTGTCGCCGCGTTTGACCGTTTCGTGGCCGAACGACTGAAGGAGCGTTGAGCATGGCATTCGATCTCGCCCGCGCGACAAAATATTTCCTGCTCTGGGACTTCATCAAGGGGTTCGGGCTCGGGATGCGCTATTTCTTCGCGCCGAAGGAAACCATCAATTACCCGCATGAAAAGGGGCCGCTGTCGCCCCGCTTCCGCGGCGAACACGCGCTCCGCCGCTATCCCAATGGCGAAGAGCGCTGCATCGCCTGCAAGCTGTGCGAGGCGATCTGCCCGGCGCAGGCCATCACCATCGACGCCGAGCCGCGCGCCGATGGCAGCCGCCGCACCACGCGCTATGACATCGATATGACCAAGTGCATCTATTGCGGTTTCTGTCAGGAAGCATGCCCTGTCGACGCTATCGTCGAAGGACCGAATTTCGAATTCGCCACCGAAACTCGTGAAGAGCTTTTCTACGATAAGGAAAAGCTTCTTGAAAACGGCGCCCGTTGGGAAGCCGAGATCGCCCGCAACCTCGCCCTGGACGCGCCCTACCGATGAACGACGCTTTCAACCGCATGTTCCAGCAGATGCTCCAGCAGGGGCAGGAGATGGCGCGCTCGTTCAATCCGGCGCTGGAGCAGGTCGACACCAAGGCGTTCGAGAAGCTGATCCCGACCATGCCGGCCGATGTGATGGAAATGTGGTTTGGCAAGACCTTCAACCGCGAGGGGCTGGACGCCAAGACCCGTCTTCTGCTGACCATCGGGGCAATTACCGTGCAGGGCGCCATGGCCGAGCCACAGCTTCGCATGACCATCCGCCAGGCCATCGAGGCGGGGGCAACGAAGCGCGAGATCGCCGAGACGATCTATCAGATGAGCATGTTCGCGGGACTGCCCGCCATGCAGAAGGCGCTGGAAATCGCCGCCAGCAGCTATGACGACGAGGAGGACGGGGCATGATCGCCTTTGCATTCTATCTCTTTGCCACTGTCGCCTGTCTCGGCGGGTTCATGGTCGTAATGTCGAAAAACCCGGTGCATTCGGTGCTGTGGCTGATCCTCACCTTCCTCTGTGCGGCGGGTCTGTTCGTGATACAGGGGGCGGAATTCGTCGCCATGCTGCTGATCATCGTCTATGTCGGCGCGGTGGCGGTGCTGTTCCTTTTCGTGGTGATGATGCTCGATGTGGACTTCGCCGAGCTGCGCGGGGAACTGGCCAAGTTCCTGCCGCTTGGGCTGGTCATCGCCTTGGTCCTGCTGACCGTTCTCGCGATGAGCTTTGCCGGCTGGGAAAGTGCCGAGGGCAGCATCGACCGCCTGGCGGTCCCGATTTCGGAAAACACGGCCAACACGAATTCCATCGGGCTGGTGCTTTATGACCGCTATTTCCTGGCCTTCCAGCTTGCCGGGCTGATCCTGCTGGTCGCGATGATCGGCGCCATCGTGCTGACGCTGCGCCACCGTCGCGACATCAAGCGTCAGAACGTGCTGAAGCAGATGTGGACCGATCCGCAGAAACAGCTCGAACTGAAGGACGTCGAATCGGGGCGGGGGCTTTAAGCCGCCCCGGCGATGATGCAGAAGGCGCGCGGGACGCGCCCTTCGGCCAAGAACAAGACCGGGGCCAAAGTGCCCCAGAACACGAAGCGAGGGACGACGAGAGATGATCGGAACGACGCATTATCTGGTGGTGGGGGCGATCCTCTTTGTCACCGGCATCTTTGGCATCTTCGTGAATCGGAAGAACGTCATCGTCATCCTCATGTCGATCGAATTGATGTTGCTGGCGGTGAACATGAACTTCGTCGCCTTTTCGGCCCATCTCAACGATCTCGGCGGCCAGGTCTTTACGCTGTTCGTGCTGACCGTTGCCGCCGCAGAGGCGGCGATCGGTCTGGCGATCCTCGTCGTGTTCTTCCGCAATCGCGGCACCATCGCCGTCGAAGACGTCAACGTGATGAAGGGCTGAGGCATGGAAAAGATCATCCTCTTCGCACCGCTGATCGGGTCGCTGATCGCAGGGTTCGGCTGGCGCTTCATCGGAGAGAAGGCGGCGCAATACCTGACGACCGGCATCCTGTTTCTGTGCTGCCTGCTTTCATGGGTCGTTTTTCTGGGATTTGATGGCGAACCGCGCCACATCCCGGTGATGGACTGGATCGTCTCGGGCGATTTCGTCTCGGCCTGGTCGATCCGGCTGGACCGGCTGACGGCGATCATGCTGATCGTGGTGACGACGGTCTCGGCGCTCGTCCATCTTTATTCGATGGGCTACATGGCCCATGACGAGAATTTCACCGAGACAGAGAACTACAAGGCGCGCTTCTTCGCCTATCTTTCCTTCTTCACCTTCGCCATGCTGATGCTGGTGACGGCCGACAATCTTCTCCAGATGTTCTTCGGCTGGGAAGGGGTTGGCGTCGCCTCCTACCTGCTCATCGGCTTCTATTACAAGAAGCCCTCGGCGGGCGCGGCGGCGATGAAGGCGTTCATCGTCAACCGGGTCGGCGATTTCGGCTTCCTGCTCGGGATCTTCGGTCTTTGGTGGCTGACCGGCACGATTATGTTCGACGAGATCTTTGCCCAGGTGCCGCAGATTGCCGAGACGAATGTTCGTTTCCTGTGGGCTGACTGGAATGCGGCAAACCTGCTTGGCGTGCTGCTTTTCATTGGTGCGATGGGCAAATCCGCGCAGCTTTTCCTGCACACATGGCTGCCTGACGCGATGGAAGGCCCGACGCCGGTCTCGGCGCTGATCCACGCGGCAACCATGGTGACGGCGGGCGTGTTCCTTGTCTGCCGCATGTCGCCGCTGTTCGAATTCGCGCCCGAGGCAAAGCTGTTCATCACCATCATCGGCGCCTGCACGGCATTCTTCGCAGCGACGGTGGGTCTGGTTCAGAATGACATCAAGCGCGTGATTGCCTATTCGACCTGTTCTCAGCTCGGCTATATGTTCGTGGCCGCCGGGGTGGGCGTCTATTCGGTGGCGATGTTCCACCTGCTGACCCATGCCTTCTTCAAGGCGATGCTGTTCCTCGGTGCCGGCTCTGTCATCCACGGCATGCACCACGAACAGGATATGCGCCAATACGGCGGGCTCCGGAAGAAGCTGCCTTATACGTTCTGGGCGATGCTGATCGGGACGCTTGCGATTACCGGCGTGGGCATCCCGCTGACCCATCTTGGCTTCGCGGGCTTCCTGTCGAAGGATGCGGTGATCGAAAGTGCCTTCGTGGGCAACCAATTCGCCTTCTGGGCGCTGGTGATCGCGGCGGGCTTTACCAGCTTTTATAGCTGGCGGCTGATGTTCATGACGTTCTGGGGAAAGCCGCGCGGCGATCACCATACCCATGACCACGCGCATGAATCTCCCGCGGTGATGACCGTGCCGCTCGGTGTGCTGGCGGTTGGCGCGATCTTTTCCGGGATAGTCTGGTATGGCGATTTCTTCGGCGACCGGGTGAACCAGTTCTTCCATATCGCCAGCACAGAGGCGACCGAAGCTGAGGCCGAAGCCGTCGACAGCGCGGCCCCCGCCGAGAGCGCAGAGACGGCGTCAGAGACTGCCGTCGCCGAGACCACCGAGGCCGACCCTGCTGAACCTGCCGTCGAGGCCGACCCTGCTGCTGCCGAAGGCGAAGAGGCCGCCGCCGAGGGAGACCATGCCGAAGGGCTGAACACCGATGTGCCGCCGCCGGTCGGCGGGGCGATCTATATGCATCCGGACAACCACGTCATGCATGATGCGCATTACGTGCCGAGCTGGGTGAAGGTCTCGCCCTTCATTGCTATGCTGATCGGCTTGTTCACGGCCTGGATGATGTATATCCGCCATCCCGAGGCACCGGCCCGGCTGGCAGCCACGCAGCGTCCGCTTTACGAATTCCTGCTGAACAAATGGTATTTCGACGAACTCTACGACCGCGCTTTCGTGCGCCCCGCGCGCTGGCTGGGACGTTCGCTCTGGCAGGGCGGAGACGGCAGGGTGATCGACGGAGCGATCAACGGCGTCGCCATGGGTCTGATCCCGAGGCTGACGCGGTTCTCGGGGCGGGTGCAGTCCGGCTATCTCTTCCACTATGCGCTGGCGATGGTGGTCGGGATCCTCGGATTGCTGATCTGGGTGATGATGCGCGGGAGCATGTAAGATGACCAATATCCTCTCGATCATCACCTTTCTGCCGCTGATCGCCGCGCTGATCCTCGCCGTGTTCCTGCGCGGCGATGACGCTGCCTCGCGCCGCAACGCAAAATGGCTGGCGCTGATCGCCACGACAGCGACCTTCGTGATCTCGCTTTACGTTCTCTTCGGATTCGATCCGGCGAATACCGGCTTTCAGTTCGTCGAAAACCGGGCCTGGATCCTTGGGTTGCGCTATAAGCTGGGTGTGGACGGGATCTCGATCCTGTTCGTGATGCTGACGACATTCCTGATGCCGTTGACGATCCTGTCGACATGGGAGATCGAAACCCGCGTCAAGGAATACATGATCGCCTTCCTCGTTCTGGAAGGGCTGATGATCGGTGTGTTCGTCGCTCTGGATCTGGTGCTGTTCTACCTGTTCTTCGAGGGCGGTCTGATTCCGATGTTCCTGATCATCGGGATCTGGGGCGGGCAGAACCGGATCTATGCCGCGTTCAAGTTCTTCCTTTACACCTTCCTCGGCTCGGTCCTCATGCTGGTCGCGATGATCACCATGTATCGCGCGGCGGGCACGACCGATATCGTGCAGCTGCTCGAGTATGATTTCTCGTCCTCGCCGATGAGCTTCATGGGCTGGACCGTGTTTGGCGGGTTGCAGACGCTGCTGTTCCTCGCCTTCTTCGCCAGCTTCGCGGTGAAGATGCCGATGTGGCCGGTGCATACCTGGCTGCCGGATGCGCACGTTCAGGCGCCGACCGCCGGATCTGTGGTTCTGGCAGCCGTGCTGCTGAAGATGGGCGGCTATGGCTTCCTGCGCTTCTCGCTGCCCATGTTCCCGGTCGCGTCCGAGATCTTCCAGCCGGTGGTGTTCTGGATGTCGGCTATCGCCATCGTCTATACCTCGCTGGTGGCGCTTGCGCAGTCCGACATGAAGAAGCTGATCGCCTACAGCTCGGTCGCGCATATGGGCTATGTGACCATGGGCATCTTCGCGGCCAACCAGGTCGGCGTCGATGGCGCGATCTTCCAGATGCTGAGCCACGGCTTCATCTCGGGCGCGCTGTTCCTGCTGGTCGGGGTGATCTATGACCGCATGCACACCCGAGAGATCGACGCTTATGGCGGGCTCGTGAACCGGATGCCGAAATATGCGCTGGTGTTCATGTTCTTCACCATGGCGAATGTCGGCCTCCCCGGCACTTCGGGCTTCGTGGGCGAGTTTCTGACCCTGCTCGGCACCTTCCGCGAGAATACCTGGGTGGCGCTCGTCGCTGCGACCGGGGTGATCTTCTCGGCGGCTTATGCGCTGTGGCTGTATCGTCGGGTGACGCTGGGGGCGCTGCTGAAGGAAAGTCTCAAATCGATCACCGACATGACCCCGCGCGAGCGGTGGATCTTCGTGCCGCTGATCGTCATGACGCTGTGGCTCGGCGTGTACCCGCGCGCCGTTACCGACATCACCGGCCCGAGCGTCGAGGCGCTGCTGAACGACCACGAGGCCGCCATCGCCGGAATGCATGACGATCCGGCCGCCTATCGCGTGGCGGAAGCCACAGCCGAGGCCGATCCGGCCGAAGCCGAGCACTGAGAGGACCGACATGACTTCGCTTGATTTCACGATCATCATGCCGGAAATCCTGCTGGCCGGGTTCGCCCTGCTGGCCTTGCTGGCCGGGGCCTATTTCGGCAAGGACCGGCTCGCGGCGGGTCTGCTTTGGGCTACCGTCGCGGCATTTCTGGCGCTGTCCTTCTATGTCGGGATCGCCCGGCCCGTCGACGGCATGGCGTTCTTCGACATGTTCATCTCTGACGGCTTCGCCCGCTTCAGCAAAATGCTGATCCTGCTGTCCGCCGCCGCGGTGCTGGCGATGAGCGCGGAATATCTCGACCGTCGCGGCATGCTGCGCTTCGAGTTTCCCATCCTCATCGCGCTCGCGGTGACGGGCATGATGGTCATGGTCTCTGCCGGAGACCTGCTGACGCTTTATCTGGGGCTCGAACTGCAATCGCTGTCGCTCTATGTGGTTGCGGCGATGCGCCGGGACTCCGTGAAGTCTTCGGAGGCCGGGCTGAAGTATTTCGTTCTCGGATCGCTAAGCTCGGGACTTCTGCTTTACGGCACGTCGCTGGTCTATGGCTTTGCCGGCACGACCAGCTTCGTCGGCATCATCGACGTGGTTCAGGGCGGCGAATTGCCGGTCGGGCTGTTGTTCGGGATGGTCTTCGTCATCGTGGGGCTCGCCTTCAAGGTCAGCGCGGTGCCGTTCCATATGTGGACGCCGGATGTCTATGAGGGCTCGCCCACGCCGGTCACGGCATTTTTCGCCTCCGCGCCGAAAATCGCGGCGATGGCGCTGCTGGCCCGCGTGCTGACCGATGCCTTCGGCCGGGTTCCGGGCGACTGGGGACAGATCCTTGCCGTGCTGGCGGTGCTGTCAATGTTCCTCGGCTCGATCGCCGGGATCGGGCAGACCAATATCAAGCGGCTGATGGCTTATTCCTCGATTGCGCATATGGGCTTCGCTCTGGTCGGACTGTCGGCAGGGACCGCGCTCGGCGTGCAGGCGATGCTGCTCTACATGGCGATCTATGCGGTGATGAATGTCGGCGTCTTTGCCTGGATCCTGTCGCTGGAACGTGACGGGGTGCCGATGACCGACCTGGCCTCGCTGCATCAATTCGCGCGGGGCGAGCCGATCAAGGCAATGGCGGTGCTGGTGCTGATGTTCAGCCTGGCCGGTGTGCCGCCGATGCTGGGCTTCTTCGCCAAGTTCGGCGTCCTGATGGCGGCGGTCGATGCCGGGATGGCGTGGCTGGCGCTGCTCGGTGTCATCGCGTCTGTGCCGGCGGCCTATTATTATCTGCGCATCGTCTATTACATGTATTTCGGCAACGAGATTGAACCCGTGCACAGCCGTATAAGCGGTGCCGCCTATGCCATGCTGGTCGCTTCGGCGGTGGCAGTGGTGCTGGGTTCGATCACCATGTTCGGGATTGACGATGCGGCCGGCCGCGCGGCGGAATCGCTGATGCTCATAGACGGCCGCCCGGCGGGCGACACGGTTCAGGCCGTGAACGTCCAAATTGACTGATCTCGGGGAGTGGCCCGAGGGCGTTGCGCGGCATATCCTGCCGCGCAGCCCGTCGACCAACGCCGAGGCGCTGAAGCTTGCACCGAAGATCAGCGGAAAAGCCTGGATCGTGACACTGGACCAGTATCAGGGCCGCGGCCGACGGGGCCGGGGTTGGGCGATGCCGCCGGGCAATTTCGCCGGATCGCTGGCGCTGAAACCGCAGGGCACAGCTACGGAAGCGGCGCTTTACAGCTTCGTGGCTGCGCTGGCGCTTTATGATGCGCTGTCGGCGGCGGGCGGGCCTTCCGCGCGGCTGTCGCTGAAATGGCCCAATGACGTCCTTCTGAATGGCGGCAAGGTCGCCGGGATCCTGCTGGAAAGCGCAGGGCAGGGCGGCGAGGTCTCGGCGCTGGCCGTCGGGATCGGCGTCAACCTTGCCGCCGCGCCGCCGCGCGACCCCGAGGCCGCCTTTGCCCCGGTCAGCGTCAGGGAGGAAACCGGGATGACGATTTCGCCGGAGGATTTTCTGGACCTGCTCGCCCCGGCCTTTGCGCATTGGGAATCACGCCTGCTCCGAGAGGGCTTCGCACCGATCCGCGATGCGTTCCTGTCCCGCGCCGCCCGGCTGGGCGAGACCATCACCGCACGCACCGGAAATGCCGAATTCACCGGACGCTTCGACGGCATCGATGCCTGCGGCGCGCTGATCCTCACCACCGCCGGGGGCCGCAAATCGGTCCCGGCCGCAGATGTGTTTTTCTGATGCTGCTCTGTATCGACTCCGGCAATACGAATACGGTCTTCTCGATCTGGGACGGGGAACAGTTCCTGTCGCATTGGCGGATCGCCACCGATCACACGCGCACGGCGGATGAGTATTACGTCTGGCTGGAGACGCTGATCTCGCTCACCCATTTCGAGCTGGATATCGACCGTTGTATCATCTCGTCCACTGTGCCGCGCGTGGTGTTCAATCTGCGGGTTCTGTGCAATCGCTATTTCAATACGCGCCCGCTGGTGGTCGGCAAGCCCGACTGCCTGCTGCCCGCCGAGCCGCGCGTCGATGCCGGTGCGACGGTCGGGCCTGATCGCATCGTCAATGCCTGGGCCGCGCATGACCGCCACGGCGGCGAGCTGATAGTCGTTGATTTCGGCACCGCGACGACCTTTGACGTGGCCGATAGCAGCGGCGCCTATATCGGAGGCGTGATCGCGCCCGGCGTCAATCTCAGCCTCGAAGCGCTGCATATGGGGGCAGCATCGCTGCCTCATGTCGATGTCACGAAACCGGCCCGCGCCATCGGCACCAACACCATCGCCTGCATCCAGTCCGGCATTTTCTGGGGCTATATCGGCCTTGTCGAAGGCATCATCCGCCAAATTCGCGAGGAACGCGGGCTGGAGATGAAAGTTGTGGCAACGGGCGGGCTTGCCCCTCTGTTCGAGCAGGGCACAACGGTCTTCGACGGGATCGAGGACGATCTGACGGTACACGGGCTGCGGCTCATCTATGATTACAACACGGAGGCGGGCAATGTCTGACCGGCTTATCTATCTGCCGCTTGGCGGCGCGGGCGAAATCGGCATGAACGCCTATGTCTACGGCTACGGACCGAAAGGCAAAGAGCGCCTGATCGTCGTCGATCTTGGCGTCACCTTCGGGGACATGGACACGACGCCCGGCGTCGATCTGATCATGGCCGACACCGCGTGGCTGCAAGCCAATCGCAAGCGGATCGAGGCGATCTTCATCACCCACGCGCATGAGGATCATGTCGGCGCGCTTGGCCTGCTGTGGGATCGGCTGGAAGTGCCGGTGCATTGCCGAAAATTCACCGGCACGCTGGCCCGGATGAAGATGGAAGAGCGCGGCCTGCCCACCGATGCGGTGAAGATCCACGAGCCGCGCCCCAACGTGATCGACGCCGGGCCGTTCAAGGTCCAATTCGTGCCGATCAGCCATTCAATCCCGGAAAGCTCCGCGCTGCTGATCGACACCCCGGCAGGCCGCATCGTGCATACCGGCGATTTCAAGCTGGACGGCACGCCCGGCGTGGGCGAACCCTTCGATCCCAAGCTGTGGCACGACATCGCCCATGAAGAGGGCGGGGTGAAGGTGCTGACCTGCGATTCGACCAACGTGTTCAGCCCGCATCCAGGCCGTTCCGAGGCATTGCTGGCCAATCCTCTTCTGGATTTCGTCATGGCCCAGCCGAACATGGTCGTCGCCACGACCTTTGCCTCGAACGTGGCGCGGGTGAAGACGCTGGCCGATGCCGGTGTCGCGGCAGGGCGCAAGATCTGCCTGCTCGGCCGTTCGATGCGGCGCATGGTTCAGGTCTCGCAGGAAACCGGGGTGCTCGGCGATTTCCCGAACACGATCAGCCCGGAAGAGGCAGCCGACCTGCCACGCGAAAAGGTGATGCTGATCGTCACTGGCAGCCAGGGCGAGCGCCGAGCCGCCACGGCGCAGCTGGCGCGTGGCTCTTATCTGGGCATCCGGTTGAAGGAAGGCGACAGCTTCCTGTTCAGCTCGCGCGTCATTCCCGGCAATGAGCGCGGCGTGATCCGCAACATGAACCAGTTCTCGGAAATCGGCGTGGATGTCTATGATGCCGATGACGGCACCTATCACGTCTCGGGTCACGCCAACCGCCCCGATCTCGAGGCGGTTCATGACCTGCTGAAACCGCAGATGCTCATTCCGATGCATGGCGAGCACATGCATCTGCGCGAACATGCCGAAATCGCGCGCGACAAAGGCATCGCCTCGGTCATTGCGACGAATGGCAGCGTGGTGGACCTGACCGGCGCGCAGCCGCAGCTTGTCGATGAGGTCGAGACCGGGCGCATCTATCTGGACGGCAATGTGCTGATCGGTGCGATGGACGGCGTGATCCGCGACCGGATCCGCATGGCGCTGAACGGTCATGCGATGGTCAGCGTGATCGTCGACGAAAACGACAATCCCTTCCCCGATGCCTGGGTCGAGCCGATGGGCCTGCCCGAGCGCGGCCGCTCGAACCAGCCGGTCGCTCAGCAGGTGGAAGCCGAGCTGTCCGAGTTCCTTGAACGCGCCGATGCCAAGACCGTTGCGGACGATCAGAAGCTGGAAGATGCAGTGCGCAAGATTACCCGTCAGGTGACCATGGAAGAGGTCGGCAAGAAGCCCGAAGTGACGGTCATCATCAGCCGCCTCGCACCCTGAGGCGGCGGAACCTGCCGCGCCGCGGCGCCGTTGGCCCTGACATGAAAACGGGGCGGGCATGACGCAATTCTCTCTTATCTCGGCTCTGGCCGTGGTGATGTTCACCACCGGCCTCAGCCTGCGCGCCGGAGATTTTCTGCGTATCACCGTCATGCCGCGCGCCGTGGTGATCGGGCTGGCGCTTCAGATGGTGATGCTGCCGCTTGCTGCTCTTGGGATCGGCGCCGTTTCAGGATTGTCGGGCGATGTGCGAAGCGGGCTGATGCTGGCTGCTCTCGCCCCAGCCACGCTTGCAAGCCATGTGCTGGTCGGGCTGGCCGGGGGCCATATCGGTCTGGCCCGCAGCATGACGGCCTGGTCTTCGGTTCTGGTGCTCCTGTGGTCGAGGATGACCGGGCCAGCGGCGATGATGATCGCGATATTCGCCGTGGTGCTGCCATTGCTGCTCGGCATCGTTCTCGCTGCCCGCTTCCGCAGTCGCGCCACACGGATCGGTCGATTCGCGCCGGCGCTCAGCTCGGTGCTGATCGGGTTGCTGGTGCTGCGCGCGCTTTATCTCGGCTGGGGAGGCATCGACACGGCGATGCTGCTTGCCGTGGGGGCTTTGTGCCTTGCTGCGACCGGGCTGGGGCTGCTCGCTGCGCGGCTGGCGCTTGCCGGCAGCGGACCGACCCTTGCGATCAGCACGGGAATGCAGAATGTCGCCGTGCCGCTGGTGATCGGCGCCCTCGGCGCGACGCCGGAACTCGCGACCCCCGCCGCGCTCTATGCGATTGCCATGTATGTTCCCGCCATCGCCCTGGTCGCCATCGCCAGCCGGATGCGCTGAGCGCTTGACGGGCGCGATGCGGCTTGCCACATGCTGCCCCCATGTCTCAGAAGCAGTTCGATCCCAACCCGACCCACCGCAATTTCTACGGTCGCCGCAGCGGCAAGACGCTTCGCCGCAGCCAGCGCGGCTATCTGGATGAGGATCTCGGAGCCTTACAGCCGACCAACATAACGGTCGATGAAAACCCCGCCCGTGAGCCAATCGACCCTGGCGCGATCTTCGGCGATGACCGCCCGGTCTGGCTTGAGATCGGTTTTGGCGGCGGTGAGCATATGGTTCACATGGCCGCCCGCTACCCCGAGATAGGGATGATCGGCTGCGAGCCCTATATCAACGGCGTCGCGATGCTGGTGGGCAAGATCCGCAAGGCCGGGGTCGGCAATGTCAGCGTCCATCCCGGCGATGCGCGGGACATGATGGATGTTCTGCCCGAAGGCTCCATCTCGCGCGCCTTCCTGAACTATCCAGACCCCTGGCCGAAGAAGCGCCATCACCGCCGCCGTTTCGTCACGCCCGAGCATCTGATCCCGTTGCACCGCGTCATGGCGCCGGGCGCGGAGTTCCGCGTGGCGACCGACATTCCCTCCTATGTCCGCCAGACGCTGAGCGAAGTTCCGAAAGCCGGCTTTCTGCTCGAAAGCCTGCGTGCCGTGGCATGGCCCGACTGGATCTCGACGCGGTACGAGCAGAAGGCCCTGCGAGAGCGCCGCACCCCGAGCTATCTCTCCTTTCGCCGCATCTGATGCCGGACCGGGGCGCTGCCCCGGACCCCGGGATATTTCTGTCAGGATGAAAGGCGGCGCCCTGCCGCGACGGCCTGTCGAAGGCGGCCCGGCAGGACGCTTTCACCCTGAGCGGTCATCGGCGTACCCGCCTGTACCGCCGCAACGGCATAGCGCGAAATGCTTTCATCCTGACTAAAATATCCCCGCCGGAGGCGTTATTCCCGCTCGGCGCGCTTGGCGGCGTTCCAGAGCGCGTCCATTTCCGCGAGATCCGAATCCTCGGGGCGGCGGCCTTCCCGGTGCAGCGCGGCCTCGATGGCGCGGAAGCGGCGGGTGAATTTGTCATTCGCAGCGCGGAGAGCATCTTCGGGGTCGATGTCCAGATGGCGGGCAAGATTGGCCATGACGAACATCAGATCGCCGAATTCTTCGGTCAGATGTTGGTGATCCGCGCGGTCCCGAGCCTCGACAAGCTCGGCGGTTTCCTCGGTGATCTTGTCGAGCACATCGGCAGCGCCCGGCCAGTCGAAGCCGACCCGGGCAGCGCGGTTTTGCAGCTTCACCGCACGTGTCAGCGCCGGCAGACCGAGCGCGACGCCGTCGAGCACGCCTTTTTCCTTCTTGGCCGCGCGTTCCGCCGCCTTGATTGCCTCCCAGTCCTTGACCTGCTGAGCGGCGGATTTGTCTCGGGATTCGTCCCCGAAAACATGCGGATGCCGGTCGATCAGCTTGTCTGAGATCCGTGCCGCGACATCGGCAAAGTCGAACATACCCTTCTCGTCGGCCATCTGGGCGTGGAACACCACCTGCAGCAGCAGATCGCCCAGCTCGCCCGGAAACTCGTCCCAGGCCTCGCGGGTGATGGCGTCGGCGACTTCATAGGCTTCCTCTATCGTGTAAGGTGCGATCGAGGCGAAATCCTGTTCGATGTCCCAGGGGCAGCCTTTTTCCGGGTCGCGCAAAGCAGCCATGATGCCGATCAGCCGGGCGATTTCTTGCTGGTTGCGGTCGGGTGCGCTGTTAGTCATCTGCATCTCCTTGAGGCGCCTCAGCCGTGCCACAGTGCCGCGCGCGAGTCCATCGCGCGCTTCCTTGCCATCCGCGCCCGCGAAGATTAGGTTGCGCCGCAATTCCGGGACCGCCGCGTCCCGCTTATCCGAGAGGTCCGATCATGTTTGTCACCCCAGCTTATGCACAGGCCGCCGGCGGAGGCGCGGGCGCCATCGCCCAGTTCATCCCGCTGATCCTGATCTTCGTGATCATGTATTTCCTCATCCTGCGCCCGCAGCAGAAGCGCATGAAGGAGCATCGCGCCATGGTCGAGGCGCTCAAGCGTGGCGATCAGGTCATCACTCAGGGCGGGCTGATCGGCAAGGTGACCGATGTGAAGGACGATGAGGTCACCGTCGAACTGGCCCAGGGCGTCAAGGTCCGCGTCGTGCGGGCGACCATCGCGCAGGTGGTGAACAAGACCGCGCCAGTCGCTGCCAACTCCTAAGGCACCACCGACATGCTGGACATCCCGCTCTGGAAACGCGTCCTGATTCTGGGCGTGGTGGTCATCGGCCTGATCTGGGCCATGCCGAATCTGTTCTATGGACGGGTCGAGGCCCATAACGATGCCCTCGCCGCCGCCGAGCAGGCCGGTTTCGCCACCGAGGAACAGCAGGCCGCCATTGACGGCTGGCCGAGCTGGCTGCCGAGCGGTTTGGTCAATCTTGGCCTCGATCTGCGTGGCGGGGCGCATCTTCTGGCCGAGGTGCATGTCGAGGATGTCTATAAATCCCGGATGGATTCGCTCTGGCCCGAGCTGCGCCGCACGCTCGCAGAGGAGCGCGACGTGATCGGTGCCGTGCGCCGTGTCGAAAGCCCTCAGGACCAGCTTCAGGTTCAGATCGAGAATGCCGACCAGATGGCCCGCGCCGTCGAGGTGGCGCGCGAATTATCCTCGCCCGTCGTATCGATCAGCGGTGCCGGGCAGTCGGATCTGGAATTCACGGCCTCGGGCGATGTGCTCACGGTTCAGCTTTCCGATGCCGAGAAAGCTGCGACCGATGATCGCACCATCCAGCAATCGCTGGAGATCGTGCGCCGCCGTGTCGATGAGGTGGGCACCCGCGAGCCGACCATCCAGCGTCAGGGGGCCGACCGTATCCTGATCCAGGTGCCGGGCATCGGATCGGCCGCCGAGTTGAAAGAGCTGATCGGGACCACCGCGCAGCTGACCTTCAACCCGGTTGTCGGCACCGGCTCGAATCCCGATGCGCCTGCGGGGCTTGGAAATGTCGTGCTGCCCTCGCAGGAAGATCCCGACTTCTACTATACCCTCGAAGAAGCGCCGGTCGTCACCGGGGAAGAGCTGACCGACGCCAGCCCCAGCTTTGACCAGAACGGCCAGCCAGCGGTGGAATTCCGCTTCAACCCGTCGGGCGCGCGCAAATTCGGCGCCTACACCTCGGCGAATATCGGTCAGCCTTTCGCAATTGTTCTGGACAGCGAGGTGATCTCGGCCCCGACCATCCGCGATGCGATCACCACCGGCACCGGGATCATCTCCGGCTCGATGAATGTCGATGAATCGACCCAGCTTGCCGTGCTGCTGCGCGCTGGTGCCCTGCCGGCCGAGCTGACCTTCCTTGAGGAACGCACCATCGGCCCCGAGCTGGGTCAGGACAGCATCGATGCCGGCAAGATCGCCTCGATCGTCGCGATTATCGGCGTCGTCGCCTATGTCGTGGCGAGCTATGGGATCTTCGGCGTCTTTGCCTCGATCGCGGTCATCACCAACGTGATCCTGATCCTCGCCTTCATGTCCGGCATCGGAGCGACTCTGACATTGCCGGGCATCGCCGGGATCGTGCTGACAGTGGGCACGGCGGTCGACGCGAACGTCATCATCTACGAGCGTATCCGAGAAGAACTGCGCCGTGGCAAGCGCGTTGCCACCTCGATCGACACCGGCTTCCGCGAGGCGATGTCGGCCATCATCGACGCCAATGTGACCACCTTCATCGCAGGGCTGGTGATGTTCTTCCTGGGCTCCGGTCCGGTCAAGGGCTTCGCGGTCACGCTGACCATCGGTCTGGTGACCTCGGTCTTCACGGCGATCTATCTGACCCGGCTGATGATCGTTGCGTGGCTGTCGCGCCGCCGTCCGAAGCAACTGGTTCTGTAAGGGGCATATTATGGCATTTCGTCTGAAACTCGTTCCCGATCAGACCAGCATCAACTTCTTCCGGCTGCAAAAATACACGTTCGGCCTGTCGGCCGTGCTGATGGTTCTGTCGGTGATCCTGCTGCTGACCATGGGGCTGAATTTCGGCATCGACTTCCGCGGCGGCACGACCATCCGCACCGAGAGCACGACCGATTTCGTCGTTTCGGATTATCGCGATGCGCTGACCGGGCTCGAGATCGGCGATGTGTCGATCACCGAGGTGTTCGACCCGAGCTTTGGCGAGGATCGCCATGTCGCCCAAGTGCGAATCGGCGCCAGCGAGGGCACCGAGGCGATGACGCCCGACCAGATCCAGACCGTCGAGGCGGCGCTGACCGAGGTGGACCCGAATGTCAGCTTCGTCGCCGTCGAATCTGTCGGCCCAAAAGTGTCGAGCGAGTTGATCCGCACCGCGGTCTATGCCGTGCTGGCCGCGTCGCTGGGGATCCTGTTCTATATCTGGATCCGCTTCGAATGGCAGTTCGCTGTGGGCGGCGTGGTTGCCATCGTGCATGACGTGCTGTTGACCATGGGGATTTTCGCGGCGCTTCAGTTGCGCTTCGATCTGTCCACGATCGCGGCACTGCTGACCATTCTCGGCTATTCGATCAACGATACCGTCGTGGTGTTCGACCGGCTGCGCGAGAATCTCATCAAGTTCAAGAACATGCCTCTGGTCGAGGTGATGAATCTCTCGGTCAACGAGACTCTGTCGCGGACGATCATGACCGCGGTGACGACCTCGATCGCGCTGTTCGCGCTGTTCGCACTCGGCGGCGACGTGATCCGCGGCTTTGTCTTTGCGATGCTGTGGGGCGTGCTGGTCGGGACCTATTCCTCGATCTATGTCGCGAAGAACATCGTGCTCTGGCTCGGCGTCAAGCGCGACTGGTCGAAGCCCGACCCTGACAAACTGCCCGACCAGTTCACCGAGCAACCCTGATGCAGCTCACCGATGCCAGATACCCGAACGGCGCGCTGCCCGTAGACGGCTATGGCACCGGGTTCTTCCGGGTCGGCGGCGCGCTTCACGAGGGGCCAGTCATCGTGGCGTCGGATCTTGGCGTTGTCCCCTGGGGCGGTCTTGACGATCGCGCGGCGCTGCTGGCGCTGGAAGGCAAGATCGACGTGCTGTTTCTGGGCATGGGCGCGGATATCGCGATACCCTCACGCGAGCTGATCGAGGCGCTCGATGCGAAGGGCATCATGGCCGAGCCGATGACGTCGGCTTCGGCGGCGCGCAGCTATAACGTGCTGCTCGCGGAAGGGCGGCGTGTCGGCTGTGCGCTGATCCCGATATGAGCCTGCTGGCCGTCCACGATCTCGCCGTTTCTCGCGGCGGGATGCGTGCGGTGGAGGGTCTGAGCTTTCGTCTGGGCAAGGGCGAGGCGCTGATCCTGCGCGGGCCGAACGGCATCGGCAAGACCACCGTGCTGCGCAGTGTTGCAGGTCTTCAGCATCCGGCGGCGGGTCGGATCGAGATGGACGCCGACAGCGTGGCCTATGCTGCCCATGCGGACGGGCTGAAACCGGCGCTGACCCTGCGTGAGAACCTGGAGTTCTGGGCGCGTGTCTTCGGGCGAAGCCACATTAACCACGCCGTCGAGACCATGCGGCTGACCGATCTTACCGAGCGTCTGGCAGCCACGCTCTCTGCGGGGCAGAAGCGCCGCCTCGGCCTCGCGCGGCTTCTGGTGACGGGCCGACCGCTCTGGGTGCTGGACGAGCCCACCGTGTCGCTTGACGCGGAATCGGTCGCGCTGTTTTCCGGGATGATTCGCGCCCATCTGGCTGCGGGCGGTGCTGCCTTGATGGCGACCCACATCGATCTCGGCCTGCCCGAGGCGCGGTTGCTGGATCTGACACCCTATCGCGCAAGGCCGGGCAAAGGAGAGGCCCGGCCCGCCGGCTTCAACGAGGCTTTCGCGTGATCGCGCTGCTGCTGCGTGACCTGCGCCTTGCAATGCGCGCCGGGGGCGGCTTCGGACTTGGCGTGGCGTTCTTCCTGATCCTCTGCACGCTGGTTCCCCTTGGCGTCGGCCCCGACGCGGCGACGCTGGCGCCCATCGCGCCCGGCATCCTCTGGGTGGGGGCGCTTCTGTCCTGCCTGCTGTCGCTCGACCGGATATTTGCGCTCGACCACGAGGACGGGACGCTGGAGCTGCTGGCGACCTCGCCCTTGCCGCTCGAAGCTGCCATCGCGGTGAAGGCTGCGGCGCATTGGCTCACCACCGGGCTGCCTCTGGTCGTTGCCGCGCCGGTGCTGGGGCTGCTGCTGCACCTGCCGGGCGAGGCGATGGGGGTGCTGGTCCTGACGCTGCTGACCGGAACGCCCGCCCTCTCGATGCTTGGCGCATTCGGCGCTGCGCTGACCGTCGGCCTGCGCCGGGGCGGGCTGCTGCTGTCATTGCTGGTGCTGCCGCTTTACGTGCCGACCCTGATCTTCGGGGCAGAGACGCTGCGCCGCCATGTCGAAGGGGTTGAGGCCACGCAGCCACTGATCTTCCTCGCCGCGATCACCTTGCTGGCGCTGGCGCTTATCCCCTTTGCGGGCGCTGCGGCATTACGTATCAATTTGCGCTAGCCCCTTCACCGCATGGCCGCGAAAAGCTAGGACAGCCTCATGTCGATCTGGGAATATGCCAACCCCGTCAAATTCATGCGCGTGTCCGGCGCAATGCTGCCCTATGTCGCGGGCGGCGCGGCTGTCTGCACTTTGGGGGGGCTGGTCTGGGGGTTCCTGACCCCCGAGGATTACCGTCAGGGCGCCACGGTGAAGATCGTGTTCCTGCATGTCCCCGCTGCGCTGATGGCGATCAATTGCTGGCTCATGATGCTGGTCGCCTCGCTGATCTGGATCATCCGCCGCCACCATGTCAGCGCGCTTGCCGCCAAGGCCGCCGCGCCGATCGGTGCGGTAATGACAGTCATCGCGCTTGTGACCGGTGCGATCTGGGGTCAGCCGATGTGGGGGACATGGTGGGAGTGGGACCCGAGATTGACCAGTTTCCTGATCCTGCTTTTTTTTTATATCGGCTATATTGCGCTTTGGTCGGCGGTCGAGGACCCGGACAGCGCCGCCGATCTGACCGGGGTGCTGTGCCTTGTCGGCTCGGTCTTCGCGCTGCTGTCGCGCTATGCGGTGAATTTCTGGAACCAGGGGCTGCATCAGGGCGCCTCACTTTCCGTCGCCGAGGGCGAGCGGATGAGCGCCGTCTATCGCTATCCGCTCTATCTCACCATGCTGGGGTTCTTCCTTCTGTTCCTGGCGCTGCTGCTGATCCGCACCCGGACCGAGATCCGCATTCGCCGCACCGCTGCCCTGCAAGCCCGCGAGGCCCGCTCATGATCGAACTCGGGAAATATGCCGGCACCGTGCTGTCCGCCTATGGGATCAGCCTTGCGCTGCTCGTGGCGATCATCTGGCAGAGCGTCGCCCGCAATGCCCGCGCCCGGCGCGATCTGGATCGGCAGGAGGGCCGCCGCAATGCGCGTTAAACCCCTGATGCTGCTGCCGCCGGTGCTGTTCCTATCGCTGGCTCTTGTGTTTCTCTGGGGCATGGGGCGGGACGATCCGAACACATTGCCCTCCACCATGATCGGTCGAGCGGCCCCGCCACTGCCAGAGACGACCTTGCCCGGCAACACCCAGCTCACCGACGAGATGCTGGCAAAGCCCGGTGTGAAGCTGGTGAATTTCTGGGCGAGCTGGTGTCCGCCCTGCCGTGCCGAGCACCCGACGCTGATGGAGCTTTCAGAGCGGATGCCCGTCTATGGCGTCGATCTGAAGGATGACGAGGCCGACGCTTTGCGCTTTCTGGATGAAGACGGCAATCCTTTTGCCGCCATCGCCACCGATCCGCGCGGCCGCGCCGCCATCGACTGGGGGGTCACGGCCCCGCCCGAGACCTTCATCCTCGACGGGGAAGGCAGGGTGCTCTACCGCCATGCCGGCCCGCTGATCCGCGATGATTACACCAACCGCTTCCTGCCCGAGCTGGAGAAGGCGCTGGCGGATGAGGGCTGAGCGCCACCGTTTGAACTGGCCCTTGGCGGGCGATTTGTTAACCATTGCCACAGACCGTCCCGGCGCCATCGCGGGACGCAGCGGAAGCACAGGCGGAGGGACAGGCAGGTGAGCGACATGGACAACGCCCCGAGGACCGGGCTGATCGGGTTGGGCACGATGGGCGCCGCTCTGGCGCTGAACATCGCCGAGAAGGGCTATCCCATCGCCGTCTATAACCGCACCGCCAGCGTGACCGACGACTTCGTTTTCGGGGCCGGCGATCTTTCGGCTCGGCTGACCCCGGCGAAGTCTTTCGAGGAGCTGGTGCACGCGATCAGGCCGCCCCGCACGATCATCCTGATGGTTCCGGCGGGCGAGATCGTCGATCAGCAAATCGCGGCGCTCTCCCCGCTGCTCGGCGAGGGCGATCTCATCATCGACGCCGGTAATGCGAATTACGCTGATACCGAACGTCGCGCGACCGCCAGCCGGGACCAGCCCTGGGACTTCATGGGCATCGGCGTCTCGGGCGGCGAGGAAGGCGCGCGGCACGGCCCCTCGATCATGGCCGGCGGAGATGCGGCGCAGTGGGATCGCATGGGCGGCATGCTGGAAGCAATCTCGGCCAAATACGAGGGCGAGCCCTGCGCCGCGCTCATGGGGCCGGGCGGGGCCGGTCATTTCGTGAAGATGGTACATAACGGCATCGAATACGCCGATATGCAGATGATCGCGGAAGCCTATGCGCTGATGCGCGACGGGATGAGCCGCGACACCGACCGGATCGCCGAGACGTTCGAGACGTGGAACCGCGGTCCGCTCGCCTCGTTCCTGATCGAGGTCTCGGGCATAGTGGCGCGGGCACAGGACCCGATCTCGGGCGGGCCCATGCTGGATGCGATCCTGGATGCGGCGGGGCAGAAGGGGACCGGCCGCTGGACCGTGATCGAAGCGCAGAAACTGGCGGTCGCTGTCCCGGTCATCGAAGCGGCGGTGGTCGGGCGCAATCTTTCGGCGCGGGTCGAGGACCGGGCGAAGGGGGCAGAGACCTTCGGCGCCCTGCCGCAATCGCTGCCGGATGGCGCGCTCGACACCGATACGCTCGAGGCGGCGCTGATCGCGGGCAAGATCCTCTGCTATGCGCAGGGTTTCGAGATGCTTGCCCGCGCCTCGTCGGAATTCGGCTGGGATCTGCCAATGGCCGTGATCGCCCGGATCTGGCGAGAGGGCTGCATCATTCGCTCGGACATGCTCAATGACATGGCCACGGCCTTTGAAACTGCGCCGGATGGCAATCTGATCTTCGCCGCGCCCTTCACCGGATTGCTGCGCGAGCATGAGGCGGCGCTGCGCCAAACCGTCATTGCTGCCACAGGCTCAGGCATCGCGGTGCCGGCGCTGTCGGCGGGGCTATCCTGGTTCGATACGATGCGCAGTCCGCGCGGTCCGGCGAACATGATCCAGGCGCAGCGCGATTTCTTCGGCGCGCATGGCTTCAAGCGGTTGGACGGCAAGGATTCGCCGCATGGCCCGTGGGGCGAAGACGGCGCGCAGCACTGAAAGTGCGGGGCTGGTCGCAATGCGCGGCTCGGCCCGGCCCCGAAGGCCACGGTCGCGTCTCGACCATGCAGCGCGTCAGAACGGCACGTCGTCACCGGCGCCCACCGGCTGCACGTAACCCGCCTTTACATTCTTGAACCCTGCCTCGAACTGGATGGTCAGCGTGTCCTCGGCGATGCCCATCACCGTGCCTTCGCCAAATTTCGGATGGCTCACCCTGTCGCCCACGCTGAACCCCACCGCCTCGGCATCGATCACCGTCGCGGCCGGGGCGCGCGGCTTGGCGCGCATATCCCCGCGCGCCGCCATGCGCTTCCAGCCGGGTGAGTTATACACATCCGCATGAGCGGCACGCTGATGCATCCCGGCACCGAAATCGGTTCCCGCCGCCACCGCCGCGCCGCCATAGCCCTGGCCGTACAGCCCCGGCGCGGTCAGCACCTCGACATGATCCTCGGGCAATTCGTCGATGAAGCGCGAGGGCAGAGAGCTTTGCCACTGCCCATACATCCGCCGGTTCCCCGCAAAGCTGATCGTGGCCAGCTTCTCGGCGCGGGTGATCCCGACATAGGCCAGCCGACGTTCCTCCTCGAGCCCCTTCATCCCGCTTTCATCCATGCTGCGCTGAGACGGAAAAAGCCCATCCTCCCAGCCGGGCAGGAAGACGATCGGATATTCCAGCCCCTTCGCCGCATGCAGCGTCATGATCGAGACCGCGTCCTGCGCCTCATCGTTGTCGCGGTCCATCACAAGCGCGACATGTTCCAGAAAGCCCTGCAGATTGTCGAACTCCTCCAGAGCCTTCACCAGCTCTTTGAGGTTCTCCAGCCGGCCCGGCGCGTCGGGGGATTTGTCGTTCTGCCACATGGCGGTATAGCCGGTTTCATCCAGAATCCGCTCGGCCAGCTCGACATGGTTGGCGGTCTCATCGAGCGTATCAGCATGGAAGCGCCCCATCGCCTCGACGAATTCGCGCAGATTGGCCAGACCCTTGCCGCCCAGCAAACCGTTCGCCACCACCGATTGAGCGCCGATCAGCAAGGGCTGGCCCAGATCCCGCGCCTCGGCCTGGATCGTCTTGACCGCCTTGTCGCCAAGCCCGCGCTTGGGCGTGTTCACGACCCGCTCGAAGGCCAGATCGTCGGCGGGCGAGACCGCCAGCCGGAAATAGGCCATCGCATCGCGGATCTCGGCCCGTTCATAGAAGCGCGGCCCGCCGATCACACGATAGGGCAGGCCGATGGTCATGAACCGGTCCTCGAAGGCGCGCATCTGGTGCGAGGCCCGCACGAGGATCGCCATATCGTTCAGATCGTGCTTGCCGACGCTGTGCCGCGTGCCGGAATGGAAATCCTCGATCTCTTCGCCGATCCAGCGGGCTTCAGCCTCGCTGTCCCAATGCCCGATCAGCCGGACCTGATGCCCGCCCTCGGCCTCGGTCCACAGCGTCTTGCCCAAGCGACCCTTGTTTGCGGTAATCAGCCCCGAGGCGGCGCTGAGAATATGCTGGGTCGAGCGGTAATTCTGTTCAAGCCGGATCACCTGCGCGCCGGGAAAATCCTGCTCGAATCGCAGGATATTGCCCACCTCGGCCCCGCGCCAGCCATAGATGGACTGGTCGTCATCGCCGACGCAGCAGATATTGCGATGCGCCTGCGCCAGCAGCCGCAGCCACAGATATTGCGCGACATTGGTGTCCTGATACTCGTCCACGAGAATATAGCGGAACCGCTTCTGCCACTGTTCCAGCAGATCGGGATGCGCCTGGAACAGCGTCACGCAATGCAGCAGCAGATCGCCGAAATCCACCGCGTTCAGCGCCAGCAGCCGGTCCTGATAGGCGCGGTAAAGCTGCACCCCCTTGCCGTCGAACCCGGCACCCTCGTTGCGGGACACCTTGTCCGGGGTCAGCGCACGGTTCTTCCAGCCATCGATCATCCCGGCCAGCTGCCGTGCCGGCCAACGCTTTTCGTCGATATTCTCGGCCGCGATCAATTGCTTCAGCAGGCGAAGCTGATCGTCGGTGTCCAGAATGGTGAAGCTGCTCTTCAGATGCAGATCGCCGCGCCCGATCAACTCGGCATGGCGGCGCAGGATCTTGACGCTGACGCTGTGGAACGTTCCCAGCCACGGCATCCCCTCGACCGCCTCACCCAGAAGCCGCCCGATCCGGTCGCGCATCTCGCGCGCGGCCTTGTTGGTGAAGGTCACTGCCAGGATCTCGCGCGGGTAGGCCCGCCCGGTCGAAATCAGATGCGCGATCCGGGTGGTCAGCGCCCGCGTCTTGCCGGTGCCCGCGCCTGCCAGCATCAGCACCGGCCCGTCCAGCATTTCAACCGCCCGTCGCTGCGCCTCGTTCAGCCCGTCCAGATAGGGCGGCGGGCCGGAGGGCATTCCCATGGCGCGCTGCGACAGGCTCAGCCGGGTTTCGGCGGCCTCGAAGGGATCGTCATCCATCATGGCGCCACCATAGCGACGTAGCGCGCCGCAGAAAAGTGGTGTTCTTGAATTGTTCGGCCCTCGCCTTCACTCAGAGATCCGGGGGAGAGCCGCGACCCGCGCCCCGGCGGCAACGCGCCGCTCACCCCCGATGCAGCAGGCTGGCGAAGGTGGTCGGGTCGAGGCTGTCCTGCGCGAAGGTTTCTCCGTTGACCAGCATCGACACAGCATCATGGCTGTGCAGCGATTCCTGGTGGCTGGCGATGACGCGGAAATCGCTGACCCGCGGCTCGGCGATGAGCTGTTCGGCAAAGCTGCGCACCGCGTCCTCGACAAAGATCGGGCTGGAGGCGTTCAGCTCGGCAAATGCCTGCTCATCCTCACGCTTCACCATCACCTGAGTCTCGGTCGGCACGGCGCGGCGGCACAGCTCGATCATGTCTTCGAACCACAGCCGCTCTTCGTCGCTCATCACAACCGACAGCCGCGCGACCGAGCGCTGCGAATGCGGCGTCGCCAGCCGGCCGCGGCTTTCGCGGGCATGTTCGGACAGTTCCAGCGAACAGGGGCAGGTCGAGCTATAGACATAATCCAGATGCATGATCCGGCGCCGCTGCCCCTCATGCTCGATCAGTTCCAGCGCGATGTCGTAATATTGCCAACCCGCGAGCCCCGAACGCAGCGAATCGACCCGCATCGGATAGCTCAGCCGCATCTGGATCCGCGCATCCATGCTGTCGAGATCGCCCTTGTAGTCATCCAGCGCGGTCTCCATCACCGCCATGCTGAACTCTTTTTCAGCATGGGCGTAGAAGCTGCGCATGATCCGCGACATGTTGATGCCCTTGCGATCCGCCTCGAGGCTGACCGTGCCGGTAACGCTTGTCTCCAGCACGATCTCGCCGCCCTCGCGGGTGCGGAAATGGATCGGCAGCCGAAAATTCGAGATCCCGACATGCTGGATCAGAACATTGGCGCCCACGATCAGGCTGGACGGACCGTTCTGCAGATCGGGCAGGCTGGCCTTGTATTGCGGATCGACCGTGAATTCGGCGTCATATTCCCGCGACAGCGCAGGGTAGAGGGCGGGCGGGCGAGGCGTATTCAAGGGGCTGGCTCCTTCATGGTCGCGCCTCGGATATATGACAATCTTCCGGCAGCCAAAGAGTTCCGTGCCCAGATCGGGACAAAATCCCTACGCAGGGCTGGAACACGTCACGTCATTCCAAAGCCTGTGTCAGATCGGCGATCAGGTCGTCGGGATGCTCCAGCCCCACCGACAACCGCACCAGCCCCGGCGAGATCCCAAGCCGGGCGCGCTCTTCCTCGCTCAGCCGCTGATGCGTGGTCGTGGCGGGATGGGTGATGATGGATTTCGCATCGCCGAGATTGTTCGAGATCAGCACCAGCTCCAGCCTGTCCAGCACCTTGAAGGCCTCGTCCTTGCCGCCGACGATTTCCAGCGCCAGCATGGTCCCGCCCGAGCCCATCTGCGCCATGGCCAGATCGTGCTGCGGATGGTCGGCCAGTCCGGGATAGATCAGCTTCGACAGTTTCGGATGCCCGCTCAGCGCCCCGGCGATCGCAGCGGCGCTGTCGGCCATGCTGCGCACGCGCAGTTCCATCGTGGTCAGCCCGGTCAGCATCAGCCAGGCGTTGAACGGGCTGATCGCGCCGCCGGAATGCTTCACATAAGGCTCGGCCACCTCGCGCACATATTGCTTGCTGCCGCAGATCACCCCGCCCAGAGCGCGGCCGGCGCCGTCGATATGCTTGGTCGTGGAATAGATCACCACATCGGCACCCTGTTCCACCGCGCGCGAAAAGACCGGCGTGGCGAAAACATTATCGACCATGACCATCGCACCATGGGCATGGGCGATGTCTGATACGGCGGCGATGTCGATCACCTCCAGCGTCGGGTTTGAAACGGATTCAAAGAACACCGCCGTAGTACCGTCGCGCACCGCCGCGCGCCACTGGTCCAGATCGGTGCCGTCTACCAGCGTCACCTCGACTCCGAAACGCTGCAACACATCGAGCAGATACAGGTTCGACCCGAACAGCGCCCGCGCGGCGACGATATGGCTGCCCGAGCGGCAGACCGACATCAGCGCGCCATTCACCGCGGCCATGCCTGACGTGGTGGCAAACGCGTCCTCGGTGCCTTCAAGCGCCGCGATCCGGTCCTCGAACATACGGTTGGTCGGGTTGCCATAGCGGGCATAGATGAACTCGTCATCGCCGACCTTCTGGAACCGCGCCTCGGCCTGGGCGGCGTCCTCATAGACGAAGCCCTGGGTCATGAACATCGCCTCGGCCATCTCGCCATACTGGCTGCGACGGGTGCCGGCGTGGACGGCAAGGCTGCGCTTGTGCAGTTTGCTGCGGGTCATGTTGGGCCTCACTGGTTGCGCCCTTGCGATACGCCGACGCGGCATTCTTGGCAAGGATTGCCGGATCGCGCGGGCGGCATTGCAATGTCGCGGTCGGCTGTTTCGCGCATTGTCCGGGCCCCTTTCGAACTGACGCGCCTGTGTCCCGGCTACAACATCTTGTAGAGTGTCACCGCGGCGTCACAAGCCGGTCACCCCAGTGTCGCGTAGCAGGACTATCCCGCAGGTGACGGAAACCGCGTGTGATCTCTTGCCATGGCGATCCTGCCGATCAACGCCGATCAGCCACTCCCGCCGCAGCTTCTGCGCCGGGCGGCAAGCCTGCCCGCAGGCGCGCCGGTCATCGTCATGATCCACGGCTATCGCTTCTGTCCCTCGCAGCCCGAACATGACCCGCATCGCCATATCCTCGGGCTCGGCCCGATGAAGCCCGGCGCGAGGCGGCAGCGCTCATGGCCCAGGGCCCTCGGGCTGAGCGCCGAGGGCGATGAAGCGCTCGGCATCCCCTTTGGCTGGCCTGCGCGCGGGCGTCTGGCGGCGGCCTATCGCCGGGCCGGCGAGGTCGGGCAGGGGCTGGCAGACCGCATCGCCGCGCTCTCGGACAGCGCGGGTCGTCCGGTGCATCTCATCGGGCATTCGCTCGGCGCGCGCGTGGCGTTACAGGCGCTTGGCGCGGCGCGGCCCGGCAGTGTCGGAAGGCTGATCCTGATGGCCGCGGCAGAGCTGCGCCCGGCAGCCGAGGCCGCCTGCGACAGCCCAGCGGGTCGCCGGGCCGAGATCATCAATGTCACCTCGCGAGAAAACGATCCCTTCGATCTCGGGCTTGAGCTACTGGTTGGGCGCGCCCGTTACCGCGCGCTCGGACAGGGTCTTTCGCAACCGCGCCGCAATTGGCTGGATCTTCAGATCGACGCGCCGGATGTGCGCGACAGCCTGTCCGCACTCGGCTTCCCCATCGGCGCCGACACGGCCCGCGCCTGTCACTGGTCGCCCTATCTGCGCGACGGGCTGTTCGAGCTGTACCGCGTCGCGCTCTTGCAGCCCTGGGCGCTTCCGCTGCCGCTTCTGCGCGCGCATCTGCCGCTGCGCCAGGCCCCGCGATGGTCACGCCTGCTGGAGCCGCCGGGGCGGCGTCAGTCCTCCTTGTCGAGCGCATAGCGCCGGAACAGCCCGGCATTCGCGATCAGGAACAGGAAGGTGATCAGCGGCATCCCGAATGTCTTGAAATTGACCCAGGCGGTGTCCGACATGGTCCGCCAGACGAACTCATTGGCCAGCGCGAGACCGGCAAACAGCAGCGCCATGCGGAAGGTCAGCTTGATCCAGCCTTCATGCTCCATCGGCAGAGCCTCGCCCAGAACCAGCTGCAACCAGTTCTTCTTCAGTGCCAGCCCCAGCCCCAGAAGCCCGGCAAAGATCGCATAGATGATCGTCGGTTTCATCTTGAAGAACCGGTCATCGTTCAGCCAGATGGTCAGCCCGCCGAACACCACCACCAGCACCAGCGTCATCACCTGCATCGCCGACAGCTTGCCGGTCAGCCGCCACAGCGCCAGGATCGAGGCGACCAGGACAGGCACGAACACCATCGTCGCCAGCACGAAGCCGCCATATTCTTCGCCCCACAGGGTAAACACGCGGTCGCGGGTCAGCATGAACACCGCGAAAAAGACGATCAGCGGCCCGTATTCAAGCGCGATCTTCAGACCGGGGCTGACCTGTTTCGGCTGGGTGTCACTCATCGTCCTGTCCTCTCGGGGCGCGGCCTAATGCGCGCCATATTCCATGATGACCGCCCCCGCGGCGATCATCGCCATCAGCGCGGCGCGGCGCGGCCCCACCTTTTCGCCCAGGACGAGCCAGCCGACAAGGGCCGCGAAGACCGTCGAGGTCTCGCGCAGCACCGCCGCGCGGCCAACCTCGTCGATGCGGGTGGCAAGCATGATCGAGCCGAAGCTTGCAAAAGCCACCAGCGCCCCGACCACGCCCCGCAGCCCGAGCCGCGCCCATTCTTCGCGTGGCAGCGCGGCCAGCCTGCGGCGCGCGAAGACCGGCATGAACAGCCCGTCCAGCAGAAAGAACCAGGCGAGGAAGGTGAAGGGATCAGCCGACTGCCTGATGCCCCAGGCATCAAATGTCGTATAGGCAGCGACAAAGACTCCGGTCAGCACCGCCCAACTCAGCGCCGGGATCAGCGTCTCGCGCCCGACATCCAGCTTTCGGTAATTGTAATAGCCGAGCCCGAGGATGCCCGCGACGAGAATGCCGATCCCCGCCCATTGCGTCAGGTTGTAATGTTCCTGGAACACGATCCCCGCCGCGATCACCGTGACCAGCGGGCCGGTGCCGCGCACCACCGGATAGACCACCGTATAGGCGCCGCGCTGATAGGTCATCGCCTGCGCGAGCTTATAGCCGATATGGATCACCAGCACGCCGAGAAAGATCGGCCACAGATGCGGCTCGGGCCAGGGAACCACGAACAGTGCCACCGGCAGAGCTATCAGGAACACCCATAGATCTATGGCGGCACGGCTGACCCAGGGATCGTGGCGCCCCTTCTGAAGCGCCCCGAAAATCGCGTGCAGCATCGCCGCCGACACCGCCAGAACAGTCGCGATCCGCGCGCCCTCCGGCGTGCCAGAGATCTGGTCGATCCACTCGGTCATGCGCGCTTCATGCGCCCGAAACCGCCCGAGGTCCAGAGACCGCCGCGCTCAGTCCAGAGGCACTGCCGCGAAGATCTCGCCGGGCATGCCTCCGCGCATATCCTGCACGATCAGCGCATGGCGCGTATCCTGCGGCAAATTGGTCGAGCGTCCCGCGCCCAGCGTCACGGTCAGCCGGATCGGGGCCGCGCCGTCCCATTCTGCCAGAATTTCCGCGGCGGCGACGACATTGCGCAGTTCCAGCAGCCGGCCGCTATTCTCGCCGCTGTCGACCTCGACCGAGCGGCGCGGAAGATAGCGGATGAGCTGCACCGCATTGTCGGAGGGCAGGCTGCCGCGCGGCGTCAGCTCGACCCGGCGGCGCGCGCCTTCCTGTTCATAGGCGACCGTCACGTGATCGCCCTCGTCGCGCTGCTGCCGGATCGCGCTCATCAGATCGGCCGGGCGGGGCATGTCGATCGCCATCTCGCCGCCGACGATGATTTGCGGCGTGAAAAGTGACCGTGCGCCGCGGGACAGGTTATAGGCTTTTTGACGGGCGCTGAATTCGGGCCGGGCGAAGCTGTCCGACCAGCCGAGATAGTCCCAGTAATCGACGTGCCAGCTCAGCACCAGCACATCGCCGCGCCCCGAAAGATCGGCCAGCAGATCCTGCGCCGGCGGGCAGGCCGCGCAGCCCTCGGCGGTGAACAGCTCGACGACCACCGGCGAGCGGCGATGCGGACCCGGTGCCGCGCCCTGCGCGTCGTCGGTGGAGAGCGTGGCATCCTTGCTGCGGTCCAGGGTCGGTGACGGAACCGGGGCCGCTGTCGGCTCGGATGCGGGCGCGACACCGCGGGTGCTGTCATCCATCGCGTCGATCACCGCGTTCACATCGTCCATGATGTCGCCGTAATCGCCGCCAAGCTCGGGCGCCTCCTGCGACAGCGCGGCCCCGGCCCGCCCGAACGCGGTGCCAGCGCCGTTCTGCGCCGCGCCTGCGCTTGCGCCCTCGGTCCAGCCCTGTGCGCTGACCGTGCCGACCGAAATGCCCGCCAATGCGCCGAGCAATCCTGCCAGACATATTGCCCTGATAAAGCCTGCTGCCGCCATCATCGCCTTCCGGAAAGACGCTGCGGGAATAGGGCATTGCGGCCAGAAACCCAAATCAAGGCTCTGTTACGGCAGAGGATGCAACATGCCGTTGCCCTTGTGCAACAGCGCCTGTCATGGTATACCATCGCATACCAATTGCGTCCCGGCCTCTTGAATCGGCCCCCTGAATGGGGCATCTCAATTCCGAACCGAACGCCGTACCCATCAAACCGACAGGGAGGCCCCTATGCCCATCGTCACCGGAACCGATACCTCCAAGACGCGCCGCACGCTCGAAGCAGGCGGGCAGAGCGTCGATTACTATTCCATCCCCGCCGCCACCGAAGCGGGTCTGGGCGATTTTTCGAAGCTTCCCGCCGCGCTGAAAGTCGTGCTGGAAAACATGCTGCGCTTCGAGGATGGCGGCAAGACCGTCTCGACCGATGACATCAAGGCCTTTGCCGAATGGGCGGAAAAGGGCGGCAAGAACCCGCGTGAGATCGCCTATCGCCCGGCCCGCGTGCTGATGCAGGACTTCACCGGCGTCCCCGCCGTGGTCGATCTGGCGGCGATGCGCGACGGGATTGTCGCGCTTGGCGGCGATGCGCAGAAGATCAATCCGCTGAACCCGGTCGATCTGGTCATCGACCATTCGGTGATGATCGACGAATTCGGCACGCCCCGCGCCTTCCAGTTCAACGTGGAACGGGAATATGAGCGCAATATGGAGCGTTATACCTTCCTCAAATGGGGTCAGAAGGCGTTCAACAATTTCCGCGTGGTGCCGCCCGGCACCGGTATCTGCCACCAGGTGAATCTCGAATATCTGGCCCAGACCGTCTGGACCGACACCGATCAGGACGGCAAGGAAGTCGCCTATCCCGACACGCTGGTCGGCACTGACAGCCACACCACGATGGTGAACGGGCTTTCGGTGCTCGGCTGGGGCGTCGGCGGGATCGAGGCCGAGGCCGCGATGCTGGGTCAGCCGATCTCGATGCTGATCCCGGAAGTGGTCGGCTTCAACATCTCGGGCGCGCTGAAGGAAGGCGTGACCGCCACCGACCTGGTGCTGAAGGTCGTGGCGATGCTGCGCGAACATGGCGTGGTCGGCAAATTCGTCGAATTCTACGGCGACGGTCTGGCGAACATGCCGCTGGCCGATCGTGCCACCATCGCGAACATGGCCCCGGAATATGGCGCCACCTGCGGCTTCTTCCCGATTGACGACGAAACACTGCGCTATCTGGAACAGACCGGCCGCGACAAGGACCGCATCGCGCTGGTCGAGGCTTATGCCAAGGAAAACGGCCTGTGGCGCGACGAAGGCTATGCGCCGGTCTACAGCTCGACGCTGGATCTCGATCTCGGCACCGTCGTGCCTGCGATCTCGGGCCCCAAGCGTCCGCAGGACCACACCCCGCTCGACGAATCCGCCAAGGCGTTCTGGGATCTCGTGATGGGCGAGCGCTATCCCGAGGAATCGCAGCGCTCCGAGATCCGCTGGGACATGGAAGGCGGCGCGGACGAACCCGGCTATGTCCCCGGCGGCCGCCATAAGGGCTTCTCCGAAGGCGAGGTCGAGGGCGAGGATTACACGCTGCATGACGGCTCGATCGTGATCGCCTCGATCACTTCCTGCACCAACACCTCGAACCCCTATGTGCTGATCGCCGCCGGTCTCGTGGCCCGCAAGGCGCGCGAGCTGGGACTGGACCGCAAGCCCTGGGTCAAGACCTCGCTGGCTCCGGGGTCGCAGGTCGTGTCCGAGTATCTGGAGGCCGCCGGGCTTCAGGACGATCTGGACGCGATTGGCTTCAATCTGGTCGGCTATGGCTGCACCACCTGCATCGGCAACTCGGGCCCGCTCGAGCCGCAGATCTCGAAGTCGATCAACGATAACGATCTGATCGCCGTCTCGGTCCTGTCGGGCAACCGCAACTTCGAAGGCCGGATCTCGCCGGATGTGCGCGCCAACTATCTGGCCTCGCCGCCGCTGGTGGTGGCCTATGCGCTGGCCGGCGACATGAATATCGACCTGACCCGCGATCCCATCGCCCAGGACAAGAACGGCAATGACGTCTATCTGAAAGACATCTGGCCCTCCTCGAAAGAGGTTGCCGACATGGTCCACAGCGTCGTCACGCGTGAGATGTTCCAGGAAAAGTATGCCGACGTCTTCAAGGGCGACGAGCGCTGGCAGGGCGTCGAGGTCACCGACAGCGAAACCTATGACTGGCCCTCGACCTCGACCTATATCCAGAACCCGCCCTATTTCCAGGGCATGTCACAGGAACCGGGCGAGATCGAGGACATCAAGGGCGCCCGCGTTCTCGCCCTGCTGGGCGACATGATCACAACCGACCACATCTCGCCCGCCGGTTCCTTCAAGGAATCCACCCCTGCCGGCCAGTATCTGACCGAGCGTCAGGTCCCCCCGCGTGAGTTCAACTCCTACGGCTCGCGCCGCGGCAATCACGAGGTGATGATGCGCGGCACATTCGCCAATATCCGCATCAAGAACGAGATGCTGGACGGCGTTGAGGGTGGCTATACCAAGGGCCCCGATGGCGAGCAGGCGGCGATCTACGATGCGGCCATGCAATATGAAAAGCAGGGCACCCCTCTGGTCGTGATCGGCGGCGAGCAATACGGCGCCGGTTCGTCCCGCGACTGGGCGGCCAAGGGCACCAACCTGCTGGGCGTCAAGGCCGTCATCGCCGAAAGCTTCGAACGTATTCACCGCTCGAACCTGATCGGCATGGGCGTTATCCCGTTCGAGTTCACCGAGGGCGACACCCGCAAATCGCTTAACCTCACCGGCGAAGAAGAAATCACCATCGAAGGTCTCGGCGATGTGAAGCCGCTCGAAGTGGTGGATGCGCAGGTGAAATATGCCGACGGCACCGGGAAAACGATCAAGATCAAGGCCCGGATCGATACCGAGGTCGAGATCGAGTATCTCAAGAATGGCGGCGTGCTGCATTACGTGCTGCGCAACCTCGCCGCGGCCTGATCGTCCCGGCATTGCATGACGACACCCCCGGCCACCGCGCCGGGGGTTTTTTCATGCGCCGTGGCGCGATCTTTACTGGGCTATATCTTTACTGGGCTATATAAATCAACTAATCGCGATATATAGAAATATCGTCACCCGCCACCGAACGGAGACCCGCATGACCGTCGTCATCCATCACAATCCCGATTGCGGAACCTCGCGCAATGTGCTGACCGTCATCCGCGCTGCGGGGATCGAGCCGGTGGTGATCGAATATCTGCAAACCGGCTGGACGCGCCCGCAGCTTCTGGCGCTCTTCGCCGCCGCCGGTCTGACCCCGCGCGAGGCGCTGCGCGTCTCGAAATCCCCGGCGGAAAAGCTCGGCCTCACCGATCCCGCGACCAGCGACGACGCTCTGCTGGATGCGATGATCGCCCATCCGATCCTCGTCAACCGCCCCATCGTGTGCAGCCCGAAAGGCGTCCGTCTGTGCCGCCCCTCGGAAACCGTTCTGCCGCTGCTCGACCGCCGCCCCGAGGGCGCGGTCTACAAGGAAGATGGCGAGCTGATCCTCGACGACAGCGGCCAGCCGCCCGCCTGATCGCGGCCCGCTATGCGCTGAAATCTGCCGATTCCCGTGCAATCTTTGCCCAAATCCATCGCGTTCACTGTCTTTCCGGCCCCGGACCCTGCGTGCCCACTTGCCCGGAACCGGGTTGGTCAGTGACAGTTGCGTGACAGATCCGCTC
The DNA here is from genome assembly GCF_027912835.1 of Paracoccus sediminicola. Classification (NCBI taxonomy): domain Bacteria; kingdom Pseudomonadati; phylum Pseudomonadota; class Alphaproteobacteria; order Rhodobacterales; family Paracoccaceae; genus Paracoccus; species Paracoccus sediminicola. The sequence goes on from NZ_CP115768.1 coordinate 206,003, forward strand.
GTCCGGCCAAGGAAGAGAAGATGAACACGCTGCTGCGCGCCTTTCTTGAGAATTACATCACCACCGGCGATCTGACCGTGATCGACAGCGCCGGGCAGATGCGGCGCGTCGGCGATGGCAGCGGCCCGCGTCTCGTGATCCGCTTCCACAGCGCCGCCGCCGAGCGCCGCGCCGTGACCAACCCCGCTCTTGGGATCGGAGAGGCTTATATGGAGGGCGAGATCGAGATCGTCCGCGGCGGCATTTATGATTTCATCATGCTCGGCTATGCCAATGCGGGGCGCGAATTGATGCCCGCTTTCTGGATGAAGGCTTTCGAGAAGATGCGCATCGCCTCGCGCCGCCTGCATCAGATCAACACGCGGCTGCAATCGCGCGGCAATGTCCAGCGCCATTACGATCTTTCGGCGGATCTTTACAGGCTGTTTCTCGACCCGGACATGCAATATTCCTGCGGCTGGTTTCCCGGGCCTGACACGACGCTGCCGCAGGCGCAGCTGCTGAAAAAGCGCCATATCGCCGCCAAGCTGCTGATCGAAGAGGGGATGGATCTGCTCGATATCGGCTGCGGCTGGGGTGGGATGGGGCTTTATCTGGCTCGCGTCGCCGGGGCGCGTGTCGATGGTGTCACCCTCTCTGACGAACAGCTTGCCGTGGCGCAGCGGCGGGCCGAGCGCGAGGGGCTGGCGGGCAGGGTCGATTTCCGCCTGCAAGATTACCGCGAGATCGCTGCCAGCTATGACCGCATCGTCTCGGTCGGCATGTTCGAGCATGTCGGCATCAATCATTTCAACGCATTTTTCGGCCAATGCGCGACGCTTCTGCGCCCCGATGGCGCGATGCTGCTGCACACCATCGGCCGCGCCAATCCGCCCGGCGCGACGAACCCGTTCCTGCGCAAATATATCTTCCCCGGCGGGTATATCCCGGCGCTTTCGGAGGTGATGCAATCGGTCGAACGCTCGGGGCTGACGGTCACCGATATCGAGGTGCTGCGCCTGCATTACGCCGAGACCTTGCGGGCGTGGCGCATGGCCTTCATGGCAAGGCGCGACGAGGCCGAGGCGCTTTACGATGCCGCCTTCTGCCGGATGTGGGAATTCTATCTCGCCGGAAGCGAGGCCGCTTTCCGCGAGGGCGGGATGGTGGTGTTCCAGCTTCAGCTCGCCCATCGCGTCGATGCGGTGCCGGTGACCCGCGACTATATCGCGGCGGCCGAAGACCGTCTGGCCCGGCTGGAACGGCAACGCGGCATCCCCGGCCCGGCATGGCCCGAAGACTGGCCGCAGGACTGGCTGTCGCATACCTCGCGCGATGCAGCCCCGCGCCCGCCACCATTCCCGCCTTCTCCGCCAGGCGGGGCACCGCATCCGAACTGAGCCGCCCCGCCCGGCAGGTCTCTGCCTCGGGACCCGGATCGCGCATTCCGTTGCGCGAAATGCCGTCCGCATGGTCTGGACATCGCCGCAGTCTTTGCTAGTCGTGCCGCATTCACGACAGTTTCATCCACGGATCCCGCAAATGTCCTCGCTCCGAACCCCATGGCGCGGCGTCGCCGCCGCCTTCATGCTGAACGGTCTCCTGCTCGGCGCATGGGCCTCGCGCATTCCCGCCATCATGGAGCGGCATTCGCTCAGCGAGGCAACGCTCGGCATCCTGCTTCTGGTGCTCGGGCTTGGCGCGGTGGTGTCCTTCCCGGTCGCCGGACGGCTGTCCGATGATTTCGGCGCGGTCCGGCTGACGCGGCTGCTCGCGGTGATCTCTCTCGTGATGCTGGTGATGATCGGGCTTGCCCCGACGCCCATCCTGCTCGGCGCGGCGCTGCTGGTCTTCGGCATGGGCTTCGGGGCGATGGATGTGACCATGAACAGCTGGGCGACCGAGGTCGAAAAGACACTTGGCCGCCCGGTCATGTCGTCCTTCCACGCGATGTGGAGCCTCGGCACTGCGCTCGGCGCAGGCTCTGGTTATGTCGCGGCCAGCATCGGGCTGCCGGTTGGGCTGCATTTTCTGCTGGCGGCGCTGGCGGCGGCGCTGATCCTCGGCCCCTTCACCCTGATCCCCTGGGAATCACGCCGCCGCGGCCGCGGCGCCCCCGGCCCGGTCTTTGCCCTGCCGCGCGGCCAGCTGGTGCTGGTCGGCGTGCTGGCCCTGTCGGCCGGGCTCAGCGAGGGCGCCATGGCGGATTGGAGCGCGGTCTATCTGCGCGACGTGATCGGTGCCGGAGAGGCCCGCGCCACGCTGGGCTATGCGGTGTTCTCGGTCACGATGGTGGCGATGCGGCTTTGCGTCGACAGGCTGGTGCTGCGCTTCGGCCCGGTCCGCATGGCCCGGATCAGCGGTGCGGCGGTGCTGTGCGGCCTGGCATTGCTGGTGATCCCGGCCACCATGACCGCGGCGCTGATCGGTTTTGTGCTGATGGGGCTGGGCTGCGCGGCGCTGATCCCGCTCGCCTTCAGCCGCGCCGCCGCCGATCCCGACGTGCCGCCGGGCCAGGCCATCGCCGCCGTTGCCACGCTGGGTTACGGCGCCATGCTGCTCGGCCCGCCCGCCATCGGCTTCATTGCCGAGATCTTCTCGCTCAGGCTGTCCTTCGCGCTGCTGTCGGTCTTTGCCGCGATGGTGGTGGCTCTCGCCCCGATCCTCGCGCAGTCCGGGCGCAGCACCGCCGGCGACGCCTCTGGCTAGGCCGGAGATCCGCGCGCCTGCCTCAGCCGAAACAACGCGCCAGCACCGCATCCGCCGCCCCCTGCGGCAGTGCCCCGGCCAGCCGACCGCGCGGCGCGCCAAGCCGCGTCGCCGCATAGGCCGGTGCCACATCCTCGACCCCGACCCGGAGCAGGGCCGAGGCCGCCAGCATCACCGCGCTGTCCTCGACGAACCAGCGCGCTTCGGCCTCGGCCAAATGCGCGACCCGCCAGCGCCGGTCATAGGCGCGCAGAGCGGCGTCGAAATGCCGGTCCAGCCCCCGCGCTGCCAAGATCTCGTCCCGGAGCACTTCGGCGCTGAGCGGGTCCTTCGCAAGACTGCGCAGCGCGTCGAGGCAGATCACATTGCCCGAACCTTCCCAGATCCCGTTCAAAGGCGCCTCGCGATACAGCATCGGCAGCAGCGTGTCTTCGACATAGCCCATGCCGCCCAGCGCCTCCATCGCCTCGGCAACGACCAGAGGACACAGCTTGTTCGCCAGATATTTCGCCATCGCCACGCCGATCCGCGCAAAGCTGCGATGCTCGGGCTCCGTGCCGTCGAAATGCCGCGCCACGTGCAGCGACAGCGCCAGCGCGCCCGCCCAGTCCAGCGCCAGATCGCCCAGCACCGCGCGCATCAGCGGCTGATCCGCCAAGGGCTTCCCGAACACGTTCCGATGCGTGGCCCAGTGATGCGCCTCGCGCAGGGCCGCCCGCATCAGCCCGGCAGGCGCGACAGAAGTATCCAGCCGTGTGTGATGCACCATCCTCAGGATCACCCGCACGCCGTCGCCCTCACCGCCGATCAGATGGGCGAAGGTCCGGTCGTATTCGATCTCGGCCGAGCCGTTCGAGCGATTGCCCAGCTTGTCCTTCAGCCGCATGATCCGCAGCGTGTTGCGCCCGCCCTCCAGCCAGCGCGGCACCAGAAAACAGCTTAACCCGCCCGGCGCCTGTGCCAGCGTCAGAAACCCGTCCGACATCGGCGCCGAGCAGAACCATTTATGCCCGGTCAGCCGCCAGCCATCGACGTCGCGCACCGCCCGCGTGGTGTTGCGCCGCACATCCGATCCGCCCTGTTTCTCGGTCATCGCCATGCCCAGCGTGACCCCGGTTTTCTCGCCCGCAGGCCGGATCGACGGATCGTAATCGCGGCTTTTCAGCCCGTCGCGCCAGATGTCGAACCCCTCCGCCTCGCGCAGCACGGCGGATGCGGCATAGCTCATGGTCAGGGGGCAGCAATGGCCCGGCTCGACCTGGCTCGCCAGATAGACCATCGCGGCATGGCCGGCATGGCCGCCGCAGCCCGGCTCCCACGCGGCCCCAACATAGCCTGCCGCCACCGAAAGCTGCATGAAGCGGTGATAAGAGGGATGAAAGCGCAGCTCATCGAGGCGCCGCCCGCCCGCATCGAACAGATGCAGCTCTGGCGGAAACCGGTTCGCGTCACGCGCCGCCGCGCGCAGATCCGCCTGTCCCAACTCGCGCCCATAATCGGAGAGCCGCGCCCGAGCCGCGATGTCCTCTCCTATCAGCTGCCTTAGCAGCCGGTCATCGGCCCAAAGGTCGCGGTCCCCGGCCTCTGGCGGCTGGTTCAGCACCTCATGCGTGTCCAGAGCGATTCGCGGCTTCTGCATCTTGCCCTCCGGGCGGATGAGTCAGGCTTCCGCAACTATGACAGGAATCCGCGCTCGCGACAGGTTTTCCGCAGAGTCGGGCACGGTCTGCCGCTGACGACCGGACGGTATCGCATCGCTGGGAAAGGGGTCTGCCGGTCGAATCGGATTGCTGACCCGCCCTGTCCCACGCGTTCGACATGACAAGCGGTGTTCGCGCTGCGCGCCCCGGTTTGACAGCTTCAGGTCACGTAGAGCGCCGACAGCCGCGCCGCCTCATCGGCCAGTCCCCATGGCGGATTGATCACGAACATTCCCGAGCCAACCATCCCGTGACCGGGCCGCGCAGGCGGGAAATCAACCTCTGATACGAGCGCATCGGCGAAATCACTTGTCAGCTTGTCAATCATCCCGGCCTGACGCCCGTCTGCCAGCTTCGGATACCACAGCACCAGCACGCCGACATTCCATTTGCGGGCAATCTCGCGCAGGAAACCGGGAATCGCCGCATAGTCGGCTTTCACCTCATAGCTTGGATCGACCAGCATCAGCCCGCGTCGTGGCGTGGGCGGGGTCAGCGCGCGCGCCAACTCGAACCCGTCGCGCCGGTGCAGCGTCGCGCCGGGCTTGGCTTCGGCCAGTGCGGCATATTCCGCTGGATGCAATTCGGCCAGATGGGCGCTGTCTTCGGGGCGCAGGAAATGCCGGGCGATCAGTGGCGATCCGGCATAGAAGCTGGCGCCGTGCCGCGCGCGAATTGCGGCGAGCGCCTGCATCAGCGGGTGACCCGTATCCAGCCAGCCCGCCGCCTCGGCCCGCCCGATTCCCGCTTGCGCCTCGCCCGTGCGTCGCGCCGCGTCCGAGCCCAGATCATACAGCCCGCGCCCGGCATGGGTTTCGATATAGCTCAGCGGTTTATCCTTGCCGGTCAGGTAGTCCAGCATCCACGCCAGCAGCGCATGCTTGTGCAGATCCGCCGCGTTCCCGGCATGATAGATGTGCTGATATGACAACATCCGCCCGTTATCCCGCGCCTGCCCGGAAATGAAAAGCGGCGGCGCCCAGGGAGGAGGAGGGGCGCCGCCGCATCAACGCTGGCCCAGGGAGGAGGAGAGGGCCGCGTATAGGTTGCGATACAGGCCGGGAGGAGAGTGCCCGCATCGCATTCACCGGCCCGGGAGGAGGAGAAAGGCCGGCTAAAAGCTGCGACGCGGGACAGGGAGGAGACGCCCGCATCGCAAAGACCAGACCCAAGGGAGGAGGAGAGGGTCGGCCTGTCTCGGATCGCGGCGGCCCCACAGGGAGGAGGAGGCAGGGCCGCCGCGCTTTCAACAGAACCTCGGGAGGAGGAGTAAGGTCCCGTTGTATCTGGTTGGCGGCACCTCCAGGGAGGAGGAGGGGAGGTGCCGCCGCAACCCGGACCCAGGGAGGAGGAAGGGTCGGGTATGAGAATTCTTACTTGCCCCAGGCCGCCTCGGTGGCGATCCGGGTGATCATGCTGCGGTTCAGCCCCAGATCGTCCAGCTCGCGATTGGACAGACTGTTCAGCTCGGCAACGGTCTGACGATAGACGGCACGACGTGCGCGGGCCTCTTGCAGACGCGCAATCATGCCCATTAATCCGGCGCCGGCAGCGCGCTCGGTGCGGGCAGTGTGGGTCAGAGTGTTCGTAGCAGCCATTGTTCTATCGCTCGTATCTTTTCGACGGCTCGGCCTATCCGCGCCGTTGGGAAGAAGATGGCCCCAATGCTGCGCTTGCACAATGGAAAAAGACTCAATGCTGCCATGCAGCAAGTGCAACCCGCCACGGATCCTCTCTGCGATTTGAGGCTCTTATCGCCAAGATCTTTTACAGTTCCGTTACCGACTGAGCCGGAAACTGACCATTTGGACAGGTCCTCCGCCTTGTGGAAACATCTTGGCCGCGCTGAGTGCATGTTTGCTGTCACAGGTTCCTCGTGACGCTACGTCGAAACCAGACCCTGAGGGGCGGCGAAAAAGCGTCTATCCGGGGCTAATCGGAGCGCTGCTTTCTTCGAAACCTCTCGCGAGAGGGTGGGCGGTGTCAGGGTCGGTTTCGAAGGCACCGAAGGCGTGGCCGCGATCACGGGTCGAGCCGCCGCAGCTACCCGATCGCTAAGCGGAGGCCGCACTTCTTTATATGCGCCTGAGCGGCGTCGTATCCTCGGCGCGCGCGATCCAACAGTTGCACATCGCCTGAAGCCCGGTGAGCGGGAGCTCATGGGCGCGGACAATAAGCTTCGCTTCTGGGAACGCATGGGAATGCGTATGGAAATCCGAATCACCACGGCGTGAGGCGGTGTGATTAGGCTCGATTCGGGTCAGGTCAGGGCTCATTTCCGCACCAAACCAACCCCGCTCTGCATTTTTTGGGAATTTCAGGGATATTGTGGAGGGGTCTTCCCGAGCACAATATATGGTATCTGTCCGCTAAAATTTGTCTAAACTTGCGCTGAGCGTGTTTAATCATCACTGATGTTACCTTTTCGTTCACGTGGCCTCACATCCGCTCACACCATATCCGCCCGTTATTTTCCATTGCTTCCCATGAATTCCCGTGGCATCACGAATTCACGGAGACGGGCTAAAGGGGCGATCAAGACCCCGAAGGCGATAACAGGCTTCATACAGGCACCCGCTTCCGACGACAGGTCCCGAGCGTGCGAGCAGCACCTCCCCCAAGGTGGCACCAGGGACCGACCCGCCAAAGAGCGGGACCCAGAGATGGGAACGAGGGCGGCGGATCGGGCAGTGGCAGCGGCCCGGTCCGCCTTTCTTTTCCGGCCTGCCGGGAAGGATCACGGATCGCAAGGAAAGGCTCGCCGGTGGCGCGCAAGTTCAGAGGCTCGGAAGAGGTCAAGGTGGACGGCAAGGGTCGCATGTCGATCCCGGCCCGTTTCCGCCGTATCTTCGAAGCCGGCGATCCCGACTGGAAGCCCTCGGACCGGACCCGACTGATTGTGGTCTATGGTCCCGAAACCTGGAAAAAGCTGGAATTCTATACCATCGAAGCCGCCGACCGCATCGACGAGGAAATCGATGCCCTCCCGCGTGGCTCTCAGGAACGGCTGTGGCTGGAGACGTTGATGAACGGCACCGCCACCGAGGCCGAGATCGATACGGATGGACGACTCGTCCTGCCGCAGAAGCTGCGTGACAAGGCCGGGCTGGAGAATGAGGCGTTCTTCACCTCGAAAGGCGACTTCATCGAGGTGTGGAGCCCGGCGAATTATTCCGAAGCCAGCGGCACGCTTCAGGAGTTCATGGCGCAGTATCCCGCCGATTTCGATCCGCGCAGCTTCCTGAACGGCGCGCAGGCCGCAGAACCGCGCGAGGCCTAGGCCATGCCCGCGCCCGATCCCGCCCGCAAAGATCCTCATATCCCTGTGTTGATCGAGCCGCTGATTCGCGCTGTCGAGCCGGTGCGCGGGGTCTGGGTGGACGGAACCTTCGGCGCGGGCGGCTATGCGCGGCAATTGCTAAAGGCCGGCGCGGAGCAGGTGATCGGCATCGACCGCGATCCGCGCGTCTTCGACATGGCGTCAGAATGGGCTGGGGCGTATGGCGAAAGGCTGAAGCTGGTCGAGGGCACTTTCTCTGATCTTGACCGGCTGGCGGGCGGCGCCGTCGACGGGGTGGTGCTGGATCTCGGCGTCAGCTCGATGCAGCTCGATCAGGCGGAGCGCGGCTTTTCCTTTCTGCGCGACGGTCCGCTGGACATGCGCATGGGCGGCCACGGGCCGAGCGCCGCCGATCTGCTAAACGATGCCGACGAGGCCGAAATCGCGGATGTTCTTTACCATTACGGCGAAGAGCGCGCCTCGCGCCGCATCGCCCGTGCCATCGTGGCGGCGCGTCCGCTCAGCACGACATCGCAGCTCTCCGAGATTGTCGCCGGTCAGCTGCCGCGCGCCAAGCCGGGCCAGAGCCATCCTGCAACGCGCAGCTTTCAGGCCATTCGGATCTGGGTGAATGACGAATTCGGCCAGCTTGCGGAAGGGCTGGCTGCTGCCGAGAGGGCGCTGAAACCCGGCGGGGCGCTCGCGGTGGTCAGCTTTCACTCGCTGGAGGACCGGGTGGTCAAGCGCTTCCTTCAGTCGCGCGCGGCGACCTCGGGTGGCGGTTCGCGCCATGCGCCGGTCGAGCAGCTCGACACGCCGACATTCACCCTGCCGACTCGCCGCGCCATCGGCGCCGATGCGCAAGAGCTTTCCGCCAATCCGCGCGCGCGCAGCGCCTTTCTGCGCGTGGGAATCCGCACCGATGCACCCGCCCGCGACCTGGACGCGGCCGCCATCGCATTGCCGCGCCTGCCAGAAAGACGGGGGCGGAAATGAGGCCGGTTCTGTATCTTCTGGTGGCGATGGTGGTGATGTCGCTGGCTTTCTGGGCGTATCGCGAGAATTACCGTACGCAGGATGCGCTGAACGAGATGGAGTCGGTGCAGCGCGACATCGCCGGGCTGCGCGAGCAGCTGGTCGTGCTCCGCGCGGAATGGGCCTATCTCAACCGCCCGGAACGGCTGCGCGAGCTGGTTGCGCTGAACGCAGGCAAGCTGGACCTCGCGCCCATCACTGCCGATCAGTTCGTCGATACCAGCAAGATCGACGTGCCGCCCCCGCCGGTGAAATACCCGCCGCGCCGTCCCGAGAATTTCGTGCCGCCCACCGACGGCGCGATCACCGATGCCGATCCAACCCCGTCCGAACAGGAGCCTCAGTGATGATCCGCATACCGCTGCGCCCGCTGGCCCGCATTCTCCGCGCCCGTGAGACAGGGCAGGACCCCGATGCCATCGAGGCCGAGAACCGTGCCCGCCGCCATGCCGAGATTCAGGATCGCGCCCGCAAGCGCGCCGAGGGTCGGCTGGTTCTGATGGCGCTCGGTTTTCTGGTGGCCTTCGGCACGGTGGGGTTCCGGATGGGCGCGCTTGCCGCCTCTGATCCGTCCGAGCCGCGGGCGCAGGCGACCGGCACGCAGATTCTCAGCCAGAGGGCGGACATCACCGACCGGAAGGGCCGTGTGCTGGCGACCAATATGCTGACCCACAGCCTTTACGCGCAGCCCAACAGCATGGTCGACGGCAAGCGCGCGGCGGCGGCGTTGGCGAAAATCTTTCCCGATCTCGACCCCGAGCGGCTGACGAAGGATTTCACCAATCCCAAGCGGAAATTCATGTGGATCAAGAAGAAGATCAGCCCCGAGCAGATGCAGGCGGTGCATGATATCGGCGAGCCGGGGCTGTTGTTCGGTCCGCGCGAGATGCGGCTTTACCCCAACGGCCGGATCGCGAGCCATATCCTCGGCGGTTCCGGTTTCGGCGCGGAAGGGGTGAACAGCGCCGAGGTGATCGGCACTGCGGGCGTCGAAAAGGCGTTCGACGGCTGGCTGCGCAATCCCGGCAATGAGGGCGCGCCGCTGACGCTGTCCATCGACCTGACCGCGCAGTCGGCGATGGAGGAGGTGCTCGATTCGGGGATGCGACGGATGAACGCAAAGGGCGCAGCGGGCATCCTGATGGAGGTCGAGACCGGCGAGATCCTGGCCATGGCGAGCCTGCCCGACTTCAACCCGAATGACCGCCCCCGACCGGCGCTTGAGGGCGATCCATCGGACAGCCCGCTGTTCAATCGCGCGGTGCAGGGCCAGTATGAGCTTGGATCGACCTTCAAGATCTTCCCCGTCGCGCAGGCGATGGATCTCAAGCTGGTCAATCCGAACACGCATATCAACTCGCGCAGCCCGATGAAGATCGGGAAATACAAGATCGACGATTACCACAATTACGGCCCGAGCCTCTCGGTCGCGGATATCATCGTCAAATCCTCGAATGTCGGCACGGTGCGCATCGCTCAGATGATCGGCGTCGATCGTCAGAAGGAGTTTCTGGACGAGCTCGGCTTTTTCGAGCCGACATCGCTCGAGATGGTCGAGGCGCCGACCGGCAAGCCCATCGTGCCGAGCCGCTGGCCCGCCGTGACGGCGGCCACGGTCAGCTTCGGTCATGGTCTGGCGGCGAGCCCCCTGCATCTCGCCTCGGCCTATGCCACGCTGGCCAATGGCGGACGCAAGGTGACGCCGACCTTGGTGCATGGCAAGAAGCGGGCGCCGGGGACGCAGGTGGTGTCGGAACAGGCGGCGAAGCTGTCGCTGGGCCTGCTGCGGCAGGTGGTCGAGCGCGGCACGGCGCGCAGCGGCGATGTCGAGGGCTATGAGGTCGCCGGGAAGACCGGCACCGCCGACAAGCCGCGCCCGGGCGGTGGCTATTACGACAATCGCGTGGTGGCCAACTTCGCCGCGGCCTTCCCCTATGACGATCCCAAATATGTTCTGGTGGTGACGCTGGACGAGCCGAGCACCGTGCTCGGCGGCGGCGAAAGCCGGGTGGCCGGGGCGACCGCCGTGCCGGTCGCTGCGGATGTCATTCGCAGGCTGGCCCCGGTGCTGGGTCTGCGTCCTGCCGGCACCAGGACGCTGCCCGACATTGAAGCGCCACCGGAAACTGGGCTAAAGGTCGCCGCGAACGAGTGACGGAGACAACATGACCGAGGTCGTCAAGCGGCTGTCCCGGCTGGGGCTGAGCGCAACCGGGGGGCGCGATCCCGAGATCACCGGGATCTCGGTGGACAGCCGGACGGTAAAGCCAGGGCATCTTTTTGCGGCGCTGCCCGGCTCGACGCTGCATGGCGGCGAATTCATCCAGTATGCGCTCCGTATGGACGCCGCCGCGGTGCTGACCGACGCGGCTGGCGCGGCGCTCGCGGCGCAGGAGTTGCGGGGCTGGGACGGTGCGCTTGTCGTGGCAGAGGATCCGCGCGCCGCACTGGCCGGTGCGGCAGCGCTGTATTTCGGCGCTCAGCCGGACAATGTGGTCGCGGTCACCGGCACTTCGGGCAAGACCTCGGTGGCGAATTTCACTCGCCAGATCTGGCAGATTCTCGGATATAAGGCGGTCAGCTTCGGCACGATGGGCGTGCAGGGCGATTACGAGGCCAAGCTCGCCCATACCACGCCCGAGCCGGTGACGCTGCACCGCGTCCTCTCCGAGGCCGCGGCGGCCGGGGTCACCCATGTCGCGATGGAGGCGTCTTCGCATGGGCTGGATCAGCGGCGGCTTGACGGGGTCAGTCTGAAGGCCGGGGCGTTCACGAATTTCAGCCAGGACCATCTCGACTATCATGCCGGGTTCGACGAGTATTTCGCCGCCAAGGCCTTGCTGTTCAACCATATTCTCGAAGCCGGCGAGGCGGCGGTCATCAACACCGACGGCGAGCGTGGCCAGCAGATGCTGGGCATAGCGCGCGATAACGAGCTTCTGGCGTTGACCATCGGGCGCGCCGAGGGCTGCGATTTCCAGATCCTCGGCCAGCGCTACGATGCCACCGGGCAGGAGCTGCGTTTTGCCTGGCAAGGGCAGCCGCATATGGTCCGGCTCAACCTGATCGGCGGCTTTCAGGCCGAGAACGTGCTTGCCGCGGCGGGTCTGGCGATTGCCTCGGGCGACGAACCCGCATCGGTGCTTGAGGCGCTGCCGGGTCTGGAGACGGTGCGCGGGCGGATGCAGCTCGTCGCACAGCGGGGCAATGGGGCGGCGGTATTTGTCGATTACGCGCATAAGCCAGGCGCGGTGATCGCGGCGCTGCAATCTCTGCGCCCGCATGTCATGGGCCGGATCATCGCGGTGATCGGCGCCGGTGGCGACCGCGATCGCGGTAAACGCCCGCTGATGGGCGAGGCGGCGCGGGATCATGCCGATCTGGTCATCGTGACCGACGATAACCCTCGCAGCGAGGACCCGTCGGCGATCCGGGCCGAGGTGATGGCAGGCGCCGGACCCGATGCCATCGAGGTCGGCGATCGGGCCGAGGCGATTCTCCGCGGCGTCGATGCGCTACAACCGGGCGATGCTCTGCTGATCGCGGGCAAGGGGCACGAGACCGGTCAGATTGTCGGAAGCGACGTGTTTCCCTTCGACGATGCCGAACAGGCCTCGGTCGCCGTGGCGGCTCTGGACGGGAAGATCTGATGGCGTTGTGGAACGCGCAGGATGCCGCCCTGGCGACCGGAGGCCGCATCTCCGGCGACTGGCAGGTGGACGGGGTCAGCATCGACACCCGTTCCATCGTGGCGGGCGATCTGTTCGTGGCGCTGAAGGATCAGCGGGACGGTCACGATTACGTTGCGCAGGCTTTGGAAAAAGGGGCGGGTGCTGCGCTTGTCAGCCGAATCCCCGACGGCGTCGCACGGGACGCGCCGCTGCTGATCGTGGATGACGTGCTGGGCGCGCTAGAAGATCTCGGCCGGGCAGGGCGCGCGCGGATGCGGGGCAAGGTGATCGGCGTGACCGGATCGGTCGGCAAGACCTCCACGAAAGAGATGCTGCGCGCCGCTCTGGCCGGGCAGGGCAAAGTCCATGCTGCCGAGGCCTCCTATAATAATCATTGGGGCGTGCCGCTGACACTGGCGCGGATGCCGGAAGACAGCGACTTCGCCATAATCGAGATCGGGATGAGCAATCCCGGCGAGATCGCGCCGCTGGCGCATCTGGCGCGGCCCCATGCGGCGCTGATTACCACCATCGCCGCTGCTCATATCGGGGCCTTCGGGAGCCTTGACGGGATCGCGCGGGAAAAGGCGGCGATCTTCGAGGGGCTGGTTCCCGCAGGCGCCGCGATCATCCCGACGGGGCTGTCGACCACCGATATCCTGCGCGATGCCGCCGACGCGGCCGGCGCGCCGATCCTGTCCTTTGGGGATGAGGGCGAGGCGCGGCTGATTTCCTCAACCCCCGAGGGAGAGAGCCTCCAGATCCGCGCGGCGCTATCGGGCAAGCCGATCAGTTTCACCCTGAAATCGGTCGGTCCGCATTTCGCCGCCAACGCCATCGGCGTGCTGGCGACGGTCAGCGCAATCGGCGCGGATGTGATCGAGGCGGCGAAATCCCTGGGCGACTGGGTGCCACCCATGGGGCGGGGCCGGGTCGAGGCGCTGGGTCAGCTCCGCATCATCGATGATGCGTTCAACGCCAATCCCAGCTCGATGCGCGCCGGGCTTGGCACGCTCGCCCGGCTGCCCGGCGAACGGCGCGTCGCAATATTGGGCGACATGCTGGAACTGGGCCCCGATGAGGCCGATCAGCACCGCGCGCTGGCCAGCGACCCCGCCATGAATGCCGTCGATCTGGTGCACGCCGCCGGGCCGCTGATGCGCCATCTCTTCGATGCGCTGCCCGAGGCCAAGCGCGGCATCTGGTCGGAAAGCGCCGACGATCTCGCCGCGAGGCTGGACGAGCTGATCCAGCCCGGCGATACGGTGATCGTCAAGGGCTCGAAAGGTTCTTATATCAGCCGCGTCGTCGAGGCGATGCGCAAGGCCGGGAACACGGCCACCGCAACGGGGACATAACGCATGCTGTACTGGCTTTCCGAACTCAATGGCGGAGAGGGGATCTTCAACCTTTTCCGCTACATCACCTTCCGCGCGGGCGGCGCGTTCTTTACGGCGCTGATCTTCGCCTTCCTGTTCGGCAAGCCGCTGATCGAATATCTGCGCCGAGTTCAGAAAAAGGGCCAGCCGATCCGCGATGACGGCCCCGAGGGGCATTTCGTGAAGGCGGGCACCCCGACCATGGGCGGGATCCTGATTCTTTCGGCGCTTCTTGTCGGCACGCTGATGTGGGCGCGGCTGTCCAATGGCTATATCTGGATCGTGCTGATCGTCACCTATGGCTATGCCGCGATCGGCTTTGCCGATGATTTCGCCAAGGTCAGCAAGCATAACACCCACGGCGTGCCGGGGCGCATCCGCATGGCGCTCGGCTTCGGGCTGGCATTTCTCGCCGCCGTCTGGACGATGTTCCTGCATCCAGAAGGTCTGACCGGGCAGCTGGCCTTTCCCTTCTTCAAGGATGCGCTGCTGAACCTGTCGATCCTGTTCATCCCTTTCGCCATGATCGTGATCGTCGGTGCGGCCAACGCAGTAAACCTCACCGATGGTCTGGACGGGCTTGCCATTATGCCGGTGATGATCGCCGCCGCCACGTTCGGGGTCATCGCCTATATGGTCGGCAACGCGAACTTCGCCGATTATCTGGGGCTGCACGGCGTGCCCGGCTCGGGCGATCTGGTGATCTTCGTCGCCGCGCTGATCGGCGGCGGGCTGGGCTTTCTGTGGTATAACGCCCCGCCGGCGGCTGTCTTCATGGGCGACACCGGATCGCTGGCGCTGGGAGGTGCCTTGGGCGCGATTGCCGTGGTGACCAAGCACGAGATCGTTCTGGCCATCGTCGGCGGGCTGTTCGTCGTCGAGGCGCTTTCGGTCATCATCCAGGTGCTGTATTTCAAGAAAACCGGCAAGCGTGTCTTTCTGATGGCTCCGATCCACCACCATTTCGAGAAGATGGGCTGGAAGGAAAGCCAGATCGTGATCCGCTTCTGGATCATCGCGCTCGTGCTGGCGCTGATCGGGCTGGCGACGCTGAAGCTGCGATAGGGCGGCAAGCTGCGCCGAAGCGCGTGCTACATCCGGACACCGAGTTATCGTAAGCTGCGCTTCGGCGCATCATCCATGAGGTGAAACATGATCCCCGTCAAAGGCGTTTCAGGGCAGACCATCGCCGTTCTCGGGCTTGGCCGCTCGGGCAGGGCGACCGCCGCTGCGCTCACGGCCGGCGAGGCTCGGGTCGTGGTTTGGGATGACGGGCAAGAGGCACGCGCGCAGGCCGAGGCCGAGGGGCTGGAGCTGCGCGACCTGACCCGCGAGGCGGAGTGGAACGGTATTTCGGCGCTGATCACCTCGCCCGGTATCCCGCATCTCTATCCCGATCCGCATCCGGTGATCGCCAAGGCGCTTGCGCTCGGGATCCCAGTGGATAACGATATTGGACTTTTCTTTCGCAGCTTCGCCGCGCCGGACTGGGATCGCTTTGCCACCACGCCAAAAATCGTCACCGTGACGGGCTCGAACGGGAAATCCACCACTGCGGCGCTGATCCATCATATCCTGACATCGTCGGGCCGCCCGAGTCAGATTGGCGGCAATATCGGGACCGGAGTGCTCTCGCTGGAACCGGCGCATGACTGCGAGGTGGTGGTGCTGGAGCTGTCATCCTATCAGACCGATCTGGCCCGCGCGCTCACACCGGATGTGGCGGTCTTCACCAATCTCTCGCCCGATCATCTGGACCGGCATGGCGGCCCGGGCGGGTATTTCGCGGCCAAGCGGCGGCTGTTTGCCGAAGGCGGACCGGATCGCTGCGTGATCGGCGTGGACGAGGTCGAGGGCCGCTATCTGGCCAACCAGATGGGGCAGGGACCGGGCGATGACCGGGTGATCCGGGTGTCATCCGGCCAGAAGCTGGAAAATTTCGCCTGGGGCGTCTTTGCGCGCAAAGGCTTTCTCAGCGAATACCGCAAGGGGCGGCAGGTCGCCTCGGTCGATCTGCGGGCGATCACCGGGTTGCCCGGCGCGCATAACCATCAGAACGCCTGCGCCGCCTATGCCGCCTGCCGCGCGGTCGGCCTCGCCCCGCGCGAGATCGAAGCAGCGTTTCACAGCTTTGGCGGCCTTCCGCATCGCAGCCAGACCATCCGCGAACTGGACGGGGTGCGCTATGTCAACGATTCGAAGGCGACGAATATCGACGCCGCCGGGCAGGCATTGCAGGCCTTTAAGCGGATCCGATGGATTGCGGGCGGGCTCGGCAAGGATGGCGGGATCTCCGGTTTGCAGCCGCATTTCGGCAATGTCGTGAAAGCCTATCTGATCGGCCATTCGGCACGCGACTTTGCCTTGCAACTCGGCGCGACCCCGCATGAGGTGGTCGAGACGATGGACGAGGCCGTCTCCCGCGCCCATGCCGAGGCGACAAGCGGAGAAACCGTACTTCTCGCCCCCGCCGCGGCGAGTTTCGACCAATACCCGAATTTCGAGAAACGCGGCGAGCATTTCACCGCGCTCGTGAACGCGCTGTAGCGGTTTCAGGGACGTTCGGCAGAAAGGAATTGCGCGGACATGAAGCCGGTGCGGCCCTGACCGTCACGCAGCTCGATCCAGTCACCGGTCCTGTCGCCGATGGCTGTCACCATCTGCCCGCGTGTCAGCCGTCCCACGACCTCGTTCGAGGTTGACGGCCCGGCGCGGAAATTCACTGAATTGCCGGTGACGTAAAGCGTGTCGGTGGGCGCGCTGGCCAGATCCTCTTCCGGCTCCTGCCCTGCGAATTCGGGCGAGGGGCGCAGATCGGGCCCGGCGAATTGCGGTTGTTGTTCGGGTGTCTGCTCGACGGCGGCGGCGCTTTCCTCGGCGGCTTCCTCGGCCTCTTCCTGCGCGCGCTCTTCGGCCTCGGCCTCGCTCTCGGCTTCCTCCGCAGTGGCTGCGGCGGGTTCCGGGGCGCGTGCCTCGACCCTGCGACCCTCGCCGTCACCGAACACCACAAGCACCGTCACAAACGCCAGAAGCGTCAGGAAAATCAGTTTGAACATGCACCCTCACCCGTCAATGCAACTATACGACATCTTTGCGCGCCGTGATATGCATTGCGAACGCCTTTAGGGGCAGGGGCGTTCCCCGCCAAGATGGGCCGTCCGGGCAATTTCCGACTGGACCCGTTCGGCTTCGCAGCCTAAATCCGGTGCCATGTCTGACGATCTCATCCCCGAAGAGCCGGAAAATCTCAGCGCCGAACCGTTATCGCGGGCCATTGGCGAGCGCTATCTGACCTATGCGCTGTCCACGATCATGAACCGGGCGCTGCCCGATGCGCGGGACGGGCTGAAGCCGGTGCATCGCCGGATCCTCTATGCCATGCGCGAGCTGCGGCTGGCGCCGAACGGGGCGTTCCGCAAATCGGCCAAGATCGCCGGCGACGTGATGGGCAATTACCACCCGCATGGCGATGCTGCGATCTATGACGCGATGGCGCGGCTGGCACAGGATTTCGCCATGCGCTACCCGCTTGTCGACGGTCAGGGGAATTTCGGCAATATCGACGGCGACAGCCCGGCCGCATCGCGCTATACCGAGGCGCGGCTGGCCGAACCCGGCAGCGCGCTGATGGAAGGGCTGGCCGAGGATGCGGTCGAGTTCCGCCCCAATTACGACGGCACGCTGACCGAGCCGGTCGTCCTGCCCGCCGCCTATCCGAATCTTTTGTGCAACGGCGCGTCCGGCATCGCGGTCGGCATGGCCACGAATATCCCGCCGCACAACCTGCATGAGGTCGTCGACGCCTGCCTGCATCTCATCAAATCGCCCGACGCGCGGGACGACACGCTGCTGAACTTCGTCCAGGGGCCGGATTTCCCGACCGGTGGCGTTCTGGTCGAGGATGCCGAGACGATCCGCGAGGCCTATCGCACCGGCCGGGGCAGCCTGCGCCTGCGCGCGAGGTGGGAGCAGGAGGATCTGGGCCGGGGCACCTGGCAGATCGTGGTGACCGAGATCCCTTATCAGGTCCAGAAATCCAAGCTGATCGAGCGTCTGGCAGAGCTGATCCAGACCAAGAAGATGCCCATCCTGGCCGATGTGCGTGACGAATCCGCCGAGGATGTCCGCATCGTGCTGGAACCCAAGACCCGCAGCGTCGATCCCGCTCAGCTGATGGCGGCGCTGTTCAAATCCTCGGATCTGGAAACCCGTTTCGGGCTGAACATGAACGTGCTGATCGACGGGCGCGTGCCCAAGGTCTGTTCGCTGAAAGAGGTGCTGCGCGCGTTTCTCGACCATCGCCGCGATGTGCTGCTGCGCCGCTCGGATTATCGTCTGGGCAAGATCGCGGCGCGGCTCGAGGTGCTGGAGGGTTATATCATCGCCTTCCTCAATCTCGATCGGGTGATCGAGATCATCCGCCATGACGACGATCCCAAGGCCGGGCTGCTGGCCGAGGATTGGGGCAAGGATGTCGGCACGAAGATCTTCCTGACCGAAGTGCAGGCCGAGGCGATCCTGAACATGCGGCTGCGCGCGCTGCGCAAGCTCGAAGAGATGGAGCTGCGGGCCGAACGCGACAACCTGCTGGAAGAGCAGGAGCGGCTGAGCGCGCTTGTCGCCGATGAAGCGCTGCAATGGGGCCGCATCACCGAAGAGCTGCGCGAGATCCGCAACCAGTTCGGCAAATCCGCCGAGGGCGGCGGGCGCCGGACCGAGATTTCGGCGGCGGTGGACGTGCAGCCGGTCGATCTGGACGCGATGATCGAACGCGAGCCGGTGACGGTGATCGTGTCGAAAATGGGCTGGATCCGGGCGATGAAGGGGCATCAGCCTCTGGACGCCGAGGTCAAGTTCCGCGACGGCGACGGCCCGTTCATGGCCCTGCACGCCGAGACAACGGACAAGCTGATGCTGTTCGGCTCGAACGGGCGGTTCTATACGCTGCCCGCCCATGAACTGCCCGGCGGCCGCGGGCTGGGCGAGCCGGTGCGGCTGATGGTCGATCTGCCGAATGACGCCGCCATCGTGGATCTTTTCCCATGGCGCGAAGGGCTGCGCTATGTGCTTGCTTCGAAAGAGGGTAACGGTTTCGTGGTGAGCTCTGCCGATATCGTCGCGCAGACCAAATCCGGCAAGCAGGTGCTGAACGGCGAGGCGCTTCTGTGCCGCCGGGTCGAGCCTTCGCAGGATCATCTCGTGACCGTGGGCGAGAACCGCAAGATGCTGGTCTTCCCGCTGACCGAGTTGCCCGAGATGGCACGCGGAAAGGGCGTGCGCTTGCAGAAATTCAAGGATGGCGGGCTGTCCGATGCGACATGCATCACCCTGTCCGAGGGCCTCCGCTGGCAGGAAAGCGGCGGTCGCACGCGGACCGAGCCAGATCTTGCGGAATGGCTTGGCAAGCGCGCCACGGCGGGCCGCATGGCGCCGCGTGGTTTCCCGCGAGACAACAAGTTCAACTGACCGAAGCGGGGACGGCGGGCCGCCTGATTCCCGCTGCAAAGATCAGCGGTCCGTGCCCTCAACGGGCCGGACTTTCTTGCTGCCCGTGACCATCGGCGTCACCAGATCCTCACGCTTCCAGAAGCGATAGAACAGGATAATCGCCACATGCAGCAGCACGAGGATCAGCACGAGATTGGACCCCAGCTCGTGCCACTCCACCGCTCCGGTCGCGACATCGCTGCCGACCCATGAAGCCAGCGGCCCGACATTGATGTAATCCTCGGGGTCCGAGATCAGCCCCGTCGTGACCTGCGCCGCCAGCACCGCGAGCATGGCGATCACCGACAGCGCGCCCAGAGGGTTATGGCCCGGCCAATAGCTCGGCTCGCGCAGGAACATATGCCGCATATATCCAGCCACCGCCCCGGGGCCGCGCAGGAAATGCGCGAAGCGCGCCGGGGTGGGGCCGACAAAGCCCCAGATCAGCCGGAAGATCAGCAGCCCCGCAACGACATAGCCGCACCAGAAATGCAGCGTCATCTGGTTCGGCCCGTATTTGCCGAGCAGCCATGCCGCCACGACGAAGAGCGCCAGAAGCCAATGGAACGCGCGCAGCAGCGGGTCCCAGAGCTTCACCTTTCGGGGTGGCGCTGTCCTCTCGTCGCTCATGCCGGGTGTCCCGTCAGTCGCGATACTGGTCGTGGCAGGCCTTGCAGGCGCCGCCAAGCTGGCCGAGCACAGGGCCGATATTTTCCTGACCGCCGCGGACGGCGTCGCCGGCACCCGCCGCTGCATCACCGAGCGCCGCGAACTTGGCGCGGAAGTCCTCCATATCCTCCCAGATCGCAGGCAGGGCAGCGGTGTCTTCGACATCCGCGTTCGAGCTACCCTCGATGAAATGCATGGGCAGATCGTATTGGGTCAGCGCCTCGATATTGGCGGCGTGGCGCGAGGCGACTTCCTCGTCATATTCCATATCGCCCTTCGCCATGGCGGAGAGCACGCCCATATTGGCCCCGAGCATGGTGTAGAAACCCTGGCGGGCCTTGATCGCCTGCGCGACCGGATCGTCCTGGGCGAAGGCCGCAAGCGGCGCGGCGGCGATGGCGGTGGCAAGAATGAGATAGCGCATGTTGTCTCCTGGTCGTTGGCGTCGTTTGCTGACTTGAGGATCGTTCGTCGGGCGAAAGCCCCTTGTTCTGCGAAGCCGTGTCGCCCCTGTGCCCGATTGACGTTAACGGATCGCGGTGACGGCTCAATGAAAAATCGCCGCCCGGCATAGCGGACGGCGATCAATTCGGCTCAAACAGTCATTTCCGATCAGCTATAAAGATTCTGCACGCCGATCTGGTCGTGGATCTGGTTGATGACCTGCGGCTGCAACCCGAGCGCCTGCGCAAGCTGGTGCAGATATTGCGCCTCTTCCTGGCTGTCGAAGTCGATCGCCATGACCGACATCAGATAGACTTGCGGTTCCAGACCCTTCGGCACATCGCGGGCCAAAGCCTGCGCGTCGACCGGCGCCGCCATCTGCTCACGGATGAACTGGCGTTCTTCTTCGTCAAGATCGCCGAGCTCCCCGGTCAGACGCTCTTTCTCGGCCTCGTCGATCTTGCCGTCGGCCTTCGCCGCCTGAATCATCGCGCGCAGCATGAGACCTGCGACGGCGTTCTGTTCCTCGGTCGGGGCAACCTCTGGCTCGTCATTGCGGGCCAGCGAGTCGTTCAGCAATTCGCCGAAAGAGGCGTCGTTCGACTGCTGCGATCCGCGCTTGGCCAGCGTGCCGGCCGCTGCGCCGCCGCCCAGCATCCCGCCGAGCAGCCCGCCCAGACCGCCGGCGCTGCTGCCACGGCCGCCACCGGTGACCTGGTCGAGAATGCCGCCCAGACCGCCCGAGGCACCCGCCGAATTCGGCCCGCCATAACGAGACCCGGAACCGGCACCGCCCGTGCTGCCGCCCAGAAGACCGCCAAGCATGTCACCAAGCCCGCCCGAGCCGGATTGCGAACCGCGTGTCAACTGGTCGAGCAGCCCGCCACCGGTGCGGCGCGACCGCGTTCCGGCCTGGCTTTGGCCATTGTTTTTCATGACGCTGCTGAGGCCCTTGGCCAAAATCACACCGCCTGCGACGCGCGCGAGGGTTTTCATCAGACTCATACTGGATCTCCACTCCGTTGGGTCAGCCCGAAGCTTACGGGCATGTTATGGAAAATGAACGCATTTTTTCACGGTTCGGTTCCGCGCAATAAGGCTCGGCCTGACAGCCCCTCCCGCCCTTGATTTTTCCCGATTCTGCTTTTATTTCGCCCTGCGATACGACAACCGGGGAACGGACAGCCATCTGCCCCGATCAAGGAGGCCTCCATGGCAAAAGCAAAATTCGAACGGAACAAGCCGCACGTCAACATTGGCACGATCGGTCACGTTGACCACGGCAAGACGACGCTGACGGCGGCGATCACGAAGTATTTCGGCGATTTCCGCGCCTATGACCAGATCGACGGCGCGCCCGAGGAAAAGGCCCGCGGGATCACCATCTCGACCGCGCATGTCGAGTATGAGACCGATGACCGCCACTATGCGCATGTGGACTGCCCCGGCCACGCCGACTATGTGAAGAACATGATCACCGGTGCCGCCCAGATGGACGGCGCGATCCTGGTGGTGAACGCGGCTGACGGCCCGATGCCGCAGACGCGCGAACACATCCTGCTGGGCCGCCAGGTCGGCATCCCCTATATCGTGGTGTACCTGAACAAGGTCGACCAGGTCGATGACGAGGAACTGCTGGAGCTGGTCGAGATGGAAGTGCGCGAGCTTCTGTCCTCCTACGAATATCCGGGCGACGACATTCCGATCATCAAGGGCTCGGCTCTGGCCGCTCTGGAAGGCCGCGACCCGGAAATCGGCGAGAACTCGATCCGCGAGCTGATGAAGGCCGTGGACGAATACATCCCGACCCCGGAGCGTGCGGTCGACCAGCCCTTCCTGATGCCGATCGAGGACGTGTTCTCGATCTCGGGCCGCGGCACGGTTGTGACCGGCCGGGTCGAGCGTGGCGCGGTGAATGTGGGCGACGAGCTGGAAATCGTCGGCATCCGCGACACCAAGAAGACCACCTGCACGGGCGTCGAGATGTTCCGCAAGCTCTTGGATCGTGGTGAGGCCGGCGACAATATCGGCGCGCTCTTGCGCGGGATCGAGCGTGACGGCGTCGAGCGCGGTCAGGTTCTGGCCAAGCCGGGTTCGGTGACCCCGCACACGAAGTTCGAGGCCGAGGCCTATATCCTGACCAAGGAAGAGGGTGGCCGCCACACCCCGTTCTTCGCGAATTACCGCCCGCAATTCTACTTCCGCACGACGGATGTGACGGGTTCGGTGACGCTGCCGGAAGGCACCGAGATGGTGATGCCGGGCGACAACCTGAAATTCGAGGTCGAGCTGATCGCTCCGATCGCGATGGAAGAAAAACTGCGCTTCGCCATCCGCGAAGGCGGCCGCACCGTCGGCGCCGGCGTGGTGGCCAAGATCATCGAGTGATGATGGCAGAAACGCCGTAAGGCGGGCCTCAGCCCGCCTTGCCAGAAAGCGAAGCCCGTCCCGAAAGGGGCGGGCTTTTTGCTTCGCAGCCAGGGCGCAAACTGGCAAAACACCCGCTCTTCCCACCGAAGCGAACCCGATCCGGCGCCCGTTTACGGAGTTTTCAGCTTCTCATTATACAACCCTATGAAATTGCGATACGAATCGAAGGAATACGGGCCTGATGGCAACCCGTTACGGCACCATCCGCAGAGGCTCGGGAAACGATCCCCGGTCTTATATCAGCCGGGATGGCCGTCTTGGCCTGTCGGCCCGATATGCGGCGCAGGGGGACGCTGTGATCAAGTTGGCTGGGTTGCCGGGCTCTGCGGCGGCCGATGCGCGGCATGTCAGTGCGGTGCACCACTGGCATCTGTCTGGTGTCGTTCCCGGTCCGGGTCAATTTCATCGCGGCCGCCCATCAGACGGCGCCGTCCACTACGGAGAGTCATGATGACGCTTTACCACGGTTCCTGCTTCTGCGGATCGGTCTCCTTCGAAGCAGAGGGCGATCTTTCAAGCGGGACATTACGCTGCAACTGCGAGTTCTGCCGCAAGATGCGCTATTGGGACATGCCGCTGCCCGATCCCGAGAAATTCCGGGTGACCAATGGTGCCGAACTGTTGGCAGAGACACCGCGAAAGAAGAATCTCTCGATGGATATTCATCACTTCTTCTGTACGCGCTGTGGCACACGGATGTGGACCGAGGGTGATGCCGCCGAATTCGGGGGGCGCTTCCGGCAGGTTTGCGTGGCGTCGCTCGACAATGTCGCCGAGGCCGAGCTGGTCGGCGCGCCGGTCTTCTTTGCCGATGGCGCAAATGACGACTGGTTTTTCCCCGCGCCCGAGATACGGCATCTGTGAGCCCGTTCAGGACGTTTCTACGACTGACAAGGGCCGCGGCGTGCTCCGCCACGGCCCTCTAGTTAAATTGGTTCTGATCTGCGCAGCGGCGATTAGGTGGTGGCGGCCTTGTTGACGCCGCCCTCTGCGATCTCGGTCATGGTCCGGTCGCCATCCCAGGTCGCGTCGAGGCATTCCTGGAGCCGTGCCGCATCGCCGTCGAGACCCAGACGATTCGCGAAAGTGCGGACGCAGCCATAGCCGGCAATCGCGTAATGGGCCATGCGCTGATATTGCGTGATGATCGCCGCGTCCTGCGCGTCCTCATCGGCATATTCGGTTTCAAGCGCATGCTTGCGGGCTTCGACCACCAGGCCTTCCATGCCCTTGCAATGCTCGCCGGTCGGATCGACGCCATGATCGCTGCACAAAGCGGCGAGCACCTCCATCCCGTCTGCCGTCCCCTGATTGCTGGCGATCAGCGCCTCGGAGAGTTTCTTCGACTTCGAGGCGCGACCCATCTCGGTCACCACAGGCATCGATTGCTTGCAGGCGGAATAGATGTCGCGAAGCTGATCGAGATAGAGATCCTTGAGATTCTTGATGGCCATGCTGGCTCTCCTTTCCAAGGCGTTGCAGATGAAGATGTTCCGGGCGTCATGCCCGATCCCCTCTGCAACGCGTTGTTGCGGGCGGCGTTCCATCCGCTGAGCAAAGATCAACCCGCCGGGCCGGGGCGTCGCGGCCCGGCTTGACTCGGGCTGGCGCTTGCGGCACCCGACACGGGACGCCGTCGCGTCGCCTGTCACAGGAAAGCCCTTGTCATGTTTCGCTGGTTCGAAAGCCGGCTCGATCCCTATCCGGGGGATCGGCCGCAAATGCCGCCCCGCAGTTTCTGGGGATTCTTGCTGCATTATTCCCATGGCGCGCTGCCGTGGCTGGTGTTGCTGGCCCTCGGCTCGGCGCTGATCGCGGCGATCGAGGTGATGCTGTTCGGCTATCTGGGCGACCTGGTCAACAGCCTCTCAGAGACCAGCCCGGCGCAGTTCTGGGACGAGGAGGGTCGTCGGCTGGCAGTGATGGGTTCGCTGTTATTGATCGTCCTGCCGGTCCTGAACGCCCTGGCCAGCATGATCATGCACCAGACCCTGCTCGGCAATTTTCCGCAGCGAATCCGCTGGCAGGCGCATCGCTACCTGCTGCGCCAGTCGGTCGGCTATTTTCAGGACGAGTTCGCCGGACGCATTGCTCAGCGACTGATGCAGACCGCGCTGGCGGTGCGTGAGGTTGCGATGAAGATCATGGATGTCGCCGTCTATGTGATGGTGGTGTTCCTGGGCGCCATCGTTGTCGCGGCGGGGCAGGACTGGCGTCTCGGGCTGCCCTTCGTGATCTGGGGGATCGCCTATGGGGTGCTGCTGTGGCAGATCGTGCCGCGCTTGTCGAAAGTGGCGCAGCGTCAGGCCGATGCGCGCAGCGCGATGACCGGACAGGTGGTGGACAGCTATACCAATATTGCCACGGTCAAGCTGTTTTCGCATTCCGACCGCGAAGAGGCCTGGGTGCGGCAAGGCATGGATGGGTTTTTGCAGACCGTTTATGCGCAGATGCGGCTGTCGGCCTTGCAGGATATTCTGCTGACGGCGCTGAACGTGCTTTTGGTCGCGGGTGTCACGCTGCTCGGTCTGGTGCTGTGGACGAATGGCACGGTCAGCGTCGGGGCGCTTGCGGTGGCGGTGCCGCTGGCGATGCGGCTCAACAATATGTCGCACTGGATCATGTGGGAGTTCGCGGCCCTGTTCGAGAATGTCGGAACGGTGCGCGACGGCATTTCTTCGCTGGCGCTGCCGCGTGATGTGCGGGACGCGCCGGGCGCGGTTGCGCTGAAGCCGGGGCCCGGGGCGGTGCGGTTCGCAGATGTGACATTCCGCTACGGTGCCGAGGAAACTGACCGGCCGCTGGCGGTTCTGGACGGGCTCGATCTGGACATCGCGCCGGGAGAGAGGGTCGGTCTGATCGGGCGCTCGGGGGCGGGCAAGTCGACGCTGGTCAATCTGCTGCTGCGCTTCCACGATCTGGAAGAGGGCCGGATTACGATTGACGGTCAGGACGTGTCGGGGGTCACTCAGGAAAGCCTGCGCGCCGCCATCGGCGTGGTAACGCAGGACAGCTCGCTTCTGCACCGTTCGGTGCGCGAAAACATCGCCTATGGCCGCCCGGATGCCAGCGAGGAGGACATCCTCGCCGCGACGCGCATGGCCGAGGCGCATGAGTTCATCCCGGGCCTGGCCGACAGCAAGGGGCGGCACGGGCTGGATGCGCATGTCGGCGAGCGCGGGGTGAAGCTGTCCGGCGGGCAAAGGCAGCGCATCGCGATTGCGCGGGTGGCACTGAAGGATGCGCCGATCCTTATCCTGGACGAGGCGACCTCGGCGCTCGACAGCGAGGCCGAGGCGGCGATCCAGTCGCGGCTTGATGTTCTGATGCAAGGCAAGACGGTGATCGCGATTGCGCATCGCTTGTCCACCATCGCCGCAATGGACCGTCTGGTGGTCATGGATCGGGGTCGCATCGTGGAACAGGGGACACATGCCGAGCTGATCGCGGCTGACGGCATCTATGCGCGGCTCTGGGCTCGGCAATCGGGCGGCTTTCTGGTCACGGATGATCGAAGCGCGGCCATGGCGGAATAGGCCGCGTCGCCCCGCTTCGGCCTCGGGTTGGGACCGGGCGCTTTTCCTTGCAAACGCTCTCAGCTCCCCCTTGCGCGCGGCCGCGTTCCGCACTAATCAGGCGCTCGGCCTAGGGGTATAGCTCAGTTGGTAGAGCATCGGTCTCCAAAACCGAGGGTCGTGGGTTCGAGTCCCTCTGCCCCTGCCAGTCGCCGGCCTGATCTTCAGCGCCGCGAGAACCGGGATGACGATCCGCGACCGGGGCACGCCAGCAAATGACCATCCGCATTCATCTTGGCGCGCACAAGACCGCCACCACCGAGCTTCAACGGGCGCTGCGCAGCGTGCGCGATGCGCTTGGGTCGGACGGGCTCGGCTATCTCGGGCCGCGTGCGCTGCGCAGCGAGGTCTCGCCGCTGTTTCACGCCATCCACAAGGGAGAACCCGACGCTTGGGAGAGCTGTCGCAGGCGCTTCGCGGGCTGGCTCTCACGGCACGAGGATCACCTGATCTCGGAGGAAAACATCCTCGGCACCACCTTCCGCGGTGCCATGTTCGGCAAGGATAACCGCATCTATCCGGCGGCTTCGGAGGCGCTGAGTCAACTGATCGTGCTGCTCGGCGGCGGTCCGGTCGAGCTGTTCCTGTCGGTCCGCGATCCGGCGCAGTTCGTGACCTCTGCCTATGGTCAGCAGCTCAAGACAGGCACTGGCATCGACATCGAGAGCTATACCGGAGGGGTCAGCGTGGCGGATCTGTCATGGACGGATCTGGTGCAGCGTCTGCTGTCGGTGCCGGGGGTAGCCCGCCTGATATGCTGGCGCTACGAGGATTATGCCGCTCTTCGCCCCGTCATACTCGAACGGATGCTGGGCGCCGAGCGCGCGGCGATCGTGCCTGCAGCGAGCTGGCGCAATGCCGGGATTTCCGATGCCGCCTATCGCGCCTTCGCGGAAATGGTGATGGAGGATCTTGAATCGCCCGTCGAGGATCTGCTGCAACGCGCCTGCGCTCTGCACCCCAAGACAGAGGGCGTGCCAGCGATGCGCCCGCTCCGTCCCCGTGTCTATGGGCGCGCGCGACGCAACTATGCGCAGGACATGGCGCGGCTCTCTGCGCTTGAGGGTGTCGAATTGCTGGCGCCGGATGCGGGTGGGGAATCGGGAAGCAGGCGCGGTTCGGCTTGAAAAGCGCGGCGCTCCGGTTTATCTGGGCCGCTGCAACACGAGGATCACCATGGTCAATCCCGCCCAGTTTCTCTCTCAGGTCCGTGCCGAGGCCGCAAAGATCACCTGGCCCACCCGCCGCGAGGTCGTGACCACCACGATCATGGTGTTCATCATGGCGACTTTGGCCGCGCTGTTCTTCTTTCTGGTGGACATCGCGATCCGCACCGGGCTGACGGCTCTGCTGGGCGCGGTCTCCTAACCGGGGTTGCAATCATCACCGGGCGGCTGTATGTCCGCCCGACCTGCCCGGTCCTCGGCGTGCACGATTCGTTGCGCGCCGGTTTCATTTTTCGGGCGGAACGGAATTCACGCGGGCGCCGGAAGGCCGCCCCACGACGAAGCAGGGGTCGATCGAAACATGGCAAAGCGTTGGTATTCGGTCAGCGTCCTGTCGAACTTCGAGAAGAAGGTCGCCGAGGCGATTCGCCAGTCCATCGCCGAAAAGTCGATGGAAGACGAAATCGACGAGGTGCTGGTTCCGACCGAAGAAGTGATCGAGGTCCGCCGCGGCAAGAAGGTCACCTCTGAGCGGCGCTTCATGCCGGGCTATGTGCTCGTCCATATGGAGATGAACGAGCGGACCTATCACCTCGTGAACTCGATCAATCGGGTTACCGGCTTTCTTGGCCAGCAGGGCAAGCCGTCTCCGATGCGCGACGAAGAGGTGAACCTGATCCTGCACCGGACTGGCGAAGGCGGGGCCGAGGCCGCGCCGCGCAACCTGATCCGCTTCGATGTGGGCGAGACGGTGAATGTGACCGACGGCCCGTTCGAGGGTTTCTCGGGCACGGTCGAAGAGGTCGACGACATCGCCAGCCGCATCAAGGTGACGGTGTCGATCTTTGGCCGGCCCACGCCGGTCGAACTGGAATTCACGCAGGTCGCCAAGACCGCGTGATCATCTGCGGGAGGCGGAAGCCGCACCGCTATATCTGCTCTATCAGCCCAATCCAGGGCGGGGCGCGATGAAAAAGGAGAGGCCAGATGGCCAAGAAAGTTGTTGGGCAGCTGAAGCTGCAAATCAAGGCGGGCGAAGCCAACCCGTCTCCGCCCGTCGGCCCGGCTCTGGGTCAGCGCGGCATTAACATCATGGAATTCTGCAAGGCGTTCAACGCCAAGACTCAAGAGATGCAGAAGGGTGCCCCGGTTCCGGTCGTGATCACCTATTACCAGGACAAATCCTTCACCTTCGAGACGAAGACGCCCCCAGCGTCCTTCCTTCTCAAGCAGGCTGCGGGTCTCAAGCCGCAAGGCAAGCGCAACCGCACCAAGGGTTCGGAAAAGCCGGGCCGTGCGACGGCTGGCAGCGTGACCACCAAGCAGGTCCGCGAGATCGCGCAGACCAAAATGCAGGACCTGTCCGCGAACAGCGTCGAGGAAGCGATGAAGATCATCGCCGGTTCGGCCCGGTCGATCGGCATCGAGGTGAAGGGCTGAGTCATGGCAAAGATTGCAAAGAAAAAAGCTGCCGCCCGCGCCGCCTTTGAAGGCAAGTCGAACCTGACGGTCGATGATGCCGTGAAGCTGGTCAAGGACTCCGCTTCCGCGAAATTCGACGAGAGTGTCGAGATCGCGATGAATTTGGGCGTCGATCCGCGCCATGCCGACCAGATGGTCCGCGGCGTTGTTCAACTGCCCGCAGGCACCGGCAAGGATGTCCGCGTGGCCGTGTTTGCCCGTGGCCCGAAAGCCGATGAAGCCAAGGAAGCCGGTGCCGAAGTGGTCGGCGCCGAAGATCTGGTGGAATCGATCCAGGGCGGCAAGATCGACTTCGATCGCGTCATCGCCACGCCGGACATGATGCCGCTCGTCGGCCGTCTGGGCAAGGTTCTGGGCCCGCGCAACCTGATGCCGAACCCCAAGGTCGGCACGGTGACCATGGATGTCGCGCAGGCGGTCCAGGCCGCCAAGGGCGGTGAGGTCCAGTTCAAGGCCGAGAAGGCCGGCGTGGTCCATGCCGGTATCGGCAAGGTCAGCTTCGACGCCGAAAAGATCGCGCAGAATGTCCGCGCGTTCGTCGATGCCGTGAACCGCGCCAAGCCGAGCGGCGCCAAGGGCACCTATCTCAAGAAGGTGTCGATCAGCTCGACCATGGGTCCGGGCGTCACGATCGACGTCGCCGACGCGGTGGCCGCGCAGTAAATTGTTGCTTTGAAATGATGATCCCCGGCGCCAGATAAGGTCGCCGGGGATCTTTTATATCTACGGCATCGGGACATCGCCGGTGATGCTTCGCAAAGTCGGCTTGCGACAGCAATTCAGTCCTCACTGTCTCCAGCACTCTTGCGTTCCAGCCTTGTCCATGTCGACACATGCGTGGCAGATCGGGTGTAGAATTCACGCTCAGCATCGGGTTGACCGTCGTCTTTATACCAAGGGCGATGACGGGCCGTAAAACCCTCTCCCGCGATCCGAAGCGACGGCACGCGCGTTTGTTTTTGCCCGAAATCGACCAGATTTCGCTCTGCGCCGCTATTCGGGACATGAAGGAAATACGTCGTATCGACCTGAGCGTCGTAGACATTCTGCTGAAGAGGGAACTTCCAGAAGCGTTTTTCCCATCTGGTGATCGTCCATTCCTTGCCACGCCTTCCCGTGACCATCGTAATATCGCGGAATAGCTCAGGCTGTGCGATATCCAAGGCGAGCCCGACCTTGGCGCGGCGATATTTCCGCCCCATGTCGAACATATGGGTCAAAAAATCAGGCGCTGGTTTCTCCGGCAGCCAGAGATCAGGGTCGGAGAATATGAACGCGTTATACGGTCCCAGCTCTCTCGCCACCCCCGCAACGGTTCCGCGTGGACCGATATTGCGGTTTTGCTGAACCAGCGTGGCCCTGCGGGTAAACGCGGCGCTGTCGAAATAGTCGAGCAGCGTTTTAGAGAGAGAACCGTTATCCATTACCGTGATCGACTTAAAGCCATTCGCGGAATGCCAGTCGACCATTTCGCGCAGGAATGTCGGCTGATTGAAGGAATTGATGAAGACGGGAATTTTCGCGCGCAGTTCGGCTTCGGTCATGTAGGTCGGGGCCCTCGCCAGATTGGCGCAGAGCCTAGCATGACGAGAAATCTTTTCAATTGACAGTACGAGGATGTCGCCGTTGTTTGCTCTGCTTGCAATCTCAACCGCAGCAAGATAACGACGGCCCCTCAGGCAGGTGCATGATTCGTCGGCGCCGGCCTGTTCCTGTCCGAGATGGAGGGTGCCGCGTGCGGCTTAATATCCTTCCTGAGATGGAAGTCGAGACCATTTTTCCGAGGGCTCTCCTCGGGTGATCTCGGGTCCATCAAGACCGGACCCGACCCGAGGCCCATCCGGGCCAAGGGAAAGTGAGAGCCGGGGAGCGATCCCCAAACTTGGAGTTAACCGTGGATAGAGCACAAAAAGAACAGGTGGTCGAAGAGCTCGGCCAGATCTTTGAAAGCTCTGGCGTCGTGGTGGTTGCCCACTACGAAGGGATGACGGTTGCACAGATGCAGGACCTGCGCGCGCAGATGCGCGACGCTGGCGGGTCCGTT
This sequence comes from Paracoccus sediminicola, assembly GCF_027912835.1. Classification (NCBI taxonomy): domain Bacteria; kingdom Pseudomonadati; phylum Pseudomonadota; class Alphaproteobacteria; order Rhodobacterales; family Paracoccaceae; genus Paracoccus; species Paracoccus sediminicola. Next base: position 237,053 of record NZ_CP115768.1, read on the forward strand.
CGCGTTGCCAAGAACAGGCTCGCCAAGATCGCCCTGGATGGGAAGCCGTGCGAGAGCATTGCCGAATATCTGACGGGCATGACCGTGCTGTCCTATTCGGAGGACCCTGTGGCTGCGGCCAAGGTCGCCGATAAATACGCCAAGGGAAACGATAAATTCGTGATCCTCGGCGGTGCCATGGGCGACACGGCGCTTGATCCGGCCGGTGTGAAAGCCGTTGCCGCCATGCCGTCGCGCGAGGAGCTTATCTCTTCGATCGTGGGCTGCATTGGCGCACCTGCTTCGAACATCGCCGGGGCGATTGGCGCACCTGCTTCGAACATCGCGGGCATTCTTTCGACGCTCGAAGAGCGCGAAGCCGCCTGATGCAATCTATTCCCGACGTGTGGGCGATATCCGACGTTGGAACACAAACTTGGAAAGAACGGAAAAATGGCTGATCTGAAAAAACTCGCCGAAGACATCGTGGGCCTGACCCTGCTGGAAGCCCAGGAACTGAAGACCATCCTCAAGGATGAATACGGCATCGAGCCCGCCGCCGGCGGCGCTGTGATGATGGCTGGCCCGGCTGGTGACGCCGGCGACGCTGCCGAAGAAAAGACCGAATTCGACGTCGTCCTGGTCGAAGCCGGCGCCAACAAGATCAACGTGATCAAGGAAGTGCGTGGCATCACCGGGCTCGGCCTGAAGGAAGCCAAGGACCTCGTCGAGGCCGGTGGCAAGGTCAAGGAAGGCGCTGCCAAGGACGAAGCCGAAGAGCTGAAGAAAAAGCTCGAAGCGGCTGGCGCCAAGGTCGAGCTGAAGTAATCGACCCTTCGGTCGTGTGAACATGGCAGGGTCCGGGTTTTCCCGGTCCCTGCCGAACCTGTCTTGAAGGGCGCTGACCCGATGCCTACATGGCATCAGCTTCCTTCAGGGCATGTTCAGGTTCGGGAGCCGCGCGGTGGGACGAGCGGCAGGTATTGAACTGGAACCCCTGACATTCGCAGGCCGCGTGCGCCGGGCCCCGACGGTGCGCGCGCGTCAAGACGAAAGGTGCAAAACCCCATGGCGCAATCCTATGTCGGCCAGAAGCGCATCCGGCGCAGCTACGGCAATATCCGTGAAGTCCTGGAGATGCCGAACCTCATCGAGGTTCAGAAATCTTCCTATGATCTCTTTCTGAATTCGGGCGACGCGCCCTCCCATACCGATGGCGAGGGTCTTCAGGGCGTGTTCCAGTCGGTCTTCCCGATCAAGGATTTCAACGAGACGGCCACGCTGGAATTCGTGAAATACGAGCTTGAAAAGCCGAAATACGATGTCGACGAGTGCCAGGCCCGCGACATGACCTATGCCGCGCCGCTCAAGGTGACGCTGAACCTGATCGTGTTCGATGTCGATGAAAACACCGGCGCGAAATCGGTCAAAGACATCAAGCAGCAGGACGTCTTCATGGGCGACATGCCCCTGATGACCCAGAACGGCACCTTCATCGTGAACGGGACCGAGCGTGTGGTCGTCAGCCAGATGCACCGCTCGCCGGGCGTGTTCTTCGACCATGACCGCGGCAAGACGCACAGCTCGGGCAAGCTGCTGTTCGCCTGCCGGATCATTCCCTATCGCGGCTCTTGGCTCGACTTTGAATTCGACGCCAAGGATCTGGTTTTCGCGCGCATCGACCGCCGCCGGAAACTGCCGGTGACGACGCTGCTCTATGCGCTTGGCATGGACCAGGAAGGCATCATGGATGCGTTCTATGACACCGTCCCGTTCAAGCTGAAGAAGGCCAAGAAGGGCGATGAGGGCGGCTGGGTGACCCGCTTCTTCCCCGAGCGCGTGCGCGGCTCGCGCCCGGCTTTCGATCTTATCAACGCGGCCACCGGCGAGATCATCACCAAAGCCGGCGAGAAGGTCACGCCGCGCAAGGTCAAGCAACTGCTCGACGGCGGCGACGAGATCGACCTGCTGGTGCCGTTCGATCAGATCATCGGGCGCTTCGTCGCCAAGGATCTGGTGAATGACGAGACCGGTCTGATCTATGCCGAGGCTGGTGACGAGATCACTGCCGAATACGACAAGGACGGCGAGCTGACCGGCGGTCTGCTGAAATCGCTCCTGGACAACGACATCACCGATGTGCCGGTTCTGGACATCGATAACGTCAATGTCGGCGCCTATATCCGCAACACCATGGCGTCGGACAAAAACATGAACCGCGAGCAGGCGCTGATGGATATCTATCGCGTCATGCGCCCGGGTGAGCCGCCGACCGTGGAAGCGGCCTCCACCATGTTCGACAGCCTGTTCTTCGATAGCGAGCGTTACGACCTGTCCGCCGTGGGCCGGGTCAAGATGAATATGCGCCTTGATCTGGACGCGCCGGACACGCAGCGCACGCTGCGCCCGGAAGACATCGTGGCCTGCGTCAAGGGTCTGGTGGAACTCCGCGACGGCAAGGGCGAGATCGACGATATCGACCATCTCGGCAACCGCCGCGTCCGCTCTGTCGGCGAGCTGATGGAAAACCAGTATCGCGTCGGCCTGCTGCGCATGGAGCGTGCCATCCGCGAGCGCATGTCGGGTGTCGAGATCGACACCGTGATGCCGCAGGACCTGATCAACGCCAAGCCGGCGGCGGCTGCGGTGCGCGAATTCTTCGGCTCCAGCCAGCTGTCGCAGTTCATGGACCAGACCAACCCGCTGTCCGAAGTGACCCACAAGCGCCGTCTCTCGGCGCTCGGGCCGGGCGGCCTGACCCGCGAGCGTGCTGGATTTGAGGTGCGCGACGTTCATCCGACCCATTATGGCCGGATGTGCCCGATCGAGACTCCGGAAGGCCAGAATATCGGTCTCATCAACTCGCTGGCCACCTTTGCCCGCGTCAACAAATACGGCTTCATCGAAACCCCGTATCGCAAGGTCGAAAGCGGCAAGGTCACCGACGAGGTGGTCTATATGTCCGCGACCGAGGAAATGCGTCATACCGTGGCGCAGGCGAATGCGCAGCTCGATGATGACGGCAAGTTCGTCAACGAGCTGGTCAGCACCCGTCAGGCGGGCGACTTCATGTTGAACCCGGTCGATGCGGTCGATCTGATCGACGTGTCGCCGAAGCAGCTGGTTTCGGTCGCCGCGGCGCTGATCCCGTTCCTTGAAAACGACGACGCCAACCGCGCCTTGATGGGCTCGAACATGCAGCGTCAGGCGGTTCCGCTTCTGCGGGCCGAGGCGCCGTTTGTCGGAACTGGCATGGAGGCCACCGTGGCCCGCGATTCGGGTGCCGCGATCATGGCGACGCGCTCGGGCGTCATCGACCAGGTCGATGCCCAGCGTATCGTTGTCCGCGCAACCGAGGATCTGGCGGGCGGCAATGCCGGCGTCGACATCTATCGTCTGCGCAAGTTCAAGCGTTCGAACCAGTCCTCGACCATCAACCAGCGTCCGCTGGTGAAGGTGGGCGAGAAGGTGGTGAAGGGTCAGGTCATCGCTGACGGTCCCTCGACCGATCAGGGCGAGCTTGCCATCGGCCGGAACGTGGTGGTCGCCTTCATGCCCTGGAACGGCTATAACTACGAGGACTCGATCCTGATTTCGGAACGGATCCACCGCGACGACGTGTTCACCTCGATTCATATCGACGAATACGAAGTGGCGGCCCGCGACACCAAGCTGGGGCCGGAAGAAATCACCCGCGACATCCCCAATGTCGGCGAAGAGGCGCTGCGCAACCTCGATGAGGCTGGCATCGTCTATATCGGGGCCGAAGTGGGACCGGGCGATATTCTCGTCGGGAAGATCACCCCGAAGGGCGAAAGCCCGATGACGCCGGAAGAAAAGCTTCTGCGTGCCATCTTCGGTGAAAAGGCGTCGGATGTGCGCGATACCTCGCTGCGTTTGCCGCCGGGGGCCTATGGCACCATCGTTGAGGTCCGCGTCTTTAACCGTCACGGTGTGGACAAGGACGAACGCGCCCTGCAGATCGAACGCGAAGAGGTCGAGCGCCTGTCGCGCGACCGCGATGACGAGCTGGCGATCCTGGAACGCAACATCTATGCGCGCCTCAAGACGCTGATCTCGGGCAAGACTGCCGTGAAGGGGCCGAAGGGCATCAAGGCCAACAGCACGGTCGATGAGGATCTGCTGGGCTCGATCTCGCGCGGTCTCTGGTGGCAGCTGGCCATCGGCGACGAGGACACCGCCAAGGAAGTCGAAGCGCTGCACGACCAGTTCAACGCGCAGAAGAAGGCTCTGGAAGCCCGCTTCGAGGACAAGGTCGAGAAGGTCCGTCAGGGCGACGATCTGCCTCCGGGTGTGATGAAGATGGTCAAGGTCTTTGTCGCGGTGAAGCGCAAGCTTCAGGCCGGCGACAAGATGGCTGGACGTCACGGCAACAAGGGTGTCGTGTCCAAGGTCGTCCCGATGGAGGACATGCCGTTCCTTGCCGACGGGACCCCGGTCGATCTGGTGCTGAACCCGCTTGGCGTGCCGTCGCGGATGAATGTCGGGCAGATCCTTGAAACCCATATGGGCTGGGCCTCGCGCGGTCTGGGCATCCAGATCGACGAGGCGCTCGAGGCGTTCCGCAATGGCTCGGGGGACATGTCCGGCGTGCGCGATGCGATGAAGAACGGCTATGGCGACGAGATGTATGCCGACACGTTCGAGGCGATGGCCGATGAGCAGATCATGGAACATGCCGAGGCCGTGCGCAGCGGCGTTCCGATCGCCACCCCGGTCTTCGACGGCGCCAAGGAACTGGACGTGGACGACGCGCTGAAGCGCGCCGGCTTCGACCAGTCCGGCCAGTCCATCGTCTTCGACGGCCGCACCGGCGAGCAGTTCGCGCGCCCGGTCACGGTGGGGATGAAATACATCCTCAAGCTGCACCACCTTGTCGACGACAAGATGCATGCCCGTTCGACCGGTCCCTACAGCCTCGTCACGCAGCAGCCCCTGGGCGGCAAGGCCCAGTTCGGCGGTCAGCGTCTCGGCGAGATGGAGGTCTGGGCACTGGAAGCCTACGGCGCCGCCTACACGTTGCAGGAAATGCTGACCGTGAAGTCGGACGACGTGGCGGGCCGGACCAAGGTCTATGAAAGCATCGTCAAGGGCGAGGATAATTTCGAGGCCGGCGTGCCGGAATCGTTCAACGTTCTCGTCAAGGAGGTCCGGGGTCTGGGCCTCAACATGGAACTCCTGGATGCGGAGGAAGAGGAATAACGGCAGCACCCGTTTGGCGGGGCCTGTGCCCCGCCGCCTCATCCCTCGCGCCACTCATTAGGAATTGAAAATGAACCAGGAACTCGCCACCAACCCCCTGAACCCGATGGCCCAGCCTCGGCAGTTCGACGAAATCAAGATCTCGCTGGCCTCGCCCGAAGAAATTCTGGCTTGGTCCTTCGGCGAGGTGAAGAAGCCCGAAACCATCAACTACCGCACGTTCAAGCCGGAACGTGACGGTCTGTTCTGTGCGCGTATCTTTGGCCCGATCAAGGATTACGAATGCCTGTGCGGCAAGTATAAGCGCATGAAATATCGCGGTCTGGTCTGCGAAAAATGCGGCGTGGAAGTTACCCTGCAAAAGGTCCGCCGCGAGCGTATGGGCCATATCGAACTGGCCGCGCCCGTCGCCCATATCTGGTTCCTCAAGTCGCTGCCGTCGCGCATCGGCCTGATGCTGGACATGACGCTGCGCGATCTGGAACGCATCCTCTATTTCGAAAACTACGTGGTCATCGAACCCGGTCTGACCGACCTGACCTATGGTCAGCTCATGTCGGAAGAAGAGTTCATGGACGCGCAGGACCAGTTCGGTGCCGACGCCTTCACCGCCGATATCGGTGCCGAGGCGATCCGCGCCATGCTGGCCAATATCGATCTGGAGGCCACCGCCGAACAGCTTCGTGAAGAGCTGAAAGAGGCGACTGGCGAACTGAAGCCGAAAAAGATCATCAAACGCCTGAAGATCGTCGAAAGCTTCCTGGAATCCGGCAACCGCCCGGAATGGATGATCCTCACCGTGATCCCGGTCATCCCACCGGAACTGCGCCCGCTGGTTCCGCTGGATGGGGGCCGTTTCGCGACCTCGGATCTGAACGATCTGTATCGCCGCGTCATCAACCGGAACAACCGCCTGAAGCGCCTGATCGAGCTGCGCGCGCCCGACATCATCGTGCGCAACGAAAAGCGGATGCTGCAGGAATCGGTGGATGCGCTGTTCGACAATGGTCGTCGCGGCCGTGTCATCACCGGCAATAACCGCCGCCCGCTGAAATCGCTGTCGGACATGCTGAAGGGCAAGCAGGGCCGGTTCCGCCAGAACCTGCTGGGCAAGCGCGTCGACTTCTCGGGCCGTTCGGTCATCGTGACCGGGCCGGAACTCAAGCTGCATCAATGCGGCCTGCCGAAGAAGATGGCGCTCGAACTGTTCAAGCCTTTTATCTATTCGCGGCTCGAGGCGAAGGGATATTCCTCGACCGTCAAACAGGCGAAGAAGCTGGTCGAGAAAGAGCGTCCCGAAGTCTGGGATATCCTCGACGAGGTCATCCGCGAGCATCCGGTTCTGCTGAACCGCGCGCCGACGCTGCACCGTCTGGGCATCCAGGCGTTCGAGCCAATCCTGATCGAGGGCAAGGCGATCCAGCTTCACCCGCTGGTCTGTTCGGCCTTTAACGCCGATTTCGATGGCGACCAGATGGCCGTGCATGTCCCGCTGTCGCTGGAAGCGCAGCTGGAAGCGCGTGTGCTGATGATGTCCACGAACAACGTGCTGTCGCCCGCCAACGGCGCGCCGATCATCGTGCCGTCGCAGGACATGATCCTTGGTCTTTACTACACGACCATGATGCGCGAGGGCATGAAGGGCGAGGGCATGGTCTTCGCCAATGTCGATGAGGTCGAGCACGCGCTGTCCTCGGGCGAGGTGCATCTGCACTCGAAGATCGTCGCACGACTCAAGCAGATCGACGACGACGGCAACGAGGTGATGCAGCGCTTCGAAACCACGCCGGGCCGCCTGCGGCTTGGCGCGCTGCTGCCGCTGAACGCCAAGGCACCGTTCGAGCTGGTGAACCGCCTGCTGCGCAAGAAGGATGTGCAGCACGTCATCGACACGGTGTATCGCTATTGCGGCCAGAAAGAGGCGGTGATCTTCTCGGACAAGATCATGGGTCTCGGCTTCCGCGAGGCGTTCCGCGCGGGCATCTCGTTCGGGAAGAACGACATGGTGATCCCGGACGATAAATGGGACATCGTCGGCGAGGTGCAGGACCAGGTGAAAGAGTTCGAACAGCAATATCTGGACGGTCTCATCACCCAGGGCGAGAAATACAACAAGGTCGTCGATGCCTGGTCGAAATGTAACGACCGCGTCACCGACGCCATGATGGCCACCATCTCGAAGACCCGTAAGGACGATTCCGGCGCCGAGCTTGAACCGAACTCGGTCTATATGATGGCGCATTCGGGCGCGCGGGGCTCGGTCACGCAGATGAAGCAGCTTGGCGGGATGCGCGGCCTGATGGCCAAACCCTCGGGCGAGATCATCGAGACGCCGATCATCTCGAACTTCAAGGAAGGTCTGACCGTTCTTGAATACTTCAACTCGACCCACGGCGCCCGGAAGGGTCTGTCGGATACCGCGCTGAAGACCGCGAACTCGGGTTACCTGACCCGCCGCCTCGTGGATGTGGCGCAGGACTGCATCGTGCGCGAGCATGATTGCGGCACCGATCAGGCGATCAATGCCTCGGCGGCGGTGAATGATGGCGAGGTCATCACCCCGCTGGCCGAGCGTATCCTGGGCCGCGTCGCGGCTGAGGATGTGCTGGTGCCGGGCACCGATGAGGTGATCCTGCGCCAGGGCGAGCTGATCGACGAGCGCAAATCGGACGAGGTCGAAAGCGCGGGCGTGCAGAATGTCCGCATCCGCTCGGCCCTGACCTGCGAAAGCGAGGACGGCGTCTGCGCGCTGTGCTATGGCCGCGATCTGGCCCGTGGCACGCTGGTCAATATCGGCGAGGCCGTCGGCATCATCGCCGCCCAGTCCATCGGTGAACCCGGCACCCAGCTGACGATGCGGACCTTCCACATCGGCGGCGTTGCGCAGGGTGGTCAGCAGTCCTTCATGGCCGCGAACCAGGAAGGCACCGTGTCCTTCGAGAACGAGGCGATCATCACCAACGATATGGGTGAGCAGATCGTGATGGCCCGCAACATGAGCCTGACCATCCTGAACAAGCAGGGCGAGCCGGTCTCGACCCATAAGCTGTTCTATGGCTCGAAGCTGATGGTGAAGGAAGGTGACGAGGTCATCCGCGGACAAAAGCTGTTCGAATGGGATCCCTATACCCTGCCGATCATCGCCGAGAAGCCGGGCGTGGCGAAATTCGTCGATCTCGTATCGGGCCTGTCGGTCCGCGACGATACCGACGATGCCACCGGCATGACCCAGAAGATCGTGACCGACTGGCGCTCGACCCCGAAAGGTGGCGATCTGAAGCCCGAGATCCTCATCGTCGGCGAGGATGGTGAGCCGATCCGCAATGACGCAGGCAACCCGGTGACCTATCCGATGTCGGTGGATGCGATCCTCTCGGTCGAAGACGGGCAGGAGATCAAGGCCGGTGACGTGGTGGCGCGGATCCCGCGCGAAGGTGCCAAGACCAAGGACATCACCGGGGGTCTTCCCCGCGTGGCGGAACTGTTCGAAGCCCGTCGTCCCAAGGATCACGCGATCATCGCCGAGATCGACGGCTATGTGCGCTTCGGCAAGGACTACAAGAACAAGCGCCGCATCTCGATCGAGCCAGCGGAAGAGGGGGCCGATCCCGTCGAATACATGGTGCCGAAAGGCAAGCACATCCCGGTGCAGGAAGGCGACTTCGTACAGAAGGGTGAGTATATCATGGACGGGAACCCGGCCCCGCATGACATCCTGCGGATCATGGGCATCGAGGCCCTGGCCGATTACCTCATCGACGAGGTGCAGGACGTCTATCGTCTGCAGGGCGTGAAGATCAACGACAAGCATATCGAGGTGATCGTTCGCCAGATGCTTCAGAAGATCGAGATCCTGGACAGCGGCGACACCACGCTGCTGAAGGGCGAGCATGTCGAGCGCGACGAGTTCGAGGAAGAAAACGCCAAGATCGAAGCCAAGGGCGGCAAGCCCGCCGTGGGCGAGCCGGTTCTGCTGGGCATCACCAAGGCGTCGCTGCAAACCCGCAGCTTCATCTCGGCGGCGTCGTTCCAGGAGACCACCCGCGTCCTTACCGAGGCGGCGGTTCAGGGCAAGCGCGACAAGCTGGTCGGTCTGAAGGAAAACGTCATCGTGGGCCGCCTGATCCCGGCAGGGACCGGCGGGGCGACGATGCGTCTCAAGAAGATCGCCACCGACCGCGACAACGAGGTGATCGAGGCCCGCCGTGCCGAGGCAGAGGCCGCGGCCGCTCTGGAAGCGCCGGCCGAGGATGTCATGGCGTCGGATGACGTGACCGTGGCGCCCGAGACGATGGATGAAAGCGCCATCGCCGATCTGCCGGAGACCAATGGCGAGGAGTGATCCTGGCTGAACGAGAGGTGAAAGGGCCCGACGCTGCTGCGCCGGGCCCTTTTGCGAACGAGGTTCACAATGCTGCGCGGCGGCTCTGCGCCATTGAACGAACGCCTCCGGCACCCTAGATTTAGCCTGTGCAGGGGGTCCGTGTTGCCGATATTGGGACGCGCGCCCTCGGGCTTGAAAGGAAGAACATGACCGAACTTAATCATTCGCATCCCGTGCTGCCGCTGCGCGACATCGTTGCGTTTCCGCACATGGTCGTGCCGCTCTTTGTGGGCCGTGACAAATCCGTGCGCGCGCTCGAAGCGGTCATGGCAGAGGATCGGCCGATCCTGCTGGCGACCCAGAAGGATGCCGCCGTCGATGAACCCGACGCGGACGGCATCTATCGGATCGGCGTGCTTGCCAATGTGTTGCAATTGCTGAAACTTCCCGATGGCACCGTCAAAGTGCTTGTCGAGGGTCAGCGCCGCGTGGAAATCACTGATTTCCTCGATAACGAAGATTATTTCGAGGCCGAGGCGACCCCTCTCATCGAAGAGCAGGGCGATGAGGACACCGTTCTCGCGCTGACCAAGGCGGTTGCCGAAGAATTCGAGAAATACGTCAAGATCCGCAAGAACATCCCCGACGAAGTCGTGTCCACCGTCGCCGAAACCACCGAGGCCGAGCGTCTGGCCGATCTGGTGGCCGGCCATCTCGGGATCGAGATCGACCGCAAGCAGGAACTGCTTGAAACCCTCGTCGTGGCCGAGCGGCTGGAAAAGGTCTATGGCCTGATGCAGGGCGAAATGTCGGTTCTTCAGGTCGAGAAGAAGATCAAGTCGCGCGTCAAAACCCAGATGGAGAAGACGCAGCGCGAGTACTATCTGAATGAGCAGATGAAGGCGATTCAGAAGGAACTCGGCGATGGCGAGGAGGGTTCGGACGAGCTCGCCGAGCTGGAGCAGAAGATCGAAGAGACCAAATTCAGCAAGGAAGCCCGCGAAAAGGCCGAGGCCGAGCTGAAAAAGCTGAAATCCATGTCCCCGATGTCGGCCGAAGCGACGGTCAGCCGGAACTATCTGGACTGGCTTCTGGCGCTGCCATGGGGCGTGAAATCGCGCACCAAGAAAAATCTCGGCAAGGCTGAGGAGGTTCTGGACGCGGATCACTATGGTCTGGAGAAGGTCAAGGAACGGATCGTCGAATATCTGGCGGTGCAGAATCGCTCGACCAAGCTGAAAGGCCCGATCATGTGCCTTGTCGGCCCGCCCGGCGTGGGTAAGACCTCGCTTGGCCGGTCCGTAGCCAAGGCGACGGGGCGCGAATTCATCCGCATCTCGCTTGGCGGCGTGCGCGACGAATCCGAGATCCGTGGCCACCGTCGGACCTATATCGGGTCCATGCCCGGCAAGATCATCCAGGCGCTGAAGAAAGCCAAGACCACGAACCCGCTCATCCTGCTCGATGAAATCGACAAGATGGGGCAGGATTTCCGTGGCGACCCGGCAAGCGCGATGCTGGAGGTTCTGGACCCGGAACAGAACTCGACCTTCGTGGACCACTATCTGGAAGTGGAATACGATCTGTCGAACGTGATGTTCCTGACCACGGCCAACAGCTACAACATGCCCGGACCGCTTCTTGACCGGATGGAGATTATCCCGCTCGCTGGCTATACCGAGGATGAAAAGCGCGAGATCGCGCGCCAGCATCTGCTGCCGAAGCAGATCAAGGCGAACGGGCTGCGCAAGGGCGAATTCTCGGTTTCTGACGACGCGCTGACCCATGTCATCCGCTATTACACGCGGGAAGCCGGGGTGCGCTCGCTGGAACGCGAGATTGCGAAACTGGCGCGGAAGGCCGTGACCGAGATCCTCAAGGGTGGGACCAAGACCGTCGAGGTCGGCCCCGAGAAGGTCGAGGAATATCTCGGCGTTCGCCGTCACCGCTATGGTCTGGCCGAGAAAGAGGATCAGGTCGGGGTCGTCACCGGGCTGGCATGGACCTCTGTCGGCGGGGATCTGTTGCAGATCGAAGCGCTTCGCCTGCCGGGCAAGGGGCGCATGAAGACAACGGGGAAACTCGGCGATGTGATGAAGGAATCCATCGACGCGGCGTCCTCCTTCGTGCGCTCGGTCGCGCCGGAGCTTGGCATCAAGCCGCCGGAATTCGACAAGCGCGACATCCATGTCCACGTGCCCGAGGGCGCGACGCCAAAGGATGGTCCGTCTGCGGGTCTGGCGATGGTGACTTCGGTCGTGTCGGTGATGACCGGCATCCCGGTGCGCAAGGATATCGCCATGACCGGCGAGGTGACGCTGCGCGGGAATGCGCTTGCCATTGGCGGGCTGAAGGAAAAGCTTCTTGCAGCGCTGCGGGGCGGCATCAAGACTGTGCTGATCCCCGAGGACAATGCCAAGGATCTCGCCGAGATCCCTGACAATGTGAAAGAGGGGCTGGAGATCATTCCGGTGTCGAATGTTCGAGAGGTGCTGCGCCACGCGCTGGTTCGGATGCCCGATCCGGTGGAGTGGGACGAGGCTGCCGAGGAAGCTGCCGAAGCCGCCCGCCAGGCTGCCGCGCGCGATGGCCATAGAGGTGCGGCGCCGACCGCGCATTGATCGCTGAAAAGCAAGAGGCGCGGCGTAATCCGCGCCTCTTGATTCTGTGCCGCCAATGGGGCTGAAACCCCTTGCGCAGCACGGTGGCGGCGGCTATCTAGCCCCCCACGGGTGATTAGCTCAGCGGTAGAGCGCTTCGTTCACATCGAAGATGTCAGCGGTTCAAATCCGTTATCACCCACCATCATTCCGAAAGGCGCCGGCGGTTCCGCCCCGGCGCCTTTCCTGTTGCGCGCGATCAGGCGCGGCTGATGTCGTGATATTCGTGGATGCGGCCCTGCCAGTCGCGGATCTTCCAGCGTCCCGGCCCGTCCCGCATCACCGCCGAGGAATCGAGCGGCACCTTGCCGTGACCGCCCGGCAGATCGAGCACATAGCTGGGAATGGCAACCCCCGAGAGATGCCCGCGCAATTGCTCAACGATGGCCAGACCTTCGTCTATGGTCGTGCGGAAATGGCCCGTCCCTCGTGCCAGATCACAGTGATGCAGATAATAGGGTGTGACGCGAAGCGCGGTCAGCGCGCGGAACAGACGGGCGAGCAGCGCCGCATCGTCGTTCACACCGCGCAGCAGCACCGTCTGAGAAAGAAGCGCAATCCCGGCATCGGCCAGCGCGGTGATCGCTTCCCGCGCCTCGGGCGTCAGCTCGTCGGGATGATTGCTGTGGATCACCACAAAGATCGCCCGCCGACCGCGCAGCACGGGCAGCAAGGGCGCGATGCGTTGCGGCGCGACGACCGGAACGCGGCTGTGAAACCGGATGATTTCGACATGGGGCATCGCGCTCAGCCGGGTCAGCACCTCATCGAGTCGCCGGGGCGAAAGCGTCATCGGATCGCCGCCGGTAAGGATGACCTCGCGGATCGCAGGATGCGCGGCGATGTAATTCAGTGCGGCATCCAACTTTGCGTGGGGCAGGGGACCGGCGGCGCCGACCACCTCGCGCCGGAAACAGAAGCGGCAGTAGACATCGCAGCTTTGGGTGACATGCAGGATCACCCGGTCGGGATAGCGATGGGTCAGGCCGGCGACCGGGCTATGCGCCGCGTCACCGATCGGGTCGGCCAGTTCTTCGGGGCGGGTCTGCAATTCGCGCGGATCGGGAACGAATTGCGCGGCGATGCCGGGGCTCGCCTGCTGCATCGGCGGGGTGATGCGGATGCGGAAGTCCTGCTCGACCCGGTCGAGGCGGTCCCTATCCGCCATGTCGGCGAGACCGGCAGAGATAAGATCGTCGACCGAGATCAGGGCAGAGGCGGTGCGTGTCATGAGGCCAAAGCGTCGCGCAGGCGTCCGCAGAGCCTAGTTCAGCGCTGCCTGAAGCGGATAATACCCATCCTCGAACTCGCCGAAAATATCGTCCAGCTCGGGGTGTTCGACCGGCTCGCCCGAACTGTCAGGCACCAGGTTCTGCTCGGACACATAGGCGACATAATAGGTCGCCTCTGTCTCGGCATAGAGATGATAGAAGGGCTGATCCTTACTCGGGCGGCTATCCTCGGGAATCGACTCGTACCACTCGTCCGAGTTGGCGAATTTCGGGTCGATGTCAAAGACCACCCCGCGGAACGGGTGCAGCCTGTGCCGCACCACCTGCCCAATCATGAATTTCGCCGTTCGCAGTTCCATCCAACACCTCTGTCGAATTGGGACGGTTTACGCTTTTGGCGGCGTACTGTCTATGGATAGGTTGATTTGACGCTGGGTCAGCGGCGCGCGGTTCGCGCAGCGCAGACCCTCTGGCGTCAGGCCCGTGCTTCGTCTTCGGCCACGACCTCGGCGGTGTCGCGCCGCGCCTCTTCACGGGTCTCGGCGCCATCTCCGGCCTCGACCAGATCGCGTGCCTCTTCCTCGTCCTCATCCTCGAGTGCCGGCGGCGCTTCGCCCGCCAGGAAGTTGCCCAGCTTTTCCAGTCCCGGAATATGGTCGGCGATCACCTTCAGCACGACCAGCATCGGCACGGCGACAACCATGCCCAGCACCGACCACAGCCAGGCCCAGAGCGCGACCGTGGTAAACACGACCACCGTGTTCAGTTGCAGGCGACGCGAGACGAAATAGGGGGTGATGAGCTGCCCTTCAAGCGCGGTGAAGCCGAAATAGCTCGCCGCCACCATCAGCGGGGTATAGATGTCGTCAAAGCTTATCAGCGCCACGACGAAGGCTGCCGCCACACCGCTGACCGCGCCCAGATAGGGGATGAAGTTCAGGATGAACGCCGCGACGCCCCACAGCATCGGCTGGGGCATTTCCCAGAACCACATGGCCAGCCCGATGCAAACCCCGAGACCGGCATTGATGATCGTGATCGCGCCCAGATACGAGCCCAGCGCGGATTCGATCTCGCGCATCGCCATATAGGCCGCACGCTTGTCGCGCAGTGAATCGAAACTCTGCACGACTTTCAGGTAAAGCAGGTCGCCCGATGCCAGCAAAAAGAACAGCAGGAAAAGGGTGAACACGATCTGGCCGGCGACGGCCGGTCCGGCCGATGCCATCGTTTGCAGTGTCGAGGCCTCTTCCGTGTCGACATTGACTGTAATTTCCTGATTGCTGCCTTCGCCCTCCTCCTCGGCGCTGGCTTCGACTACGGTGCTGGCTGCCGTCGATGCCTCGCCGGGCGGGGCGACCGGGGGCGGCGTGGTTTCTTCGCCGGTGTTTTCCGCGGCGTCGGTGGCTTCATCGCCATTCGTCACCTCGTCGATCTTCGCCGCAGCCTCTTCAAGCGGCCGCATGCTTTCGCGCAGCGTGCCGACCCGATCCTCAAGGCGCTGCGTGATGCGGGGGCTGTCCTCGACGATATCGCTGATCGGTCCCGATATGAAAAAGCCGAGAACCCCGACCACCACGACCATGCCGATAGTGACGATCGCCGCGGATATCCCGGCCCCGAGCCCGATCTTGCCCAGCATTCTGCGGAAGGGGACGAAGACGAAGAACAGAAGGATGCCCAACGTCACCGGCATCAGGAAGGCCGCGGCAGAGGTGATGAAGTTGAAAAGCAGGATCAGGAAGATCCCGACCACCGCCCAACCCGGCACTCCGCGCGTTTGAGCTTCCGTTTTCTCGGCGGATGGGAAGCGATATTCGGTCGCGTAGTGCGGCTTGCGCGGCATGTAAGACTCCGTCTGGACAAGTTACTGGCCAACCCTAACGCCGGACGCGGCGCGAAGGGTTCCGCGCCGCGTCAAGATAATGCGGTCGATTTATGTTAAACCTCAGACAGATATGCCTCAGATCGGATGATCGCCCTCAGCGTCGATCACTCGCGAGGGCAGCCCCATCTCGCCCAGAAGTTCGAGGAAGGGGCGGGCAGGCAGGTCTTCGACATTGGCCATGCGCTTCACATCCCAATCCCCGCGGGCGATCAGGATCGCCGCCGCAACCGGCGGGACGCCAGCGGTATAGCTGATGCCCTGACTGCCGACCTCATTATACGCGTCCTTATGATCCGAGACATTATAGATGAACACCTCGGCCTCCTTCCCGTCGCGCTTGCCCTTGACCAGATCCCCGATGCAGGTCTTGCCCGTATAATCCGGAGCGAGGCTGGACGGATCGGGCAGCACGGCCTTGACCACCTTGAGCGGCACGACCTCCTGTCCCTCGGCGGTTGTCACGGGCTGTTCCGACAGCAGGCCGAGCGATTTCAGCACGGTGAACACGTTGATGTAATGCGCGCCGAACCCCATCCAGAAACGCACATCGGCATCTGCGTAGCGCGCCGAGAGGCTGTGCACCTCGTCATGGCCCGACAGATAGGCGGTCTGCTTGCCGACGACAGGCAGATCCCATTCGCGCCCGACCTCGAACATCTTGTTTTCCTGCCAGGCGCCGTCCTGCCAGGAATAGACCGTGCCGGTGAATTCACGGAAATTGATTTCCGGGTCGAAATTCGTGGCGAAATAACGTCCGTGGCTGCCGGCATTGATGTCGACGATGTCGATCGAGGTGATCTCGTCGAAATATTCCTCCTCAGCGAGCTTGGCATAGGCATTCACGACACCCGGATCGAAGCCCGCGCCAAGCACGGCGGTCATGCCGGCTTTCGCGACCGCATCGCGCCGCTTCCATTCGTAATTGCCATACCAGGGCGGGGTCTCGCAGATCTTGTCCGGCTCTTCGTGAATGGCGGTGTCGATATAGGCGCATTGCGTGTCGATACAGGCCTGAAGGACAGTCATGTTGATGAAGGCGGAACCGACATTGATGCATATCGCGGCCTCGGTTTCGCGGATCAGATCGGCCACCGCCTCAGAGTTCATCGCGTCGATCTCGTGGCTGGCGAAATCCATCTCGTGACCTTTTTCGCGCAGCGAGGCGACGATGTCGTCCGCCTTGGAGCGGGTGCGCGAGGCGATATGAAGCGTGCCGAACTCGCCCGCCCATTGCGCGGCCTTGTGCGCGGTCACGCGGGCGACGCCGCCGGCGCCGATGATGAGAAGGTTCTTGGTCAACATTTCCCCCTTCGGTGTCAGGACAGGCTGTCCCGGTAATCGTCATAGGTGAAGTCGCGGACGAGCCGGATCGTTCCGTCTTCGTCGCGAATGGCGATGGTGGGCATGTTCACCCCGTTGAACCAGTTCTTCTTCACCATCGTATAGCCCGCGGCATCGGCGATGCTGATCCGATCGCCGATTTCCAGAGGTCGATCGAACTGCGCGTCGCCGAAAATATCGCCTGCCAGGCAGGTTTTGCCGGCGATCTGATAGGCGTGGCTGCCGGTCATGGGCAGCTTTGCCGTCTCGCGATAGATCAGCAGGTCGAGCATATGCGCCTCGATGCTGGAATCGACGATGGCGACCTTCTTGCCGTTATCGATGATGTCCAGAACGCTGACTTCCAGGCTGGCCGAGCGGGTGATGCTGGCCTCGCCCGGTTCCAGATAGACCTGCACGCCGAGGCTGTCGCTGAAGGCTTTCAGCCGGTCGGCCAGCCGGTCCAGAGGGTAATCCTCGCCGGTGAAATGGATGCCGCCGCCAAGCGAGACCCAATCGAGCCGCTTCAGGAAATCGCCGAACTCCCGCTCGATCCGGTCGAGCTGGGTCGAGAACAGATCGAAATCGTCATTCTCGCAGTTATAGTGGATCATCACGCCGGAAATGCGCCCCTCGGCCTGTTCCAGCCGTGCCATGTCCCATTCCCCGAGCCGAGAGAAGGGGCGGGCAGGGTCCGCCAGATCGAAGCCAGAGGTCGAGAAGCGCGGGTTCAGTCGCAGCCCGCGTTCGATATGGCCGGCTTTGTCGGCAAAACGGTCGAGCTGGGTCAGCGAATTGAAGATGATCTTGTCGGCATAACCGATCGCCTCGTCGATCTCGTGATCCGACCATGCGACGGAATAGGCGTGGGTTTCCTTGCCGAATTTCTCACGTCCCAGCCGCAGCTCGAACAGCGAGGAAGACGTCGTGCCGTCCATATAGCCCCGCATCAGATCGAAAGCCGACCAGGTGGCAAAACATTTCAGCGCCAGCAGAGCCTTCGCGCCCGAGGCCTCGCGCAGCTTCGCGACGATCTCCATGTTCCGGCGCAGCGCTGCCATATCCATGAGATAATAGGGCGTCGGTAGTGTCATGCGTCCCCCGCGTCGCTGAAGGCGAAGATCTGTCGAAGGCGGAGATATATCGCCCGGAGAATGGTTTCGCAAGGAAGCGTGACGCGAGGGTGAAGGCGGCATCCGAGGGGCAGAGTCAACGGTCGTGCCTGATATGTTACGCGCCAAGCGGGCGCAGACAATGTTTCTTGCGCGGTATCACATGCCGGCAGGCAGTGGGTTTCCGCGCGGCGCCCGGCTCGGGGTGCTCAACCGGCAGCAGGCGCGCGGTCGTCAAAGGCTCAGTCGGCCGGCGAGTTGGGCTTCGGCGTTGCGGTTGGGTCGGCCGGAACGGTGAACGCCACGAAATTCCGTCCATTTTCGCGGAAATACACCAGCGACTGCGTCAGGTGGCCGATCAGGAACCAGCCGAACCCACCCTCCGGAAAGCTGGCCGGTTCGGGTGCCTCGGACGAAAGGCAGGCGCCGGGCAGCAGCCCGCCATTGTCGCTGACCGAACAGGCCAGCCCCTCTGCCCGGGCAACGACGCTGACATGCACCAGTGGTTCCGAGTCGTGATATGCGGCACGGCCATGCTGCGCCACATTGTTCAAAAGCTCGGCCAGAACCAGCTCGCTGCGGCCCATGAGATCGGTCGAGATATGCGGCCCGAGCCGGTCGCTCATCGCGATAAGCGTCTCGCGGACCGCAGCAGGCCGTGCCCGAAAACCGCGGCTGAACATGGCCTGGCTGCGCGAGGCCGGGGTGGCGCCAGGACCGAGCGGCTGACCATGTCCCAGGATCATGCGCCCCCGCCTTCTGCCGCGGGAAGGATGTCGAAGACCTGATCCATCCGGGTCAGTCGAAACACGCGTTCCACATTCGGCGTCAGCCCGCGCAGCATCATCTTCCGCCCGGCAGGCAGTGCTTTTTTCAGCGCGATCACCGCGCCGAGGCCAGAGCTGTCCAGAAACTCTACCGCTGCGAGATCCAGCAGGACATCCGGCCCGTTCGCCGCCACATGCGGGCGGACCTTGTCCTTGAACTGGCCCGCGATCGCCGCATCAAGCCGTCGCTCTGCCATGCAGATCAGGATCTGGTCGGCGTCTTCCTGCACGGTGATGTTCATATCGCCTCGTCTCGCTCTTGCATATCGTCTCCCTAGCGCGGAATCCTTACCGACAGGTTGACGCAGGCTCGATTTCTCCGGTGACAGACAGACAGACGACATCACGTGATCCCGGCGGTGGCGCGGAAACCTCTCGCTGCGTGATCCGCGAAATTCCGGCTGGGAGGCTGCGCTGCCGGATCGGGAATGGCCTGTTGCGGGCGCGGGGCATTGCCTATGCCGAGGCGGAGCGCTGGCAGATGCCGCGCCCGCGCGCGCCGCGCGAAATCGTGGCGGCGCGGCCGGCCCCGGCCTGTCCGCAACTTCCGATCCCTCGCCTCGAGGCGGCCCTGCCCGATGCTTTTGCAGGGCTGAGAGTGGACGAAAACTGTCTTGAATTGTCGATAACCGCGCCAGATGACGGGGATCATCTGCCGGTGATGGTCTGGCTGCACGGCGGCAGCTACGAATCCGGCGCAGCCGATATGCGCGTCTTCGATTCGACGGCGCTTGTGGCCGAGCAGCGCGTGGTGGTCGTTGCGGTCGGCTATCGGCTGGGCCTCTTTGGCTGGTTGTCAGGGGAGGGGCGGCCTGCCAATCTCGGCGCTTTTGACGTGATCGCAGCGCTTAGATGGATCGCAGAGAATGTCTCTGCCTTCGGGGGAGATCCCGGCAACGTCACGCTGTTCGGGCAATCCTCGGGCGGAGACCTCGCCGCACGGCTGATGGTGGCGCCCGATGCGGCAGGGCTGTTTCACCGCGTTATCATCCAGAGCGCGCCTCTGGCGCTTTCGCTCGGTGCCGGGCGGATGCGTGCGGCGATGCGAGCATCGGCTTCGGGGCTGTCGCCGGATCTGCCGGTGGCCGAACTGCTTGCGCGTCAGCAGCAGGTGCAGCGGGCCGCGCGGCGCTTCGGTCTGGCCGGCCAGATGCCGTTCGGGCCGGAATTCGGTGCTGCGCCCTTTCCCGACGAGGCGTCTCTGGACGAGGCACAGGCGCGTGTCGCGCCGCAGATTCCGGTCATGATCGGGCATACGCGCGACGAGGCCGCGCTGTTTCTGCCGCCCTCCGGGCGGCTTCTCGGACGGCTGGCCGATCCGGCGCGGCGGCTTGCGGTCTCGGCGCTGACCGCGCGGCTTTACGGAGGACCGGCGCGGCGCTTTGCCCGGCGCCATCTCGCGGCAGGGGGCAGTGCGACGCGCTTTGTCATCGACTGGGACGGAGGCGCATTCGGGCGGGCGCATCTCTCTGAATTGCCGTTGCTGTTCCCGGCGCCCGAGTGGCTCGGCACGCCGCTTCTGCCGACACAGATGACGCTGGACGGACTGACCCGCGCCGGTGCGCCGCTGCGCAGGCTTTGGGCCGGCTTTGCGCGGGATGGGCGCGTCGGTCAGGCGGTTCCGGGGCTGATTTCTTTACCTGAAACGGGCTGACATGCAAAAAGCCCGCGCGGGCGGCGCGGGCTTCTTCGTCAAGCCTTGCCTGAGGATCAGGCGGCGGCTTTCGCCTTTTCGACGATCGCGCCGAACGCCTCGGGTTCGTGCACGGCCAGATCGGCCAGCACCTTGCGGTCCACCTCGATCCCGGCCTTGGTCAGCGCGTTGATGAAGCGCGAATAGGTCATGTCGGCATCCACTGCGCGGACCGCTGCGTTGATCCGCTGGATCCACAGCGCACGGAAATTGCGCTTGCGGTTCTTGCGGTCGCGGGTCGCATACTGGTTGGCCTTGTCGACGGCCTGGGTCGCGGTGCGGAAATTGCGCGAACGGTTGCCGTAATAGCCCTTGGCCTTGTCCAGGACCTTCTTGTGACGGGCGTGAGTCACCTTGCCGGATTTAACGCGTGCCATGTCTCAGTCCTCCGATCAGCGGTTATAGGGCATGTATTTCTTGACGATCTTGGCATCCGCGTCGCAGAGGACGGTGGTGCCGCGCGCATCGCGAATGAATTTCTTGGTGCGCTTGATCATGCCGTGGCGCTTGCCAGCCTGCGCCGACTTGACCTTGCCAGAGGCTGTCATGAGGAACCGCTTCTTGGCGGCCGCTTTCGTCTTCATCTTCGGCATTTTGCTCTCCTTGTCAGAGGTTTACGCGCGACTCGGCAATGCCATATCGGCCGGCCACGCGGGATTGAAGGCGCCGCTATACGGGTCACGGCGCGAAATTGCAAGCAAGATCAGCCGAAAACCCGGTTCCAGGCGCCGCCGAGTTGCTGGAAGCCGACGCTGCCCGGTTCGATCACGGCGAGCGCGATCAAGACGATCAGCCCGAGCACGAACAGGATCGCGGCACCGCGCGGAGGGCGCAGCCCGATCACGGAAATGATCGCCGCAATCACCGAGAGGATGCAAAGCGCCGTGCCGAGCAGCAGGAAAATATCAGCCATGAGCCAGTCTCCAGAAAACCGGCCCGTGTTTTAGTCCGCTTCGGCGCGGTTCAGCAAGTCCTCATCGCAGCTTGCGACGCGCAGGATATTGGTGGTGCCTGCGACGTTGAACGGGACACCTGCGGTAATGACGATCTGCTGCTTTTCATTGGCAAAGCCGAATTCGCGGGCGATCTTTACCCCGCTGATCACCGCCTCGCGGAAGCGGTTCAGCGGCACGGTGGCGACGCAATGCGTGCCCCAGGTCAGGCAGAGCCGGCGCAGAACGGTCGGGATCGGGGACAGGGCCAGGATCGGCACGCGGGGCCGCTCGCGCGCGACAAGGCTGACCGTGGTGCCGGACTGGGTATGAGCGCAGATCGCTGAAATATCGGTCGTCTCGGCGATCTCGCGCGCGGCGGCGACGATGCCGTCGGCGACGGTGTTGCGATCGGCCTTGCGAGATGCCTCGATGACCTCGCGATAATTGGGGTCGCTTTCGACCGAGCGGGCGACGTGATCCATCGTGGTCACCGCCTCGACCGGGTAATCCCCGGCGGCGGATTCCGCAGACAGCATCACCGCATCCGCGCCCTCATAGATCGCATTGGCCACATCCGAGACCTCGGCGCGGGTCGGCACCGGGCTCTCGATCATCGATTCGAGCATTTGCGTCGCCACGATCACCGGCTTGGCGGCGGCGCGGCACTGGCGCACGAGACGCTTCTGGATCGGCGGCACGGATTGCACGGGCAGCTCGACGCCCAGATCGCCCCGCGCGACCATGATCCCGTCAGAGGCCTGCAGGATCTCGGGAAAAGCGCGCACCGCAGAAGGCTTCTCGATCTTAGACAGCACCGCCGCCCGGCCGCGGGCGAGCTGGCGTGCCTCGCGCACATCCTCGGCGCGCTGCACGAAGGACAGGGCCAACCAGTCGACGCCGAGCTCGCAGGCGAATTCCAGATCGTCGCGGTCCTTTTCGGACAGCGCGGCCAGAGGCAGGACCACATCGGGCACATTCACGCCCTTGCGGTTCGAGATGGTGCCACCGACGCTGACCGTGCAATTGGCAAAACCCTTGCCGCAATCCTCGACCTTGAGGCGAATCTTGCCGTCATTGACCAGCAATTCGGAGCCGGGTTCGAGCGCGGCGAAGATCTCGGGATGAGGAAGCTGGACGCGGCTCGCATCGCCCTCGGCCTCGTCCAGATCGAAGCGGAAGCTCTGCCCTTCCTCCAGATCGTGCTCTCCGGCGGCAAAGACGCCCACGCGCAGCTTCGGCCCCTGTAGATCGGCGAGGATGGCGATCGGTCGACCGGTGTCCTTCTCGATCTGGCGGATGATGTCGTGGCGTGCCTTGTGATCGGCATGGTCGCCATGGCTCATGTTCAGTCGAAACACATCTGCACCAGCGTCGAACAATGCGCGGATCATGTCATAATCGGAAGATGACGGACCGAGCGTCGCGACGATCTTGATGTTGCGGTGGCGTCTCATGAAATCCTCCGAAAAATGTTTCCGCTATCATGACGGAAAGCGACGGCGGCGACAACTGGCAGAGCGTGAAGAATTCACGTATGGGGCGTGTATGAAAGATGACACGAGCTTGCGCCACGAGGCATTCTGGACAGAGGGCGCGGATCGCACAAGCCGCTGGCTGATCACCTGCGATCACGCGACGAACCGCGTGCCCGAGTGGCTGAATGGCGGCGATCTGGGAATAGCGGCGGCGGATATGGCGCGCCACATCGCATTCGATGTCGGTGCGGCCGGGCTGGCGCGGCATCTGGGTGCGTTGATCGGCGCGCAGGTGGTCGGCTCCGATTTCTCGCGGCTGGTCATCGATCCCAATCGCGGCGAGGACGACCCGACCCTGCTGATGCGGCTTTACGACGGGACGGTGATCCCGGCCAATCGCGAGGCCGATGCTGCGGAAAAGCAGCGTCGGCTGGACAGGTTGTATCGGCCCTATCACGCCGCTTTGGATCAGGCTGCGGCGCAACACCCGCAGCGCGCGATCTGCGCCATTCACAGCTTCACGCCTCAGCTGCGCGCCCGCCCGCCCCGGCCATGGGAGGTGGCGATCCTCTATTCGCACGACGACCCGGGACTGTCGCAAATGCTGATCGAACGCTGCCGCGCTCAGGGATGGGAAACCGGCGATAACGAACCCTATTCCGGCCATCTGAGCGGCGACTCGGTCGATCGGCACGCGCTTGCGCATGGTCGCCCCAATGTGCTGATCGAGGTCCGCAACGATCTGATCGAGGATGAAGCCGGTCAGGCGGAATGGGCAGATCGTCTGGCGGGCGTGATGGACGGGTTGCTGGACGAAGCCGGGGTCTAGTCGCCGCTTTGGTCCTGTCCGCCGCGGCGGAAGGGGCCCCAGTCGCGGAGAAACTCGATTTCTTCGTCCATCGCGTGGCGCTCGCGCTCCAGATAATCTTCGAGCGCTGTGCGAAAACCAGCATCGGCCACCCAGTGCAACGAGTGTGTCTGTGTTGGCAGATAGCCTCGCGCCAGCTTGTGCTCGCCCTGTGCGCCCGCCTCGACGCGGGACAGCCCGTTGGCGATCGCGAAGTCGATGGCCTGATGATAGCACATCTCGAAATGCAGGAAGGGATGTTCCTCGATCGCACCCCAATAGCGACCATAGATCGCCTCCGGCCCGATCAGGTTCAGCGCGCCGGCGATCGGCTGGCCGTCGATCTCGGCCAGCACCATCAGGCAGTCGTTGCGCATCGTCTCATGCAGGAGGTCGAAGAACGCACGGGTCAGATAGGGGCGGCCCCATTTCCGCGCGCCGGTGTCCTGATAGAAGGCCCAGAACGCATCCCAGTGATGCGGTTGGATCTCATCGCCGCGCAGCTGGCGGATGATACCGCCGAAATCCTGCGCGCGCGCCCGCTCCTTGCGGAGATTCTTGCGCTTGCGCGATGAAAGCTGCGCCAGAAACGCCTCGTAATCGGCGTAACCGTCATTGACCCAGTGGAATTGCTGTGTCGCGCGGGGCAGGAACCCGGCTTCGGCACCGATCTTCGCCTCGGCCGCGGTGCAGAAGGTCACATGTGCGCCCGACAGGTTGTTCTGCGTGCAAAGCTGCGCCATCGCGTTAAGCAGTCCGGTCTGCACCTCAGCGTCGGGGGAAATGAGCCGCGGCCCGGTGACCGGGGTAAATGGCACCGCGCATTGCAGCTTTGGATAATACTGGCCCCCTGCGCGCTGAAACGCATCGGCCCAGGCGTGATCGAAGATATATTCTCCCTGGCTGTGCAGCTTGACATAGCAGGGCGCGACCCCGCGCAGGCTGTTGCCGTCCCGCGCGGCCAGATGGGCGGGCACCCATCCACTGCGGCCGCCGACCGATCCCGACGCTTCGAGCGCCGACAGAAAGCGGTGGGTGGTGAAGGGGTTCTGTCCCGCGCCGGAGGCATCCCAGTCCCCGGCAGGGATCTCGGAGATGTTCTGGTGAACCGTGACGGTGAGCGTCATGCAAAAAGCCTCAGCACCAGGGGCGCGATCACGGCGGTCAGCACGGCATTCAGCCCCATGCCGATCCCGGCAAAGGCACCGGCGGTCTCGTTGACCTGAAAGGCGCGCGCCGTGCCGATGCCATGCGCTGCGACACCGACCGCGAATCCGCGTGCCCGCCAGTCGGTGACCTTCAGCAGGTTCAGCAGCGGCGTGACGATGATGGCGCCGAAGATCCCGGTCAGCAACACCATCACAGCGGTCAGCGTCGGCTGCCCGCCGATCCGCTCGGCGATGCCGATGGCAACCGGGGCGGTGGTGGATTTTGGCGCCAGCGAGGCCAGCAGGTTCTGGTCCAGCCCGAAGATCCGTCCGATCAGAAGCGCCGAGATCACCGCCGTCAGAGAACCGACCAGAAGTGCGGCCAGCACCGGCAGAAGCGCGCGCCGGATCCGCTTGAGATTGTCGTAAAGCGGCAGCGCCAGGCAGACAGTCGCCGGGCCGAGCATGAAATGGACGAACTGGGCCCCTTCGAAATAGGTCTGATAGGAGGTGCCGCTCAGACTCAGCAGGACGGCCAGAACAATCACCGCAATCAGCACCGGATTGGCCAGGCTCGACTTGTCGGCGGCTCGGAAAATGCTGTCGCCGATCCAGTAGGCGGCGAGCGTCGCGGTCAGCCAGAGAAGCGGCTGGCTGGCGAGATAGGACCAGATCAGCGCGGGATCATTCATCGCTGTCTCCGA
This sequence comes from Paracoccus sediminicola, assembly GCF_027912835.1. Lineage (NCBI taxonomy): Bacteria > Pseudomonadati > Pseudomonadota > Alphaproteobacteria > Rhodobacterales > Paracoccaceae > Paracoccus > Paracoccus sediminicola. The sequence continues at coordinate 262,420 of NZ_CP115768.1, forward strand.
TCCGGCGGGCCACGGCGGCAAAGGTCAGCGCCCCCACCGCGATCGCCAGCACCGTCGAGAGCGCCAGCGCCAGTCCCAGGCCCAGCCCATGTTCCGCGATGACCGGCAGATGCGCCACAACCCCGACGCCAGCGGGCACAAAAAACAGGGAAAGATGCCCAAGCAGAGTCGTCGCCACCGGGCGCAGCTTTTCGGCAAGGGGCGGGCGGATCATGCAGCTCAGCACCACCAGCACAAGCCCGACCACCGGGCCGGGCAGGGGCAGGCCGAGCCCGCGCGAGGCGACCTCGCCGACAAGCTGAAAGACCAGAATGAGGGTGAGCGCGGGGATCATGACTGGAAAGGTAAGCAGCTTTCGACAGGGTGGCTAGGGGGCGGAGCACCCGGTTTCGCAAAGGCTGTTTCAGGGTTTCACGATAAGCGGAACGTCGTTCCTTGGCGAAAAGTTGCGTCTGCCGCGAAGACTTGTGGCGTCGGCAATTTCTTGTGGATAAGCCGGGCCATGACCCCATATATAGCGGTTTTTGTTGACTTCGCGCGGTGCGGATTGAACAATCTCCGGAACCCGCAGCGATTCCCGGACCCGTATACGTGAAATTCGACCGCCTCAGACTCAACGGCTTCAAATCTTTCGTCGATCCCACAGACCTGCTGATCCGCGAGGGGCTGACCGGGGTGGTTGGACCCAATGGATGCGGCAAGTCGAACCTGCTGGAAGCGTTGCGATGGGTCATGGGTGAGAACCGCCCGAGTGCCATGCGCGGCGGCGGAATGGAGGATGTGATCTTCGCGGGCACCTCGCGGCGCGGTGCGCGGGCGCATGCCGAGGTGACGCTGACCATCGACAACCGCGAAAGGCTCGCCCCCGCAACGGTGAACGACGCGGACGGGATCGACATCGTGCGGCGGATCACGCGCGACGCGGGCTCGGCCTACAAGATCAACGGCAAGGAGGCCCGCGCCCGCGATGTGCAGATGCTGTTTGCGGATGCCTCGACCGGGGCGCATTCACCGGCGCTTGTGCGGCAGGGCCAGATCTCCGAGCTGATCAACGCAAAGCCCAAGGCCCGCAGGCGGATCCTGGAAGAGGCGGCGGGGATCTCTGGCCTTTACGCGCGCCGCCACGAAGCAGAGCTGAAGCTGAACGGGGCCGAGAACAACCTGACCCGCGTCGACGACACGCTGGATCAGCTTGCCACGCAGGCGGCGGCCCTGGCGCGTCAGGCGCGCGCGGCGGCGAAATATCGCGAGATCGGTGCAGCGTTGCGCAAGGCCGAGGGCGTGTTGCTGTATCGCCGCTGGGCCGAGGCGGATCAGGCCCGCGAAGCCGCGACCGAGGCGCTTCGGGCGGCGGTGACAGCGGCGGCGGAAGCCGAGGCGGCGGCGAAACGCGCAACGGCGAGCCGCGAAGCCGCCGAGGCCGCATTGCCGCCATTGCGCGAGGAAGAACAGGTCGCGGCGGCGCTGCTGTCGCGCGCGACGGTGGACCGCGAAGCGCTCGACGATGCCGAAGCGCGTGCCGCGGCGGCCATCGAAACGCTGCGGGGTCGTGTGGCGCAGCTGGGTAAGGATATCGACCGGGAGGGCCGGCTGAACAAGGATGCGGCCGAGGTCGTCGAGCGGCTCTCCTGGGAAAAGGGCGAGCTGGACAAGGCCGGGCAAGGGCATGACGACAGGCTCGACAGGGCCGCGAAAGCTGCCGACGAGGCCGCCGAGGCCCTGCGCGAGGTCGAGGCGAAGCTGGCCGAGTTGACCGACGAATCGGCGCGGCTCGCTGCGCAGGCGCAGTCGGCGGAACGGCTGGTCTCGGACCTTACCGCCATGCGCGACCGGGCCGAACGCGCCGCATCCGAGGCCGAAGCGACCGCCGACCGCGCGGATGCCGCAGGGGCCGAGGCGGAGGCGTCCTTGAAAACGGCGGAGGCCGCTCAACACTCGGCGGTGCAGCTGGCGGAAAGCGCGGAAAAGGCCCTGGCCGATGCCGAAACGGATCGTAGCGCAGCCGAAAGCGCCGAGGCCGAGGCCCGCGCCGCACGTGCCGAGATCGAGGGCGAGGCTGGCGCGCTCAGGGCCGAAATGGCGGCGCTGGAAAAGCTGGTCGCGCGCGGGTCCGGCGACGGCGGAACGCTTCTCGATCAGGTTTCCGTGGCCAAGGGATATGAGGCCGCGCTGGGCGCGGCGCTTGGGGACGATCTGACCATGGGACCGGCGAGGGACGGCTCGGGCTGGGTCGAGTTGCCCGGCTATGACGAGGGCGCGACGCTGCCCGACGGGACCAAGGCTCTGGCCGCGCAGGTTTCCGCGCCCGAACTGCTGACGCGACGGCTCTCTCAGATCGGCGTGGCGGATGCCGCGCAGGCCGACGCCATGCAGCCGGCGCTGCGTCCCGGCCAGTGCCTTGTCTCGCGCGAGGGCGGGCTGTGGCGGTGGGACGGGATGCGGATCATGCCGGGCGAGGCGTCGTCGGGCGCCGCGCGGCATCTGGAGCAGGTGAACCGTCTGACCGAGCTGCGCGGCGTGGCGGAAGCAGCATCCGCGCGCGTGGCAGAGGCGGTTTCCGCGCATGACGCCGCGAAGGCCCGTCTGGCCGAGGTGAACAGTGCCGAAAAGGCCGCCCGCGAGGCGCGGCGCGAGGCCGAGCGCGCGGTCTCCGACGCAGCTCGCACGGCGACCCGTGCGGAAAGCGATCTGGCGATGGCGCGGTCTCGCGCGGAATCGGCGCGCGCCGAGCTGACCCGTCACCGCGAGGATGCCAGCGATGCCCGTGCCCGTCTGGCCGAGGCGCAGCGGCAACTGGCCGCGCTGCCGGATCGCGCGGTGGCGGCCGATGCCGTAGAGGCCGCGAAAACCGGCGTCGAGGCGGCACGGATCGCGACGATGACACGCCGCAGCGCTCTTGACGAGCTGCGGCGCGAGGGCAATGCCCGCACCCGCCGCCTCCAAGAGATCGCCAAGGAGGACTCGGGCTGGAAACTGCGTCTTCAGGAGGCCGGAACGCGCGCCGCCGAGCTGAACGGCAGGCTGGAGGCCGCGCAGGCCGAGCTGACCGACGCCGAGAGACAGCCGGCCCTGCTCGCCGAAAAGCGCGACGCTTTGCAGGCGGTCGAGGCGGGGGCACAAGCCCGGCTGGACAAGGCCCGCATGGCGCTGGCCGAGGGGGACGCGGCGCTGCGGCAGGCGCAGGTCGAGGAACGCGATGCCGAGCGCCTCGCGTCGGACTCGCGTGAGGCCCGCGCCGCCCGCGAGGCCCGCGCCGAAGCCGCCCGCGACACCGAAGCCGCCGCCCGCGCGCGGATCCTCGAAGATGCCGAATCGACGCCGCAGCAGCTTCTGGACAGTCTCGGAGAGGCGGACACCGACACGCCCGCCGCCCGGCTCGAGGATCAGATCGCCCGGCTACGCGCCAGCCGCGACGCGCTCGGCGCCGTCAACCTGCGCGCCGACGAGGACAAGCGCGAGCTGGAAGAGGAACGCGCGAAACTGGCCGGTGAGAAAGAGGATCTTGAAGAGGCGATCCGAAAGCTGCGCGCCGGGATCGCCAGCCTGAACCGCGAGGGGCGCGAGCGCTTGCTGGCCGCCTTCGACACGGTGAATGGCAACTTCACCACGCTCTTCACCCATCTCTTCGGCGGCGGCGAGGCCAAGCTGGTTCTGGTCGAATCCGACGATCCTCTGGAGGCCGGGCTGGAGATCATGTGCCAGCCGCCGGGCAAGAAGCTGTCCACGCTGAGCCTGCTTTCGGGCGGCGAACAGACGCTAACGGCCCTGGCGCTGATCTTTGCGGTGTTCCTCGCCAATCCGGCGCCCATCTGTGTGCTCGACGAGGTGGACGCGCCGCTCGACGACGCCAATGTCAGCCGTTTCTGCGATCTTCTCGATGAGATGACCCGCCGCACCGAGACACGCTTTCTCATCATCACCCATCATGCGGTTACAATGGCGCGGATGGACCGGCTGTTCGGCGTGACCATGGTCGAGCAGGGGGTGAGTCAGCTGGTCAGCGTCGATCTGCACCGCGCCGAACAGCTCGTCGCCTGATCGGTTTGGCCGCCGCATGCGGGCCAATGGGCCCGGCAGCCGCCGGTTTTTTACGCCGCATCCCCATGCATGGACGCGGGTTTCTTCGAAACGAAGTCCACCCGCCAGATCAGCGCCGCGATGCCGATCAGCGCGAAACCCCAGCTTGGCAGGCCCATCGCCGCCGCGACCAGCGAGACGAGCGCCATGACGGGCAGCGCCAGGCCGCGCGCGCCCAGCCGGTGATGCCGGTCGCGGATCAGCCAAAGCATGACGAAGGTGATCGCCATCGGCACGCCCATCCACCAGGCAACACTGGCCAGCGTGTTCTCGCTGTGATTCGCGGCCAGATCCAGCTCGGCGGCGATGCCGGCACCAAGTGCCGCAATGCCACCGAAGATGAAGACATGACCATAACCCCATTTCAACACGGTCCAGAACTCACTGCTGACGAGATGTTCTTCCTCGCTGAAATACAGCCAGAACATCACGAAAACGACGACCATCGCCGACAGCGCCGTGCCCGCGGCGACGAAATTCGTCTCTTCTCCGAACAGCATGCCGAAGCCGAGGCTGACCGCCAGCATGATTTCGCCGAGTGAGATGATGGTAAGAAGCCCGTAGCGCTCAATCATGTGGTGACGGTGGAAAGGCGTCATGCGATGCGATTCGGCATATACCGGGACTGCGAACTCGATCAGGAAGACGATCACCCCGAAGACGAAGAACAGGGCCGAGCTGGGCGGTACGAGCAGATACATCAGCACCCAACCAAGCTGCGCCAGAAGAATGCCGATGGCGTAGCGCTGGCAGGTGACGCGATATTCGGGATTGCCGCTTGCCCTCAACCAGAGCGCCGCCATGCCGAGGCGCATCACGCACCAGCCGACGATCCCCCAGCTCAGGTCGAGCGTCTCGAAGATATAATTTGCGCCCCCCGCGAAGATCAGCTCGCCGGTCATGATGACCATCACCAACTAGCGGTAGACCGGGCCGTCATTATCGAACGCGGAGGCGAACCAGGTGAAGTTCATCCACGCCCACCAGATCGCGGTGAACAGGAAGATGAAGCGCGGCAGCATTTCGGCACCGTGGCCCGCGCTGATCGCGTGATGCAGCCCGGCCGTGACCGAAGCGATTGCGATGACGCTGATCAGATCGAAAAAGAGTTCGAGCGGTGTCGCCGCGCGCTGCGAATCGTTGGGATCGCGCGCCGGCAGCACCCCGAGTGTCGAAAGAAGAGTCATGTCACATCCACCGTTCATTCACCTCATGCGCAATTACTACGCCGCAACCGGGGACTAAAGGCAGAAAGCTTCGCCCCGGCTTGCGGCGCTGCAGCATGGTGCCTAGGTCAGGCGGGACAAGAGAAGAGGTCTGACCATGAAACTGAATGTCATCATCACCAGCACCCGCCCCGGCCGCAACGGAGAGCCGGTCGGCCAGTGGTTCTTCGATCACGCCAAGGCCAACCCGGGAAGCTTCGACGAGGTCGTGCTATCCGATCTGGCCGAGCTGCGTCTGCCCCTGCTGGATGAGCCGCACCATCCCCGCGCGAAGAACTATACCAAGGGCCACACGAAGAAATGGGCGGAGATCGTCGATGGCTCTGACGCCTTCGTCTTCGTGCTGCCGGAATATAATTATGCGCCGCCGCCCAGCTTCTATAACGCCGTGGACTATCTCGCTCTGGAGTGGGCCTATAAACCGGCAGGGTTCCTGTCTTATGGCGGGATTTCCGGGGGGATGCGATCGACCCAAGCCGCGAAGGAGGTGCTGACAACGCTGAAGGTCGTGCCGCTGACCGAACAGGTCGCGGTGCCGATGGTGTTCGAGCATCTGAAAGACGACAAGTTCCACGCCCCTGACATCGTGAAGGAAAGCGCCGACACGATGATCGCCGAGCTTGGCAGATGGGCCGGGGCGCTGAAAACCCTGCGCTGAACACGGCGCAGAATGGGCTTCGACAAGCGGGCCGATCCATCCTAGGATCGGCCCGAATTGTGACGGAGCCGCCTATGTCCATTGATGCACGCCTGACCGAACTCGACATCACGCTGCCCGAGGCGCTGTCGCCCGTGGCGAATTACGTCCCCTATCAGCAGGTCGGCAATCTGCTGTTCATTTCCGGCCAGATTTCCGCCGGGCCGGACGGGCTCATCACCGGCAAGCTCGGCGACGGTCTGAGCGTCGAGGACGGCGCGGCGGCGGCGCGGCGCTGCGGTCTGGCGCTGCTGGCACAGGCGCGCGCGGCGCTCGGCTCGCTGGACAAGGTGGCGCAGGTGGTCAAGCTGACCGCCTTCGTGAACTCGACCCCCGATTTTGGCGATCAGCCCGAGGTGGTGAACGGGTGTTCCGACCTGATGGTCGAGGTGTTTGGCGACAAGGGCCGCCATGCCCGCGCCGCCGTTTCGGCGCCGGCGCTGCCGCGTGGCGTCGCCGTGGAAATCGAGGCAATCTTCGAGGTGGTGTAATGGCCCTTCATTCAGATTTTACCCGTCTGCCCATCGCCCATCGCGGGCTTCATTCAAAGGGTGTGCCCGAAAACTCGCTGGCTGCTTTTCGCGCCGCGATCGAGGCGGGTTACGGCATCGAGCTGGATATTCAGCCAGCCGCAGACGGCACGCCGATGGTGTTCCATGACTACGATCTGAACCGCATGTGCGGCGATGAGGGTTTTATCGCCGATATGGACCCCGAGGATCTGGCGGAACTTCGGCTGGATGATGGCGACGAAGCGATTCCGACCCTTGAAGAGACGCTGCGCGAAGTGGCCGGGCAGGTGCCTCTGCTGATCGAGATCAAGGATCAGGATGGGCGCATGGGCAAGATGATCGGCGAGTTGCAGGACCGTGTCGCGGCCCTGCTCGAGGGCTATGACGGGCCGGTAGCGGTCATGTCCTTCAACCCCCACGCCGTCAAGGCTCTGGCCGCCGCCGCGCCCGAGGTGACGCGCGGTCTCGTCGCTTGTGGCTTCGAAAAAGAGAGCTGGCCGATGCTCGACGATGACAGCCGGGCCGAACTGGCCTCGCTCAGCGATTTCGACCGTTCCGGGGCGCAGTTCCTGTCGCATGACTGGCGCGATCTGGACAATCCCGCCGTTGCCGAGCTGAGCGGTCGTGGCGTCCCGATTCTCTGCTGGACCGTGCGTAGCGCGGAAGAAGAGAATGAGGCTCGCCGCGTCGCTGCCGGGATAACCTTTGAGGGCTATCGTCCCTGATGCCGAGCGTCACCGAGCTTTACGATCAGCAGGTCGCCGATGGCCGGCTGAAGGACGATGCGGCGCAACGCGATGTGCTGCCGCTGCTCGATGATCTGGTTGCGAAGCTGAAGGACGAGGCGCCGAAGCAAGCGCGCTCTGGCGGCTGGCGAAGCTGGTTCGGGTCTGGCGAGCCGGACGCCCCTCAGGACGGGACTCGGGGCCTTTATCTCTGGGGCGGCGTCGGGCGCGGCAAGTCCATGCTGATGGATCTGGTGATGGAAGCCGCGCCGATCAAAGCCAAGCGCCGGGTGCATTTCCATGAATTCATGCAGGAAATCCAGTCCGGGCTGAACGAGGTGCGCAAGCGCGGCGAAAGCGATGCCATTCGCCCGGTGGCCGAGGGCGTGGCCGATCAGGCGCGGCTTCTCTGCTTCGATGAGATGCAGATTACCGATATTGCCGATGCGATGATCGTCGGGCGGCTCTTCCAGGTCCTGTTCGAGCGGGGTGTCTGCATCGTCACCACCTCGAACCGTGTGCCAGAGGATCTTTACAAGAACGGGCTCAACCGTCAGCGATTCCTGCCCTTCATCGAGCTGATCCGCGAAAGGATGGAGGTCTGCGCGCTCGACAGCGACAACGATCACCGGCAGGGGCGGCAGCTTGGCGATCAGGTGTGGTTCTCGCCACTTGGCCGGGACACGCGGGCCGAGATCGACGCGCTCTGGACCGAGCTGACGAATAGCGCCGAAACCCCGCCGCTGCGGCTTGAAGTGCAAGGTCGTCAGGTCGAGATACCGGCGCATCTGGACGGGATGGGCCGGATCGGATTCTGGGATATCTGCGGCCGCGCGCTCGGCGCTGCGGATTATCTCGCCCTCGCGCAGGCGGTCGATCTGCTGGTGATCGAGGACATACCGCAGCTTTCCTCGGCCAATTTCAATGAAGCCAAGCGTTTCGTCACGCTGATCGATGCGCTTTACGAGGCGCGCGTCCGGCTGATCGCGTCGGCGGCGGCGGAGCCCGAGCAGCTTTACCTTGAGGGCGAGGGGAGCTTTGAATTCGAGCGGACCGCCTCGCGTCTGCGCGAGATGCAGGATGCCGAGTGGGGCAAGGTCTCAGCCAGCTAATCCGCGCTGATACCGTCTTTCGCGCCTCGGCGAAGGGTTTGCGTCCGGCATCGCATTGCGCCGATCATCACGGTTAGCCGTTATCGGTCAGCACCCGTCCGGCAAGGTAAAGCGATCCGCAGATCAGGATACGGCTGACCGGATTCGCCGAAGCCAGCCGGTCGAGAGCGGTGCCGAGATCCGGCGCGGTCGCCGCCGGAAGCCCGACCTTCGCCGCCAGGCCGGCTGTGGTCTCGGCGGGAAGCGTATTCGCCTCGCCGGGGATCGATATGGCGGTGAGGCTGTCCGCGACTCTGGCCAGTGGCCGCAGGTATCCGATCACATCCTTGGTGTTCAGCATCCCGCAAATCAGGTGCACCGGCTTGGGCGGCATCTGCGACAGGGTCGCGGCAATCGCCTCGCCCCCTGCCGGATTATGCCCGCCGTCAAGCCAAAGCTCGCAACTCTGCGCAGCCGCGGCCTCGACAAGCGGACCCTCCCGAAGGCGCTGCATCCGCGCGGGCCAGCTTGCATTGTTCAGCGCGGCCTCGGCCTCCGGGGCACCGAAGCCGAGCGCGCGCAGAGCGGCGATGGCGGTTCCGGCATTCTCGATCTGGTGCGGGCCGGGCAAGACGGGGCGGGGCAGATCGATCAGGCCGCGCTCGTCCTGAAACACCATCCCGTCGCCTTCCGGCCCGGCGTGCCAATGCTGCCCGGCAATCTGCAACGGTGCCGAAAGCCGCGCGGCCTGGCGTTCGATCACCTCCAGCGCCGGCTCCTGCTGCGGCGCGATAATACCGGTGACACCGCGCTTGAGAATACCGGCTTTCTCGGCGGCGATCTTGGGCAGGGTATCACCCAGATACTGCGTGTGATCGATGCTGACCGGGGTGATGACGGTCAGCGCCGGGCGCGCGACGACATTGGTCGCATCCAGCCTCCCGCCGAGCCCGACCTCAAGCAGCGTGAAATCGGCGGGGTGCCGGGAAAAGGCGAGGAAGGCTGCGGCCGTGGTCAGCTCGAAAAATGTGATCGGGCGGCCGGCATTGATCTCTTCGATCTCGGTGAGGATGTTGGACAGGCTTTCCTCGGGGATCAGCGTGCCGCTAAGCCGGATGCGCTCGTGAAACCGCGCGAGATGCGGCGAGGTATAGGCGTGAACGCGCTGTCCCGCCGATTCCAGACCGGCCCGGATCATCGCCAGTGTCGAGCCCTTGCCGTTCGTGCCGGCGATGTGCACCACCGAAGGCAGCGTGTCCTGCGGGTCGCCCAGATCGGCCAGAAGACGCCGCATCCGGTCCAGCGACAGATCGATGATCTTTGGATGCAGCCCCATGACGCGCTGCAGGATAAGGTCAGAGCCGCCCATGTCCGTCGCGCGCCGTCCCGCCTTGCGGGATCAACCCCTCGCCTGGGGTTCGGGGGAGGCCGGCTCGCCAGTGGCCGCGCTTGGCGGCGTGGCGGGGGCGGGCAGGTCGCCCATCACGGCCGGGGGCTGGTTCATCATCATCCGCAAGATCACGATCAGCTCTTCGCGGAGATCGCCGCGCGGGGTGACGCGATCCAGCATGCCGTGCTCCAGCAGATATTCGGCCCTCTGGAATCCTTCGGGCAGTTTCTCGCGGATGGTCTGCTCGATCACACGCGGCCCCGCAAAGCAGATCAGCGCGTTCGGTTCGGCGATCTGCACGTCGCCGAGCATCGCGTATGAGGCAGTGACGCCGCCCGTGGTCGGGTGGGTCAGCACCACCACGTAAGGCAGCCCGGCCTCTTTCAGCATTTCGACCGCGACGGTGGTGCGCGGCATCTGCATCAGCGAAAGGATCCCCTCCTGCATCCGCGCCCCGCCGGCAGCAGAAAACAGCACCAGCGGGCGCCTCGTCTGGACCGCACGTTCTGCCGCAGCGATGATGGCGTTGCCGACATACATCCCCATCGAGCCGCCCATGAACGAAAAATCCTGCGCTGCGGCGACGATGGGCGTGCGACCCATCTCGCCCTCGGCAACCAGCATCGCCTCTTTCTCGCCGGTGCTTTTCTGGGCGGCGCGCATCCGCTCGGGATATTTCTTCTGATCGCGGAATTGCAGCGGGTCGGCGATCGGCTCTGGCACCGTCACCTCCTTGAAGATGCCGTTGTCAAACAGCGCGGCAAACCGGTCGCGCGGCGAAATCGCCAGATGATGGCCGCAATTGGTGCAGACCTGCAAATTTTCCGCCAGCTCGCGATGGAACAGCATCGTTCCGCATTCGGGACATTTGGTCCACAGGTTCTCCGGCACTTCCCGCCGTGAAAACAGCGAGTTGATGCGGGGGCGGACGTAATTGGTGATCCAGTTCATCTGCTGCTGCTCCTGACCGCGGTCGCGGCACAGATAGGCCGTGCGCTGCCGAATTGCAATTGCGAGCGGACAGCGCGCGTAGTTTGATGCCGCTTCATGTGGACATCGTTTTTTCTCCTTCTGAACCTTATTCTCGCGCTCGTCGTGGTGATCCGGGTCCTGATGCGACCTCGGATGGAGCCGTCGGTGCGGCTCGCCTGGATCATGGTCGTCGAAGCGGTGCCGTTCCTGGGCATCCTCGCCTATCTGATGTTCGGAGAGGTGCGGATCGCACAAGCCGAACGGCAGCGCGCGGTCGATATTCGTGCGCGGCTGAGCGGGATGTGGGTCCCGAGCCCTTCTGCCGTTGACGAAACGCCGGAATGGATGGAGGGCCTGACCGCCACGGCGCAATCCGTGGGCGGCATGGTGCCGGTGCTGGGCAATCGCATCACGATGACGCCGGAGGGCGACGATGCCTTCGACGATATGTTGCGCGACATCGCGGCGGCGAAGGATCACGTCCATATCCTGTTCTATATCTGGCTCGATGACCGGATGGGCCGAAGGCTGGCCTCGGCCGTAGCCGAGGCAGCGCAGCGCGGTGTAGATTGTCGTGTGGTCGTCGATGCGGTCGGGTCGCGCCAATTTGTGCATTCCGACGCCTGGACCGAGATGGGCCATGCCGGTGCGCATCTCGTGCAGGCCATGCCGACCGGTTTCCCGCTCTGGGGTGCGCTGTTCCGGCGGCTGGATCTGCGCAACCACCGCAAGATCGTGCTGATCGACAATCATATCGGCTATACCGGCAGCCGGAACGCGGCCGACCAGGCCTTCGCCGTCAAGCCGCGTTTCGCGCCATGGGTGGATGTCTGGTTCGCCATCGAAGGGCCGGTGGTTCGCCAGATGCAAGGCGTGTTTCTGGCCGATTGGATGAGCTATACCGGCGACGATCTTGGCGAGGCGATGCTGAACACCGTGCCCGCCGCCGAGGATCCGGGCTGCATCGCTCAGGTCATTGCCACGGGACCGGACCGTCGCGCTGGCAGCATTTCGGATTGTATCTCGGCGCTGCTGGCTTCGGCGCGCGACAAGGTGGTCATCACCACGCCCTATTACGTGCCGAGCAACGCGCTCGACGCTGCCATCCAAGCCTGTGCGCGGCGCGGGGTGGAGGTCACGCTGATCCTGCCCGAGCGCAACGATTCGCTCTTTGTCGCCGCCACATCGGAAGGTTTCTATCAGGGGCTTCTGCGCGCCGGTGTGCGGCTGATGCTGTTTCGAGACGGGCTGCTGCACGCCAAGCTCGCATCGGTGGACGGGCGGGTTGCGATGCTTGGCAGCGGCAATCTGGACCGGCGCAGCTTCGAGCTGAATTACGAGATGAACCTGATCGTCGCCGGCACGCATGTGACAGACCAGATTGATCGCCGCCAGGACAGCTATATCGCGCGCGCAAGGGAAGTGACCCTGGAGGAAGTCGAGAGCTGGCCCCGCTGGCGCCGCGTTCGCAACAATCTACTGGCACTCGCCACGCCGCTTTTGTGAGACGCCGCTTGGATCAGCGATCGGCGGCGTAGACAGCGGCCCAGAAGGTCGACTTGCCATCGGCGGCCACCGCATGGCCGATCCCGAAATCGCGCATCCCGTCGTGGTACAGATTGGCGGCATGGCTGGGCGAACGCGCCCATTCAGTTTGCACCCGCGCCAGATCGAAGCGACCTGCGCCGATATTTTCCGCGGTGATGCGGGGCGCATAGCCATGCTGCTTGGCCCGCGCCGCCGGTCCGCTGCTGCTTCGCCCGCGATGGGTCAGCATGCCGCGCTGCGCCATGTCGCAGGCATGCGCCTCGGCCGCGCGCTGCAACTTTGAATTCGTGCGCAGCGGCATCTTGCCGCGCGCGGCGCGCATCGCGTTGGTGCGGTTTAGCGCTGCGGCAGCCTGTGCCTGGCTGGTTGTGCGGCATTGGGCGGTGCCCGGCGCCGAGACCAGCACGTCGCGCGGTTTTTGCAGATGGACCACCCCCCGCGGCAGGCGTGGCGACGAGGTCGAGGCGCGCGAGGATCGCTGCTCTTCTAGCCCGGAATTCGCGGTGGGGGCGGTTGGCGCACAGGCGCAGAGGATCGTCAGCGCACCAATGAGCGCGCCGCTGGTCAGCAGTCTCAAATCAATTTCTCCGGTTCGGGCGGCGCAGGTCGCGCTTGCCGGGACTATGCGTCCATAAAGATGAATAATTAATTAATATGCAACCCTAAGATGATCTATTTGCGATATGTTGTCCCGGGGCGCTGGCTTGGCTATTCCTGAAAAGGCGGCGCGGGGCCGCAGCGGGAGTGGTTATGGGCTTTCGTCCAAAGGATTGGGTTGATCGCAAATTGCGGCGGCGCGCGCAGATGGACTGGGCGCGGGTCAGCCGCTCGGTGCCGGCGTTCAGCCTCGGGCGGCTGCGTCACATGCGCGGCGAGGCTGCAATCTTGCGGCGCGATCTCGACAGGTTCCTGCAGGAATCCGACCGGCGCATCGCGCAGTCCCGCGCGTCACTCGACGCGGTGCCACTGCCCGGCGGAACCGACTGGAGATGGCGGCCCAGGTTTCTGGCGACGCGGCTGACGCCCACCGGGCTCGCCATGCCGCCGAGCGGTGCCAAGTTGAACGAGGATACGGCGGTCTGGCACGACTGCGCCGCAGCGGCGCTCACGCTGCGCCAGATTCAGAATGCCGACGCGGCCGATCTTGCCGCATTCGGGCTGCGTATCGAGTCACTGGGCTTTACCGGAACCTTCCTCTCGCTTGCCATCGATATGCCGCCATCCGCCCTTGCCGGTCTGACCCGCAATCACATCATCAGGGTCGAAACCGTTCTTCAGGCCGAGCATCCCGTCTCGATCTATGGTCGCCTGAATATCGGCAACGGCCCCAACACCGAGGAAATCCTGCGCCATATGGGCGAAATGACCGAATTGGCTCAGGCAGTCGTCGCCGAATTCGATCTCGCCGTGACCGAGATGAACGAAAAACGGCTCGACAAGATTTGGCTGGACTTGATCGTTGAACAGCCCGAGATGAATGCGATCACAATCCGTGAGATGATTTTGTCGCGCCACCCGCGTGCCAATGTCTGAGCGCGGGTCGAGATAAGGGAGGCCAGATGGCCGAGTTCGAAAGCCTGGGGCTGAAAGCCGGAATCTGGTCGGGCCTGCTTCATCGCGCGGCGCCGCCGGCCCGGGTGCGGCTGTTCCATAGGGGTGCCCCGGTGGCGCCCGCGGGCATCACCGCAGCGGGTGAGAGCAGCTGGCGTATCGAGGCCGAACTGCCAGTCAGCAGCCTCTCGGAGGGTATGCAGAGCTTTGCGCTCGTCGCCGATACCGGGCAGGGCGAGGGAACCGGGCCGGATGCCGAGCGACTGGCCGAGTTGTCCCTGCTGGCGGGGGAACCGCTCGAGATGGATCTGCGCGCCGAGCTGGATCTGATCCGTGCCGAACTCGATCTACTCAAGCGTGAGTTCCGGCGTCTGGGGCGATCCTAGCTGGAAACTGCGAAATAGCTGTATCCGCCAATCTCGGTAAAGCCGAGCCGCGCATAGAAGGCGAGGGCGGCCGTGTTCTCGCGGGTCACGGCGAGGCAGAGCCGTTGAAAATCATTCTCAACGGCCCAATGCGCCGCGCGGCATATCATCCAGTGACCGAGCCCCTTGCGTTGAAGCGCGGGCAGCACCTCGAGCGCGTGGATCATCGCCGTCTTGCCCGAGCCCGCCACAAAAGCTGACGCCGCGGCGCGATCCTCGACGCGGCCGAGAATCGAGGTTTTGACGAGAGCGACGCGCTGCATGATCTCTTGCCGCTCCGGGCCGATGCCACATTCCGACCACAGCTCTCGTTGGATGGCGAGCGGTGGCCAGACGGCGAAACTGGTCACAGGTGGAATTTCGCGGGCGGCGAGTGGCGCTGACGGCGCAGAAAGGATAGCGGTCGGCATCTGGGCCCGCCAGCCGCGTGCCTCCAGTGCCCCGACCAGCATTTCACCGTCAGAAACGCGAAACAGCGGTGCCTGATCCCATTCCCGCTGTATCTCGGCGGCGCGGTCGATTTCATCCCCGGTGCAGCTTTCCGCAATGCTTCGGGCCGATCCGACGCGCCGACCGCCCCCGGCGCCGCGTCCGATGCGGAAGGCTGAGGTTTCGACATATTCGGCAGCGGGCCAGCTGTCCTCTAACAGCGCGTCGATGCCGGGATCGTCGGTCACGCGCCGATCCGTTGCTTGAGATCGGCCATGGCGGCCGCGACCCGTGCGCCGTCCAGGCCGCGGACAACCAGCATCGTGCCGTAGCGGCCCTCGCGCTGCCAGGGGTAGGAGCCGAGCGAGAGATCGCTATAGAGCTCCGCTACCTCTTTCAGATCCTCGGCCACATCCGACTCGCCCCGATCCACATCAAGCGATTCGCTGACCGGCGGGCGGCCGACTGGCAGGGTCGGCAGAACTGCATCGACCATGGCGCGGAAGACATCAGGCACGCCGGCCATCACATAGGTCTGGCCGATATGGAATCCGGGCGCGGCGCTGACGCTGTTGGGGATGAGCTTCGCTGTCAGCGGGATCCGCGCCATGCGGGTGCGGTTGCCGGTCACCGGCACGCCGCGTGCCTCCCATCTGGCGCGCATTGCGGCCAGTGCTTCTTCGTTCATCTCGATCCCGACGCCGAAGGCTTCCGCGACCGCATCCGCCGTCACATCGTCATGGGTCGGCCCGATCCCGCCCGAGGTAAACAGCATGTCGTAGCGCCCGCCGAGCGAGCCGTCGAGTGCATGGATGGCCTCGACGATCAGCGGCTGCTCGTCGGCCACGATGCGGATCTCCTTGAGGTCGATGCCCACCGCGCTCAGCACACCGGCGAGATGATGGGCGTTGCCCTCGCGGGTTCGCCCGGACAGGATTTCATCGCCGATGACGAGGATGGCTGCGGTTTTGTTGTCGGATTGCATCGAGACCTCCGTTTGCGGGCGCAGCTTACGCGCGCGGCGGGGGTGGAACAAGCTGCCGGTCGCGGTTATGTGCAGGGCAAGGAAAGGTTTGGCCATGAATGACGGTTCCGTGACGCGGGAAGGCATCCGCATCCATCAGCCCGAGGATTTCGCGGGTATGCACAAGGCCGGGGCGCTTGCCGCGCAGATCCTCGACGAGCTGGCGCCCATGGTTGCCCCGGGCACCACGACAGGATCGCTCGACGACTATATCCGCGACCGGATCGAGGCCGCCGGGGCGACCTCGGCCACGATCGGTTATCGCGGCTATCAGCATGCGAGCTGCATCAGCGTGAACCATGTCGTCTGCCACGGCATTCCCGGCGACAAGCTTCTGAAGGATGGCGACATCCTGAATATCGACGTGACTGTGATCGTCGATGGCTGGTTCGGTGATACCTCTCGCATGTATATCGCCGGCAAGCCCTCGGTGAAGTCGCGGCGGCTCGTGCAGGTCACCCATGATGCGCTGATGAAGGGAATCGAGGCGGTGAAGCCCGGTGCGACCTTCGGCGATATCGGTTGGGCGATCCAGGAATATGTCGAAAGCAACCGCATGTCGGTGGTGCGCGATTTCTGCGGGCACGGGCTCGGGCGGGTGTTCCATGCGCCGCCGAATGTGCTGCATTTCGGGCGCCCGGGGAAAGGGCCGGTGCTGGAGGAAGGGATGTTCTTCACCATCGAGCCGATGGTCAATCTTGGCCGCCCCGAAACCAAGGTGCTGGCCGATGACTGGACGGCGGTGACGCGGGACAAGTCGCTTTCGGCGCAGTTCGAGCATTCGATCGGCGTCACCGCGTCCGGGGCCGAGATCTTCACCCTGTCGCCGGAAGGCCGATTCTTCCCCGATCTGGACTGAGGCATCTGCCGCTGCTCGCCCCCTGCTTTTGACTAAAATCCTGCCTGTTTCGGCTTTGCATCGAATCGGCGTTCGGGGTTAGTTCTGTCTTACGGCCAGAAGGCCAGACCTTTGACAGTTTCGCGCGGTGGGACCGGTGCGCGGGGAAGGGGTTCTGGCGCGGGCCGGAACCCCTTCATTAATCCCCTCATTCAACTGTGATCGCGAATTCGGCGACCTGCCGAAATCGGGGGATTGATTTGTTCGATTCCTCGGCACAGAAGCCCGCGAATGAAGCTGTCTGATTTCGATTTCGACCTGCCCGAAAACCTGATCGCGACCCGCCCCGCGCGGCCGCGCAGTTCGGCGCGTCTGCTGGTCGCAGAGCAGGGTGGAATCGCGGACCGCATCGTGCGCGATCTGCCCGACCTGCTGATGCCGGGCGATCTTCTGGTGCTCAATGATACCAAGGTGATTCCGGCCCGGCTCACCGGTCATCGGACACGCCAGACCGCTCAGGGAGATGCCACTGCGAAGATCGAGGTCACGCTGCTGGAACCGGCAGCTTCCGGCTGGCGGGCGCTCGCCAAGCCGCTGCGCAAGCTGAAACCGGGTGAGACGATCCGCTTTGGCGAGGCGCTGTCGGCAGTTGTGGCCGATATCGGAGAGGCCGAGCTGCGCCTGGAATTTGACGCGGAAGGCGCGGCTCTGGACGCGGCGCTCGATCAGGTCGGGGCGATGCCGCTGCCACCCTATATCGCCGCGCAGCGCGCGCCCGACGCCGCCGACCGCGAAGATTATCAGACCGTCTGGGCCCGCCGCGCCGGCGCCGTAGCCGCCCCGACCGCGAGCCTGCATTTCGATGCGCCGCTGCTTGATGCGCTGCGCGCGCGGGATGTGCGCTTTGCCCATGTCACGCTGCATGTCGGCGCCGGCACCTTCCTGCCGGTCAAGGTCGAGGATGTGACCACCCATCGCATGCATGCCGAGTGGGGCGAGGTCAGCGCCGAGGCCGCGTCCGCCATCAACGCAGCCCGCGCCGCCGGGGGCCGCATCATCCCGGTCGGCACCACCGCGCTGCGTCTGATCGAATCAGCGGCCGACAGTGACGGGCAGATCCACCCCTTCGCCGAGGCGACGGATATCTTTATCTATCCCGGCTATCGCTTCCGCGTCACCGACGCGCTGATGACCAATTTCCACCTGCCGAAATCGACGCTGCTGATGCTGGTTTCGGCGCTGATGGGGCAGGACCGTATACGCAATATTTACCGCCACGCGGTAGAGCGCGGTTATCGCTTCTTTTCCTATGGCGATGCCTCGCTGCTTATCCCCGAGAGAACCGAATGATCACTGTTTTGCGCTCGACCTGGCCGCTGTTGCTGGGGATCATGCTGCTTCTCGTCGGGAACGGGATGCAGGGCACCTTGCTGGGGATTCGCGGCGGCATCGAAGAGATGTCGACGGACCGGCTGGCCGTGGTCATGTCGGCCTATTTCGGCGGCTTCCTTCTGGGCAGCCTGATCGCGCCCGGCATGATCCAGAGGGTCGGCCATGTGCGTGTCTTCGCGGCACTGGGCTCGCTGATCTCGGCGGTGCTCATCATGTATGCGGCGCTGCCGAACTGGATCATGTGGTCGCTGCTGCGCCTGCTGATCGGCTTTTGTTTTTCGGGCGTCTATATCACGGCGGAAAGCTGGCTGAATGCCTCGACCGGCAATGAAAAGCGCGGTCAGGCGATGTCGCTTTACATGATCGTTCAGATGATCGGACTGGTCAGCGGTCAGGTGCTGATCAATTTCGGCGACCCGAGCGGCTATATGCTTTTCGTGCTGCCCTCGGTTCTGGTGTCGCTGGCCTTCACCCCGATCCTGCTGTCGGTGCAGCCCGCGCCGGCCTTCGGTGCGCTGAAACGGATGAGCTTTCTGCGGCTTTATCGGGTGACTCCGCTCGGCTGCATCGGCGTTTTCATCATGGGCAGCGTGTTCTCGGCGCTGCTCGGCATGACCTCTGTCTGGGGCACGATCGAGGGGCTGAACGTGCGCGACATCTCGGCGGTGGTCGCGGCGATCTATCTGGGCGGGCTGGCCGCGCAGTTTCCGATCGGCTGGCTGTCCGACCGGATGGACCGGCGTCAGCTGGTGCTGCATCTGTTGCTGGTCGGGGTGGTGGCGGTGACGCTGGTGCTCAGCCTCGATTTCGGGATCTGGGGAATCATCGTCGCCGCGGCTGTCGCGGGTGGGGTGGCGAACCCCGTCTATGCGTTGCTGTTGGCCCATGCCAACGACCTGCTCGACGCAGACGACATGGCGGCGGCATCGGCGGGGCTGATGTTCCTGAACGGGCTCGGCGCGGTCGGCGGCCCGCTGATCGTGGGCCGACTCATGGCGATTGTCGGGCCGGACGGTTACTGGATCTATATCGGCCTGCTGATGTCCATCCTCGCTGCCTATACGGGCTGGCGCATGTTGCAGCGCGAAAGCGCCGCGGCGAGTGAGACGGGCGGCTTTGCGGTCATCACACCCTCGGCGAGCCCGGTCGCGGTCGAGTATAACTTCGAAGCCGCACAGATCGACGAACAGGCCGAGAGCGATCCCGTCGCCGCGCCGGAACCCGATGACGGCTATGGCCCCGCCGACAGCCCGGATGAGGATCTCGTCGCGCCTGAGGATTACGGCGCCATCGGGTCCGGTATGCGGGCCGAGGACGGGATTGAAGATGACGAGGACGGGCTGGCGGACGAGGATGATGATGATGGCGCCGAGGGTGACGCCCCCGGCCTAGACATGCCGGGCGACGAGGCGCCCGGAGATCTTCGGTAAAAGCGGGCCGCCCAGGCGCGGGCTTCTGCCCGGCGCCGAAAACCCGCTTGCGGAGCGCGCGTCACGCTGCAACCATGCCCCAAAAGGGGGGGACCGCCCATGACGCCGCAAAAGGTGACGCCGCAAGAGGTGAACGAATTCTGGCTGAACGAGGTCGGCCCGAAAGGGTGGTATAACGCCACCGACGAGCTCGACCAGCAATGCCGCGACCGGTTTCTTCCCGCATGGGAACGCGCCGAGGCGCTGAGCGCGGAATGGCAGGGCACGAGTGAGGGGGCGCTGGCCGCGCTGATCCTCACCGATCAGTTGCCGCGCAACATGTTCCGCGACGATGCGCGCAGCTTTGCCACCGACAAGCTGGCGCGGCGCATCGCCTCGGCCGCGCTCGACGCCGGTTTCGATCTGGAAACCGAAGAACCGGCGCGGCAATTTTTCTATATGTCCTTCATGCATTCCGAGGAAATGGGCGACCAGAACCGCGCCGTTTCCCTCTTCGAAGAACGGATGCCCGGCGACAATATTCGCCATGCCAGGCTGCATCGCGACGTGATTGCACGCTTTGGCCGCTTTCCCTGGCGCAACGCCGCACTTGGCCGCGAAACCACCCCGCAGGAGCGCGATTTCCTGGATAAGGGCGGCTACGGCGCCATGGTGCAGGGGCGGCTGTCGCTTGCTGATGACGGGTAATTGGTTTAACGCTGAACTAAATTTTCCCAGGAGTATCGCATGGCGCAGAATTTCGATGTGATTGTGATCGGGGCCGGACCCGGCGGATATGTTGCAGCCATCCGTGCCGCGCAGCTCGGGCTCAAGGTCGCCTGTGTGGAGCGTGAGCATCTTGGCGGCATCTGCCTGAACTGGGGCTGCATCCCGACCAAGGCGCTGCTGCGCTCGGCCGAGGTCTACCATCTGATGGAACGGGCCAAGGATTTCGGTCTCTCGGCGGAGAATTTCGACTATGATCTGGACAAGGTCGTGGAGCGCTCGCGCGGGGTGGCGAAGCAGTTGACCAGCGGTGTCGGTCATCTGCTCAAGAAGAACAAGGTCACCGTCATCATGGGCGAGGCCACCATCCCTGCCGCCGGAAAGGTGAGCGTCAAGACCGACAAGGGCAGCGAAGACCTGACCGCAAAGAACATCATCCTTGCCAGCGGCGCGCGCGCCCGCGAACTGCCGGGGCTGGAGCCTGACGGCAAGCGGGTCTGGAACTACAAGCACGCGCTCAAGCCGCCGCATATGCCGAAGAAACTGCTTGTGATCGGCTCTGGCGCGATCGGGATTGAATTCGCCAGCTTCTTCAACACGCTCGGCGCAGACACCACCGTCGTCGAGGTGATGGACCGCGTGCTGCCCGTCGAGGATGCCGACATCAGCAAGCTGGCGAAGAAGCAGTTTGAAAAGCAGAGCATGACGATCATGGAAAAGGCGACGGTCAAGTCGCTGGACCGCAAATCCGACAAGGTGACCGCCACGATCGAGACGAATGGCAAGACCGAAAAGCTGGAGGTCGACACGGTGATCTCTGCGGTCGGGATCGTCGGCAATGTCGAAAATCTCGGGCTTGAAAAGCTGGGCGTGAAGATCGACCGCACCCATGTCGTCACCGACGAATATTGCCGGACAGGGGTGGACGGGCTTTATGCCATCGGCGACGTCGCCGGTGCGCCCTGGCTTGCCCACAAGGCCAGCCATGAGGGCACGATGGTGGCCGAGATGATCGCGGGGCAGGATGTGCATCCGATCAAGCCGAACTCGATCCCGGGCTGCACCTATTGCAACCCGCAGGTCGCTTCGGTCGGTCTGACCGAAGCTCAGGCGAAGGAACAGGGTTACAAGGTCAAAGTCGGCCGCTTCCCCTTCATCGGCAACGGCAAGGCCATCGCGCTTGGCGAATCCGAGGGGCTCATCAAGACTGTATTCGATGAAAAGACCGGGGAACTTCTGGGCGCGCATATGGTCGGCGCCGAAGTGACCGAGCTGATCCAGGGCTATGTCGTCGGCAAGACGCTGGAAACCACCGAGGCTGAATTGATGGAAACCATCTTCGCCCATCCAACCCTGTCCGAGATGATGCACGAATCGGTTCTGGATGCGTATGGGCGCGCCATTCATTTCTGATATGTGGCGCTGCCATGTGTATCGAAAGGGCGGTGGGGTTTTCCCGCCGCCCTTCTACGTTACGCGCTCGCGCCATCGACCATTTGGGCGAGAGGCTGCGCGCCTCGACGCCGTCGAGGCAGTTGACGTTGATCGCGTAGACGACCTGACCGTCCTGTTCACCCCTCGCATAGGTTTCGATGCCGCAGGTCGGGCAGAACCGATGTGAAACATTTTTCTTGTTGAACAGATATTCCGTCGTCGGCCCGTCCCTGACCATCGAGACAGCCGATTCAGGCAGGAAAGTCAGAACCCAGCCTAGCCTTCGGCAGCGTGAGCAATTGCACGCATTCACCTGATCCAGATCCGCATCGACCTCGAACGCGACGGCGCCGCATTGGCAGCTTCCCGAATAATGCTGAACAGCCATTTCACCCTCCTGCATGTTCTGTTAATGTTCTAACAGCTTGTGCTTTCCGGCTCCATGACTATCTGATGCGACTGGGGCCAGAACCGGCGGGACATGTCCATGGAACAGAAGTTCATCGAAATTCGCGGTGCGCGCGAACATAATCTCAAAGACGTGGATATGGATATTCCGCGCGATCAGCTGGTGGTCATTACCGGGCTGTCGGGGTCGGGAAAATCCAGCCTTGCTTTCGACACGATCTATGCAGAGGGGCAGCGCCGCTATGTCGAAAGCCTGTCGGCCTATGCGCGGCAATTTCTCGACATGGCGGGCAAGCCGGATGTGGACCATATCAGCGGTCTTTCCCCTGCGATCTCTATCGAGCAGAAGACGACCAGCAAGAACCCGCGCTCGACCGTCGGCACGGTGACCGAGATTTATGACTATCTGCGCCTGCTTTTCGCCCGCGTCGGCACGCCCTACAGCCCCGCCACCGGCCTGCCCATCGAGGCGCAGCAGGTGCAGGACATGGTCGACCGGATCATGGCGATGGAGGAGGGGACGCGCGGCTATCTTCTGGCCCCCATCGTGCGGGACCGGAAAGGCGAGTATAAGAAGGAAT
This sequence comes from Paracoccus sediminicola, assembly GCF_027912835.1. Lineage (NCBI taxonomy): Bacteria > Pseudomonadati > Pseudomonadota > Alphaproteobacteria > Rhodobacterales > Paracoccaceae > Paracoccus > Paracoccus sediminicola. The sequence goes on from NZ_CP115768.1 coordinate 284,875, forward strand.
TCCTCGAACTTCGCAAACAGGGCTTCCAGCGCGTCAAGGTCGATGGCGCGTTCTACGAGATCGACGAACCCCCCGAACTGGACAAGAAATACCGCCATAATATCGACGTGGTGGTCGACCGTCTGGTCGTGCGCGAAGGCATGGAAACCCGGCTGGCCGATTCGCTGCGCACCGCGCTCGATCTGGCCAGCGGCATCGCCATTCTGGAAACCGCGCCGACCGAAGGCGAGCCGGAGCGCATCACCTTCAGCGAGAATTTCGCCTGCCCGGTCAGCGGCTTCACCCTGCCGGAAATCGAGCCGCGGCTGTTTTCCTTCAACGCGCCAATGGGGGCCTGCCCGGAATGTGACGGGTTGGGGGTCGAGCTGTTCTTCGACGAACATCTGGTTGTGCCGGATCAGGCGCTGTCGATTGCCGGCGGGGCGCTCGCGCCCTGGGCCAAGTCGAAATCCGCCTATCTGACCCAGACCGTCAACGCTCTGGCGAAACATTACGGTTTCGACAAGAAAACCCCGTGGCGCGATCTGCCCGAGGCGGTCCGCAAGCTGTTCCTCTATGGCTCGGGCAAGGATGAGATCAAGTTCCGCTTCGACGATGCCGGTCGCATCTACGAGGTCACGCGCCAGTTCGAGGGCGTCATCCCCAACATGCAGCGCCGCCTGCGCGAGAGCGACAGCAACTGGGTCCGCGAGGAGATGGAGCGGTATCAGAACAACCGCCCCTGTCAGGTCTGCAACGGCTATCGCCTCCGCCCCGAGGCGCTCTGCGTCAGGATTGCCGACCATCATATCGGCCAGGTGGTCGAGAAATCCATTCACGAGGCGCTCGACTGGATCACCGGCGCGCCGAACCATCTCGGCAAGCAGAAAAACGAAATCGCCGTCGCGATCCTGAAGGAGATCCGCGAGAGGCTCGGTTTCCTGGTCAATGTCGGTCTGGACTACCTGACGCTCAGCCGCGCGGCGGGGACGCTGTCGGGTGGCGAAAGCCAGCGGATCCGGCTGGCAAGCCAGATCGGCTCGGGGCTGACCGGGGTGCTGTATGTGCTGGACGAGCCCTCGATCGGCTTGCATCAGCGGGACAATGACCGGCTCATCACCACGCTGAAAGGGCTGCGCGATCAGGGCAACTCGGTGATCGTGGTCGAACATGACGAGGATGCGATCCGCAATGCCGATTACGTCTTCGACATGGGGCCGGGCGCGGGGGTGCATGGCGGCGGGGTCGTCGCCAAGGGCACGCCCGAGGAAATTGCCGCCGACACGGCCAGCCTGACCGGGCAGTATCTGGCCGGGATCCGTGAAATCTCCGTGCCGCAGGAACGCCGCGAGGGCACGGGCAAGGCCGTCACCGTCGTCGGTGCGACCGGCAACAATCTGAAGGATGTCACCGCCGAATTCCCGCTTGGCAAATTCGTCTGCGTCACTGGCGTGTCGGGCGGCGGCAAGTCCACCCTGACCATCGAGACGCTGTTCAAGACGGCGTCGCAGCGCCTGAACGGCGCCCGTCAGGCACCCGCGCCCTGCGAGACGATCAAGGGGCTGGAGAATCTCGACAAGGTCATCGACATCGACCAACGCCCGATCGGGCGCACGCCGCGTTCGAACCCGGCGACCTATACCGGCGCTTACGACCATATCCGCGACTGGTTCGCCAATCTGCCCGAATCGAAGGCGCGCGGCTACAAGCCGGGGCGGTTCAGCTTCAATGTCAAGGGCGGGCGCTGCGAGGCGTGCCAGGGCGACGGCGTCATCAAGATCGAGATGCATTTTCTGCCCGACGTCTATGTCGAATGCGAGACTTGCCACGGCAAGCGCTATAACCGCGAAACGCTGGAGGTGCTGTTCAAGGGCAAGTCCATCGCTGATGTGCTGGCGATGACCATCGAAGAGGCGCAGGAGTTCTTCAAGGCGGTGCCCTCGATCCGGCGCAAGATGGATGCGCTGATGCAGGTGGGCCTGGGCTACGTGAAGGTCGGGCAGCAGGCGACGACGCTGTCGGGCGGTGAGGCGCAGCGGGTCAAGCTGGCGAAAGAGCTGTCCCGCGCCTCGACCGGCAAGACGCTCTATATCCTCGACGAGCCGACCACCGGACTGCATTTCGAGGATGTCCGCAAGTTGTTGGAGGTGCTGCACCACCTTGTCGAACAGGGCAATACGGTGGTGGTGATCGAGCATAATCTCGACGTTATCAAGACTGCCGACTGGATCATCGATATCGGCCCCGAAGGCGGCGATGGCGGCGGGCGGATCGTGGCCGCCGGCACGCCGGAAGATGTGGCCGAGGTGGCCGAAAGCCACACCGGGCGCTATCTCGCCCCGATGCTTCCGTCGCGTCCTAAAAGGCGCGCAGTGCGGCAAAAGTGACACGGATGCGCCTGAATGGTCGCATTTTGTTCAAATATAAGGGAACTCGGCGGCGATCCGCTTGCGTTCACATGCGTCGGAAGGCGATAGCTCGTAGGGATACGGCACGCCCCGCGCTGCCGAGCTGAAAGTTTGCGTCTCCGGTCTGCCCCGGGACGAAAGGAAGGAAGTCATCATGCGCATCATCCCCGTTGCGATTGCAGTTGCCCTGGGTCTCGCCGCCTGTGCACCCACCGCAGAAGTGCCCGCCGATAACATGGCCTCGGCGAAATTCGTCCCCTCTTATTACGAGGCCCGGACCGATACTGGCCCGAATGGCGAGCCTGTCGAGATCAAGGCCGTGAAGTCCGCCTATCTGAACGAGCGCACCATGCGCACGACCGTGCCCTATAACGGTCCCGAAAGCGCTGGCACCATCGTCGTCGATCCCTATGCGCGGCTGCTCTATTACGTGCAGGGCGGCGGGATGGCCGAGCGTTACGGCGTGGCCGTCGGCAAGGCCGGCAAGACACTGACCGGCGACGCGGTGATCCGCCGCAAGGTCGCCTGGCCAAGCTGGACCCCGACTGCGAACATGGTCGCTGAACAGCCTGAACTTTACGGCCCGCTGAAAGGCGGCGTCTCGGGGGGATTGGACAACCCGCTCGGTTCGCGCGCGCTGTATCTCTATCGCGGCGGCCGTGACACCTATTATCGGATCCACGGCACGATGGACCCGTCCTCGATCGGCAAGGCGACCTCGGCAGGCTGTATTCGCATGTTCAACCAGGACATCATGGATCTGTTCAACCGCGTGCCGGACAACACCCCTGTCCATGTCCGCTCGGCAGCTGAAAGCCGTCAGTATGAAGGCCCGGTCGTTGAATCGCCCGAAGGCTATGCCCTGCCGGTGGACCAGACCCCGGCGGCGACAACGACCACGACGGCGCCCGGTGTGAGCCCGGTCGAAAGCGCCGTGCGCGGCTGATCCGGCAACCGCAACCCGTTTGGAACGCCCCGACCGAAAGGCCGGGGCGTTTTCCGTTCATCCGCTGGATTTTCAAGGAACTTTCAATGACACGCCGTCTCGGCTATCAAGATTGAAAGCCACGCGAGGAGCGATATGCCCAATTTTTCCAAGGACGAGCAGAAGGTCCTGTCCGGGGACGAGCTTGAACTGGCCACCCGGACGCGCAGTCCAAAGGTTCGTGAACTGTCGGATACCGCGCTCTCGGACATCATCTCTCGGCTGAGCGAGTTTAGGGATACGCAGGCGACATCTGACGCGGGCGCCTCTGCTTCGGAGACGCAGCGCATGACCTTCCTGCGCGCCGCGCTGCGCCGTGCCAATGCCGAGCGCAACCGCCGCCGCAAGGCAGAGGGTTCGTCGACCAGCTCCGGCACCGCGAAGACGGCGCGCAAGACACAGCCCGGCGTATCTGGCAGGGTGGCCTCCCGCAGTGGCGGGCGTGGCCGCAGCGCAAAATCCGGCAGCGCCGCGAGCACGGACCGCAGGGGCAGCGGCGGACGCAAGGTTGCCGCGGGCAAAGCAGGCCGCTCAACGGCCGCGAAACCGGCCTCGCCTGAGGCCGCCGCCGCTACCGGTTCCGGGAAAGTCTCGTCATCGCGCGAGACTTCCCACACACCGGCTTCGAAGCCATCGCCGAGAGCCCGTGCAAAGGCACAGAAACGCGACGCCGATATTGCCGCCCCCGCCATCGCCGCCAGCCTGCTTCCGGCGGCAAAGGCCGATGCCGCAAGCTCCAAGAAGGGCAGGCGGAAAAAGGCGGCACCGGATGAGATCGACAAGCTGAAGGACAAGGCCGCGCGCCGCAGTGCCAAGGCCGAGAAGGCCGAAGCCAAGGCGAAGAAGGCCGCCAAGCAGGCCGAGAAGAAGGGCGGCAAGAAGCGCCGCAAGGCCGCTGAGGTTGCGCAGGAGAAGGCTGAAAAGGCGCAGCGCAAGCTCCGCAAGGTCACACGCCGCATCCGCAAGGCGTCGGCAAACCTCATGCCAAAGTAACCAGCCCGCAAACCGCGCGCGACGCAATCTCGCGGTTTCCCTGATCGTCCCGATTTGCTAATCGGGTGGCATCATGGGCAGGTACTGTGGATGCGGGTGGTGCGCCGGGTTCTGACGGCAATTCTGATGATGGCAATAACGGCGGGTCCGGCCGTGTCGCGTCCGGCGGTGGACGCCGTCGAAGGCCGCCCGCCCGAGCCCGAGGCAGAGGATAAGCGCTGCACGGCGGACGGGATCTATTGCATCTATCGCCAGAGCTATGTCGCCGATGTCTGCCGCAATATCGAACGCGCCGCCTCGCGCGAGGGGCTGGACAAGAATTTCCTCGCCCGCCTGCTGTGGAAGGAGAGCCGGTTTGAGCCGAGCGCGGTGTCTCCGGTCGGCGCTGAAGGGATCGCCCAGTTCATGCCCGGCACCGCCGATATCGTAGGATTGCACGATCCGTATAACCCCGCCGAGGCGATCCAGGTTTCGGCCAATTATCTGCGTCGCCTGCGCGATTTCTATGGCTCAATCGGGCTGGCGGCGGTGGCCTATAATGGCGGCGAGACGCGGGCGGCGCGCTTCCTGCAATCGGGCGGAACGCTGCCCTATGAAACCCAAGATTATGTCGAGGCGATCACCGGCTTCAATGCCTGGCGTTGGCGCGAGGACCCGCCCGGGCCGGACAAGCTTGACCTCCGGCTGGATGGAGACACGCCGTTTCTCGAAGCCTGCACCCGGCTCGCCGGAAATCGAGAGCTTCGCGAGTTCGGCGTCACCCCGCCGCCGGTCATGCCCTGGGGCGTCATCCTCGCCTCGCACCCGACCCGCGGCGGGGCGCAGCGTCAGATCAACCGGCTGAACCGCGCGCTCTCACCGATCCTCAACGGCAACCGGGTCAGCTATGTGCACCGCTCGCTGCGTGGCGGGGCGCGCAAGGTCTATACGGCGCAGGTCGGCTGGAACTCACGCGGCGAGGCCAACCGCTTCTGTCAAAAGGCCCGCGTGGTCGGCATACGCTGCATCGTGCTGCGCAACTGAGCCGCCATCGGCGCGCTTGCCTCGCGCGGTTCCTGTTGGTGGCGACCATGCGAAAGCCCCGCAGCGGCGACACGCTGCGGGGCTTCGATTTGGGCAATAGCAGTGATGCCGCGCCTTATCCGCGCGGATCACTCTGTCCAGCGGACCTGCGACAAATCATTCGCCGGGGTGGGGGAGTTCTGCCAGAGCCCTTCGATATTGGCATTCGCCACGCCTGTCTTGGCCAGCTGGAACAGATAGGCATTGGCATAATCATCCGCGATGATCGTCTGCGCCTCTTTCAGCAATTCCGAGCGCGCCGCCTCGTCCACGGTGGTATTCACCTCGGCCATGACCTCTTTCAGCGCGTCGTTGCTGTAGTTGAAATAGTAATCGTCGCGCGCATAGATCCCGATATCCATCGGCTCGACATGGCTGATGATGGTCAGGTCATAATCCTTGCCGGTATAGACCGTCTCCAGCCATTGCGCCCATTCCATATTGGTCGCCTCGGTCTCGATGCCGACGGCGCGAAGCTGCGCCGCCAAGAGCTCGCCGCCGCGGCGCGCATAGGGCGTCGGCGGCAGGGCGAGGCGCAGCGTCAGATCCTCGACCCCGGCCTCGGCCAGAAGCTCTTTCGCGCGGTCGGGGTCATAGGCGGATTGTTCGGTCAGATCGACGTAATCCGGGTGATGCGGCGCGAAATGCGTGCCGATGGGCGTACCATAGCCGAACATCGCGCCGTCGATCAGCTCTTGCCGGTTCACCGCATGGGCGATGGCCTCGCGGACCTTCACGTCGTCCAGCGGTGGCACCGCCTTGTTCATGGTCAGGATCGTCTCGCCCTCCGTGGTTCCGACGATCACCTTGAAGCGCGGATCGGCCTCGATCTGGGACAGGTTCTCGGGCGCCGGAAAGATCGGAAACGCATCGACATCGCCTGCCATGATCGAGGCGAAGGCGGCGCCGGGATCGGCGATGAAGCGGAAAGTGGCCGATTGCAGGGCGGGCTTCTCGCCCCAATAGCCGTCATAGGCTTCGATCTGGATCGAATCGCCCTGAGTCCAGTTCACGAAGCGAAATGGCCCGGTGCCGACGGGGTTCGTTGCCGCCTGATCGACCGAGGCTTCGTCCATGATGACGGCATCGCCCCAGGCCATCTTGAAGGGGAACATCGCATCCGCTGCCGAAAGCGTCACGCGCACGGTCTGCGGGTCCACCGCCTCGACCGAGGTGATCCCTTCGAACAGCGTCTTCTGCGCATTGGTCGAATCCTCGGCCCGCGCGCGGTCAAGCGAGAACACTACATCCTCGGCGGTGAACTCGGCGCCGTCATGGAAGGTGACGCCTTCGGCCAGCGAGAAGACATAGCTCTTGCCGTCATCCTCGACCTCCCAGCTTTGGGCGAGACCGGGCTGGATGGTGCCGTCCGGGCCAAAACGGGTCAGCCCCTCGAAGATATTGGCATAAACCACCTCGTCGATGGCGGCGGCGGCGTTGCCGGTCGGATCGAGGCTCGGCGGTTCCAACACCATGCCCAGCGTGATCGTGTCCTGCGCGGCAAGCGCGGGCGTGGCCATCAACGCAACGGCTGCGGTGGTGGTCTTCCAGTGGTGGAACATGCTTCCCCCCATAGCTTCGGTTCGGCGATGATAATGCTGCGAAATCCGTGCCTTTCAAGGGAATTCGCCCCGGCGGCCAGGCACGGGAAGGCACGGCGATGCAATGGGGCGCAGGAATTATTCTGTCAAAACAACACTCAAGGAAAGGAACCTCACTGGTTCAGAAGGGTCACTCTCGCTCGGTCATCTGCTGAATCGGCCCGGCCACGACCAGATAGATGCTGGTCAGCACCAGTCCCCAATTGGCCCAGCTTGCCGGGTGGAAATCGACCAGGATCGCCCAGAGCGCAAAGCTCACCCAAGCCGCGGCGACCGGCAGCGATAGCGCCCGCCAGCGCTTGGTGCGCACCGGATGGATGAATTTCACATTCGAGAACATCGCCACGGTCAGCAGGATCACGAGGATCAGGATAATCCAGAAATTCGGCTTCAGCGCAAAGAGCACCAGCACCAGCATATTCCAGCAGGCGGGGAAGCCGGCAAAGGAGTAATCCTTTGTTTTCATTCTCGTATCCGAGAAATACAGGACCGACCCATAGGTGATGACAATGATCGCGAACCATCCCGTCCAGCCCGGCAGCAGACCGGATTCGAACAGGGCGAAAGCGGGAATGAACACATAGGTGAGGAAGTCGATGATCATGTCCATGATCACCCCGTCATAAAGCGGCCAGTTCTCGGTCACCCGGTAGCGGCGGGCGAGCGGGCCGTCTACGCCGTCAACGACAAGCGCGACGAGAAGCCAGAGAAACATGGCGGACCATTTCTCTTCAACGGCGGCGAGCATGGCCAGCATCGAGAAAACCGCGCCGCTGGCGGTGAGAAGATGGACGGAGAGGGCTTTGACACGAAGATCCATCCGCGGTTTGTCGCATTGGCAGCATCGCCACGCAAGCGGGGTTTCGGTCCGCACCATGTGCACACCGAGCGTAGACCGGGCGTGTGACGCGCCGCCGACGCGACCAGAGACGGGGCTGGGCAACAAGGATATGTTGCCTGAGGCGCGCAGACAACTTCGCCGCGTTCAGGGGCGCGGGTCCGACGCCAGTTTCTGACGCCCCGCGCGCCCGAAGCAAATCTCTTCGTCGATATCCAGTTCCACTGAATGGGCCGTGGGACGCGCGGTCTTCGCTCTTGGCGGGGATCGGATGCGCCCGAAAGCAATGCCGCACCACGGTCTCGCCGCGGTGGCGGAGCCGATGGGGAGGATCAGGAGGCTGCCGAGCAGGCTCGGCGACAGGTCGGGAATGATCTCGATGCCTTCTTGCGCGGCGAGTGCGTCCGGGACATTGGACCTAGGGTCGGGGCCGCGCCTCAGCGCCGGGGATGGGCCTTGCGATAGACCTCCATCAGCCGGGCATCGTCGACGCCGGTATAGACCTGCGTGGTCGACAGGCTCGCATGGCCCAGCAATTCCTGGATGCTGCGCAGATCGCCGCCCGCCGACAGAAGATGGGTGGCAAAGCTGTGCCGCATGGCGTGAGGCGTGGCGCTGGGCGGCAGGCCGAGCGACTGGCGCATCCGGGCCATGGCACCCGAAAGCACGCCTGCGCGCAACGGTCCCCCGCGCGCGCCGTGAAACAGCGGGCCGTCGGGTTTCAGCGGCCAGGGGCATAATTCGAGATAGGCGGCGATGGCGTCGCGCGCGGCGGGAAGGACCGGCACCCGGCGTTCGCGCCCGCCCTTGCCGGAGATGGTCAGCGTCTCGGGTAGCGGCCAGTCGCGCCCCTCCAGCGTGAGCGCCTCGGAGATACGCAGCCCGCACCCGTAGAGCAGGGTCAGCACGGCGGCGTCGCGCGCCGAAATCCACGCGTCCGGGTGGTGATGCCCGGCATGGTCCAGCAACTCGCGCGCCTGATCCGGGGCGAGCGGGCGGGGCAGCGAACGCTGATATTTCGGCATCCGCGCCGAGAGCGCCGCCGAGAGGTCATAACCTTCGCGATCCGACATCCAGCGCAGGAAACTGCGGATTGCCGACAGCCGCCGGGCGAGAGAGCGGGCCGACAAGCCGCGCGCCCGCTCGCTCGCCGAAAAGCCGCGCATGTCGGATTGGGTCAGTAAGCCCAGAGATTTCGGCGTGGCCGCCGCGCCGTGATGGCCGCCGAGAAAGGACAGAAACGCGATCACATCGTCCCGATAGGCGGTGATGGTGTGGTCGGAACGGTCGCGCGTCCCGGCCTCGCCGCTGAGCCAGCGCGCCACCGCATCCGACATGGCGGGCGACAACGCGAGCGGCGCGCTCATCCTTTCAGTCCTCGAGCCAGCGCAGCAGGATCAGCCGGAAGGCCTGGCCGAAGAAGCGCAGCAGGTCGGTGGCCTGTGCGGCGGTAAAACGGCCCGGCTCGTCCGAGCCCATGAGCAGCATGGCAGGCATCCTGGTCGGGCCGAGATCAAGCGGGATCAGCGCCTCGGAGGCGACCGGCGTGCCGTGCAGCCCGGCGCTGATCTTGGAGGCGCGGCGCAACATCACCTCGCCCGAGTTCTGCCCGCGACGGCCTGCGGCGATGGCGCGGGCCACGGTTCCGGCAGGCACCATGGTCAGCGGCCCGCCCATTTCCGGCGCGCCTTCCTTGGTCGCGGTCTCCATCACCAGCACCAGCGTATCGACCCGCAAAATGTCGGCGAGATCGGTCTGCATGTTCTCAAGAAAATCGTCGAAGGTGACGGGCTGCAGCAGTGACAGCACGGCGCGGTGGATGGTGTTCATCCCCGACTGGTTTTCATAGGCCGCCGAGATCACCGTCTCATGCGCCGATTCCAGCCGGTCGAGCCGCGCCTCGAGCGCCGCCATGGCGCGGCCGCGAATGTCGATGACATTCTCGCCCACGCCTTCCTCATGCGCACCGACAATCGCGCGCATCAGGTCCCGGTCCATGAGGATCGCGCTGGGATCCTCCATCAGCGCCTCGCGCTGTTCAGGGGTCAGCGAGGTGTCGCTCATCCGATCTTCTGTCCGGTCTTTTCCCAGTCGGCGTTGAACTGCGCCAGCCCCTTGTCGGTCAGCGGGTGGGTGGCCATCGACTTGATGACATTGGGCGGCGAGGTGATGACATCGGCGCCGATCCGGCCCGCTTCGATGATGTGATTCACCGAGCGGATCGAGGCGGCGAGGATCTGCGTGTCATAGCCGTAATTGTCGTAGATCTCGCGAATGTCGGCGATCAGCTCCATCCCGTCCAGATGGATGTCGTCCAGGCGGCCGATGAACGGGCTGATGAAGGTCGCCCCGGCCTTCGCGGCCAGAATCGCCTGCGCCGGAGAAAAGCACAGCGTGACATTGACCATATGGCCCGCATCCGACAGGGCACGGCAGGCCTTCAGCCCGTCCCAGGTCAGTGGCACCTTCACCGCGATATTATCGGCGATCTTGGCCAGATGCTTACCTTCGCGGATCATGTCGTCGGCCTTTTCGGCCACCACCTCGGCCGAAACCGGGCCCTCGACCATATCGCAGATTTCGCGGGTCACTTCCTCGATGTCGCGCCCCGCCTTGAGGATCAGCGAGGGGTTGGTGGTCACGCCATCGACCATGCCCAGATCGTTCAGCTCGCGGATGGCATCGACATCGGCGGTATCGACAAAGAATTTCATGGCGCTCTCCTGCATTGCGTCTGGCGGAGTGATAGCGCATCGGCGCCGGTGCGGGAAGCACCGGGCGCTTGTTTTTCGCGCGGTCTCGGGCCAAGTCTGCCGGGACTTCGTGTGAAGGGCAGGACGTGAGTTTCTACGAGGAAGGCCAGAGGATCGGTGTGCTGACGACCGAGCCGGTCTGGCTGCTGGATTATCTGGCGCCGGAGGGCGGCGTGGCCGAGGGGCAGATCGTCATCTGCCCGCTGGGTCCGCGCCGGGTGATGGGTGCCGTCTGGGGGCCGGGCGAGGGGGCCTTTGACGCGGCGAAGCTGCGCGCGGTGGCGCGACTGGTCGATGCCGCGCCGCTTTCGCCGGAACTGCGCGATTTCCTCAGCCGCGCGGCGGAATACACGCTGACGCCCTTGCCGATGATGCTGCGCATGGCGATGCGCGCGCCGGATCTGGGCAAGCCTCCGGCCGAACGGAAGATCATCCACCGCGCCGGGCCTCCGCCCTCGCGCATGACCGAGGCGCGTCAAGCGGTGCTGCGCGTACTGGACGATCACGGCGGGGCGGGCTTCGCGCCCTCCGAGCTGGCGCAGATGGCCGGGGTCGGGACCAGCGTGGTCAAGGGGCTGGTCGCAGCCGGCACGCTGGTCGAGGTCTCGGCGCCGCGCGACATGCCCTATCCGAAGCTGGACCCCGATCTGCCGGGCAAGGCGCTGGCCCCGGATCAGGCCGAGGCGGCGACCGCGCTGCGCGAGGCGGTAGCCTCGGACGGCTATGGCACCACGCTTCTGCGCGGGGTGACCGGATCGGGCAAGACCGAGGTCTATCTGGAGGCCGTCGCCGCCTGCCTGCGCGCCGGGCGGCAGGCGCTTGTCCTGCTGCCCGAGATCGCGCTCTCTGCCGAGTTCCTCGACCGGGTCGAGGCGCGGTTCGGCGCGCGGCCCGGCGAATGGCATTCCGGCATCAGCCGGACCGAGCGGCGGCGGCTGTGGCACATGGCCGGGCAGGGCGAGGTTTCGCTGGTGGTCGGCGCGCGGTCCTCGCTGTTTCTGCCGTTCCGCGATCTGGGGCTGATCGTGGTCGATGAAGAGCATGATTCATCGTATAAACAGGAAGATACGGTCTATTATTCAGCCCGCGACATGGCGGTCCTGCGCGGGGCCGGGGCTTCTGCGCAGGTGGTGCTGGCCTCGGCCACGCCGAGCCTTGAAAGCTGGGTGAATGCGGGGTCGGGTAAGTATAAGCGGCTGGATCTGCGGTCGCGCTATGGCGAGGCGGAACTGCCCGAGATGGCGACGATCGATCTGCGCGCCGAAAAGATGCCGGGCGGGCAGTGGATCTCTCCGACGTTGGCGCAGGCGGTCGAGGCGCGGCTGGCGCGGGGCGAGCAGTCGCTGCTGTTCCTGAACCGCCGTGGCTATGCGCCGGTGACGGTCTGCCGGGCCTGTGGCGAACAGATCGGCTGTCAGCAATGCGATGCGCGGATGGTCGAGCATCGCTTCCAGAACCGGCTGGTCTGCCATCAGTGCGGCGAGTCGCGGCCCATTCCCGCCGAATGCCCGTCCTGCGGGGTCGAGGGCCGGCTGGCCCCGGTCGGGCCGGGGGTCGAGCGGCTGGCCGAAGAGGTCGCGGCGCGGTTTCCCGACGCCAGGGCCACGGTGCTGTCCTCGGATCTGTTCGGCTCGGCCCGAGCGATGAAAGAGACGATCGCCGAGATCGCAGAGGGCGATACGGAGATCATCATCGGCACGCAACTGGTTGCAAAAGGGCATAATTTTCCCCGGCTGACGCTGGTCGGGGTGATCGATGCCGATCTGGGTCTGCAAGGCGCCGATCTGCGCGCCGCCGAGCGGTCGTTTCAGCTGATGCGGCAGGTGGCGGGCCGCGCGGGTCGCGTGGCGGGGGATCGTCCGGGGTTGGCCTTGTTGCAGACCCATCAGCCGGATCATGCTGTCATCCGGGCGATCCTTGCCGGGGATGACGAGGGGTTCTGGGATGCCGAGGCGGCGATGCGCCGCGAGGCCGGAATGCCGCCATTCGGGCGGCTGGCGGGGATCATCCTGTCGCATCCCGATGCCGCGACGCTGGCCGATTTCGCCCGGCATCTGGCTGGCCGCGCCGCCCCGATTGCCGAGGCGGGGGCCGAGCTTTGGGGGCCCGCGCCCGCGCCCATCGCGCGCATCCGGGGGCGGCACCGGATGCGGATGCTGATCCGTGCGCCAAGGCAGGCGGCGTTGCAGAAGGCGATCTCGGACTGGCTGGGGCCGGTGAAGCTGCCGGTGAATATGCGGCTATCGGTGGATATCGATCCGCAGAGTTTTCTTTAGATCGCCGCTGCAAGCCCGCCCGGAATCAAGGCGCGCAGCGCCGCCGGGCAGCGTCCGGCCGCCCCCTCGGGCGGACGCTTCCTGGCCGGTCCACGCAGCGTATCCGTTCGGCGGAGGTGAGGAATAAAGCGAAACGCCCAGAGGCCGGTGCGCCCACCCGGCGGCTAGACGCCGCCCTCTGAAAGAGATATATGTGTTTCAACGCCGTGCCTCGAAAAATTCACGCAGGATCGACCGGCTTTCCTCTGCGGCGATCCCGTCATGGATATGGGGACGATGGTGGCACTGCGGATGCTCGAACAGCCGCGCGCCGTGGCGCACCCCGCCCATGCGGGGGTCGTCGGCGCCGAAATAAAGGATCTCGATCCGTGCCGCGGAAATGGCGGCGGCGCACATCGGGCAGGGTTCGAGCGTGACCCAGAGCCGGTGGCCGGGCAGACGTTCCGAGCCGCGTGCCGCGCAGGCGGCGCGAATGGCGAGGATCTCGGCATGGGCGGTCGGGTCGCTGAGCTCGCGCGTGCGGTTCCCGGCCTGTGCGATCACGCGGCCCGCCGGATCGGTCAGCACCGCGCCCACCGGCACCTCGCCACGCGCCGCAGCGGCGCGCGCCTCGGCAAGTGCGAGCGGCATGTGAGAGATAAACCCGGTCATCGCCGTCTTCTCGCATGGCGGCGCCCGGTTGTGGAAGTTCTTTCATTTGCGCGGCACTCGGCGTATCACACCCTCTTTCGCCGCAGCGATGCGTCACAGGAGAATCGCCATGACCGACCAGCCCAATCCCGACAAACCCGCCGAAGCCGACCGCATCGCCAAGGTGATCGCCCGCGCGGGGCTCGCCTCGCGCCGCGAGGCCGAGCGCATGATCGTCGAAGGCCGCGTGACGGTGAACGGCAAGAAGATCGACAGCCCCGCGCTCGATGTGCTGCCCTCGGACAAGATCACCGTCGACGGCAAGAAGCTGGAGGAACCGCAGGAAACGCGGCTCTGGCTGTATTACAAACCGGTCGGGCTGGTCACCTCGGAGAATGACGAGAAGGGGCGGCAGACGGTGTTCGACGCGCTGCCCCGCGATCTGCCTCGGGTGATGTCGGTGGGGCGGCTCGACCTGAATTCGGAAGGGCTGCTGCTGCTGACCAATGACGGCGAGCTGAAGCGGCGGTTGGAACTGCCGGAAACCGGATGGCTGCGGCGCTATCGGGTGCGGGTGAACGGCCAGCCCAACGATCTGACCTTCGCGCCGCTGCGCCGGGGGGCCGAGATCGACGGCGAGGAATTTGCCCCGATGGAGATCAAGCTGGACAGTCAGCAGGGCGCGAATGCCTGGCTGACCGTCGGCATCCGCGAGGGCAAGAACCGCGAGATCCGCCGCGCCATGGCGCATGTCGGCTTGCAGGTGAACCGGCTGATCCGCATCGGTTACGGCCCGTTCAAGCTGACCGGGCTGGAAGCCAACGAGGTGCGCGAGATCAAGCGGCGTGTGCTGCGCGACCAGCTTGGCGGCTTGCTGACCGGCGAGGCCGAGGAAAAGGATCGGCCCTTCCGCGAGCGCGGTGCCGATGAGGATCGGCGCGGTGCGCGCAGCGATGATCGCCGGGGTGGCGGTCGTGACGATGGCGGGCGCAATGATCGTGACCGCATGGGCGGACCGCGGAAATTCGGCGGACGCCGCCCGGACGAGGCGCGTGGACCACGCGAGGATCGCGAGACCGGCAGAGGTTTTGCCCGCCGCGGCGATGGCGACAGGAAGCCCTATGCAAGCCGCGAAGACGGGGACCGCAAACCCTATGCACGCCGCGAGGACGGGGACCGCAAACCCTATGCCCGCCGCCACGATGGCGGGCAAAAGTCTTACCATAGCCGTGATGAAGGCGCGCGGGGTCGGTTCGGGGCGCGGGACGGTGCCGCCGGGGCCGAGGGGCGCGAGCGGCGGCGCTTCGGAGAAGGCGAAGACGGCGCGCGCAAGCCGCGCCATAAGCGCGGCACAGATGACCGCCCGGCGCGGGACGGTGCCCGCGGATCCGGCCGTAGCGGTGCAGGCGACGGCGGGCCGCGTGGCGGAAAGAACTTTGAAAAACGCAGCGACAAGCCGTTTACGCGGCGCGACGGATCATCTCGGGCCGATGGACCCCGTGGTGATCGGCCCCGCACAGATGGCCCCCGTGGCGATCGCCCGCGGGCTGCGGAAGGCGGCAAGGGGCCGCGCCGTTTCGGTTCAGAGAATGCGGATCGGCCAAAGCCGCGCCGCGGGGCCAAGCCCACCGGCGGCGGGCCGCGCCGTGAGGGCAAGCCGGGTCCGAGACCGGGCGGCAAGCCCTCGGGCCGGCCGGGTGCCCCGCGTGGAGGAAAACCCGCCGGCGGCAAGCCGGGCGGCGGGCCGCGCCGCCCGAAAAGCTGACTACTTCGTCAGGATCAGCTTGCCCGCGCGGGTGATGCGCAGATTATAGACCTGTTCGTTCAGCACGATGAGCGCCTGATTGCCGCCTTGCGTCAGGGCGGTCGCGTCATGTGCGGGCAGGTTGTTCACCGGGGTCACGCTGACATTGCTGAACTCTGCGGGGCGGGTCGCGGTCATGGTCTGTCCTCGTTTCTGCATATTCGTTGATGCGTCAAAGACACTCTGCGCGACCCGTCATGGAGGGTCAAAGTATTTTTGTCGGAAATTAATTTTCCTCTGTTTCACAGGCGATGATCCGCTCAGCCAGCCCGGTGAGAAGATCATCGTAAGCATTTGATCCCGATTTTCTTTCGGCTCCGTTTGGCGAGAGCAGCTCGCCCATGCGCAGGCCGGTGCCCTCGATGGCGGTGGCCAGCAGGCGCGGCGACTGGGCCATTTCGGGGAATGCACAGACCGCGCCCGAGGCGGCGATTTCGTCGCGAATCCTGGTCAGCCGCGCGGCAGAGGGTGCCGTTGCATCGCCAAGCGCGACGGGGATCGCGTCGGGCAGGCCGAAATGCTTCGTGAAATAGCCATAGGCGTCATGGCCGGTTACGAAGGGCCGCGCGGGCAGGGCGGCGAGACGCTCGGTCAGCGTGGCGTCGAGACGGGCGATGCGCTGCTGCGCGGCACCGGCATTTTCCCGATAGGTTGCGGCGTTTTCGGGGTCGAGCGCCGAAAGACGTTCGGCAATGGCGCCAACCCATGCCGCGCCGTTATCCGGGTCGAGCCAGGCATGCGGGTCGAGCATTGTTTCGCCTGTTTCGGCGGAAGCATCTTCGTCGCCGTGATCGTGATCGACATGCGCATGGCCCTCGTGGTCGTGGCCGGCGGCGAAGTCCCGCGTGGCTGTTTCGGGGAGGTGGAGCAGGGTCAACCGGCGCGATTCGTCGAGCTGCCCGGCGGCTTCGGAAAGCCATGGGGTCAGTTCGGGTCCGACCCAGATCAACAACCCGGCCTCTTGCAGTTGCCGCGCCTGGCTGGGGCGAAACTGGAAATCATGGGGATCGGCATTGCGGTCGAGAAGCGTCGTTGCCTCGCCCAGATCGCCGATCACCTGTTGCGCGAGCGCTGCCGTGACCGGGCTGTCGGTCACCAAAGCAGGCGGCGCGGCGGCGGCGGGTGCCGCCAGCATGAGCGCGAGGGGGGCGGCAAGAAAGACGAGGCGGGCGGGACGCGGATTCATCGGAGCTCCTTCTTGAGAATGCCGCGGAAAACTGTATGTAATAACGTAACACGTCAAGTGGAATGTTATAGTATCACATGAGCAGAGTGTTTGAACGCCACGATCATCATGCCTGCGCCGATGCGGCAATGGCCCGCGCCGACCGGCTTGCGGCGGAGCAATCTTTGCGCCTGACCCCGGTGCGCCGCCGGGTGCTGGAGATCCTGCTGGAGCAGCATCGTGCAATGGGCGCCTATGACGTGCTTGAGCGGCTGGCGGCGGAGGGTCTGGGCAAGCAGCCTCCGGTCGCATATCGGGCGCTGGATTTTCTCGTCGAGCATGGGCTGGCCCATCGCATCCAGCGGCTGAATGCCTTTACCGCCTGTGTCGGGCGGCATGACGATGGCGAGGCCCCGGCTTTTCTGATCTGCCGAAGCTGTCAGAAAGTGGCTGAAATGGATGCCGCCTCGCTGCGTGGCGATCTGACCGGACGCGCGGCGGAGGCCGGCTTCGCGGTCGAGCGCGCGACGATCGAGGCGCTCGGGCTTTGTGCGCGATGTGCGCAGGACGAGGCGGGCGCGGCATGAGCGGCAATACTCTGATCGCGGCGCGCGGGCTGACCGTGCGCCATCGCGGGGCAACCGGGCCGATCCTGCGCGCTGTGGATTTCACCATCCGCGCCGCAGAGATCGTGACGGTGGTCGGGCCGAACGGTTCAGGCAAGTCGACGCTGGTGCGTGCGGTGCTGGGCCATGTGGCGATAGCGGCAGGGGAGGTGCGGCGCGCGGACGGGCTGCGCATCGGCTATGTCCCGCAGCGGGTCCATATTGACGACCGCATCCCGTTGAGCGTGCGGCGCTTCCTGTCGCTGCCGCGCCGTGTTGGCGATGCCGAGGCCGCCGCGGCGCTGTCGCGCACCGGCGTGGCGGGGCTGGAACGGCGCGAGATCACCCGGCTCTCGGGCGGGCAGTTCCAGCGGGTGCTGCTGGCCCGCGCGCTGCTGCATAAGCCTGGGCTTCTGGTGCTGGATGAGCCGACGCAGGGGCTGGATCAGCCGGGGATCGTGGCGTTCTATCGGCTGCTGGAAGAGATCCGGGCGGAATCCGGCGCAGCGGTGCTGATGGTCAGCCACGATCTGCTGGTGGTGATGCGGGCCTCGAATCAGGTAATCTGTCTCAACGGTCATGTCTGCTGCCATGGCACGCCGGAGCATGTCAGCGCCGCGCCGGAATATCAGGCGCTGTTTGGCGCGGATTCGGCGCAGACGCTGGCGCTGTATCGGCATGACCACGATCACCATCACGACGACACACAGGGCGAGCGGCATCATCGCGGGGCACATCACCATGCTTGACGATTTTCTGGTGCGTGCCGCGATTGCCGGGTTCGGCCTGGTGCTGGCCGCGGGGCCGCTGGGCTGTTTCGTGGTCTGGCGGCGCATGGCCTATTTCGGCGACGCGACCGCCCATGCAGCGATCCTCGGCGTGGCGCTGAGCCTCGGCTTCGGGGCGCCGGTCTATCTCGGGACGCTCGGGGTGGTGCTCGTGATGGGGTGGCTGGTGGCGCATCTGGCCGGGCGCGGCGAGGCGGTGGACACGGCGCTGGGGGTGCTGGCGCATGGCGCTCTGGCGGCGGGGCTGGTCGCGGCGAGCTTTGTGCCGGGGTTGCGCAACGATCTGAATGGCTGGCTGTTCGGCGATATTCTAACCGTGCAGCGCGCCGATCTGATCTGGGTCTGGGCCGGTGCCGGTTTCGTGCTGGCGCTGCTGGTCTGGCGCTGGCAGGCGATGGTGACGGCGACGGTGAATGACGAACTGGCGATGGCGTCGGGGATAGACCCCGCACGCGAGCGGCTGATCCTGACATTGGCTATGGCGGTCACCGTGGCGGTCGCGATTCGGGTTGTGGGGGCGCTTCTGGTGTCGGCTCTGCTGGTGATTCCCGCCGCGAGCGCCCGTGGAATCGCCCGTAGCCCGGAACACATGGCCGTGATTTCGGTGCTGATCGGGCTGGCTTCCGTTGCGGCAGGTCTGGCAGCGAGCCTGCAGGCCGACACCCCGGCAGGGCCCTCGATCATTGCTGCAGCGGCGCTGTTCTTCCTGTGCCTGCTGCCATTTCGGCGGAGTTCGGCATAATTGTCACATCCCCGACGGATGGCCCCGCAGCGGCCGGAACCAGGGCCTTTGGGGGGTGTTGTGAAATATGCAACAGTTGAGGCAAACCCGCTGGGGATTTGAATTAATCCGACTTTCAAAGCCAAGCAGTTTGTGAGACTGTCGCCCCGATGCTGCTGTAATTGGCAGCTTTCACAAGACCAAACGGAGCATGATCATGACCAAATTTGCTACCTTCGCTGCGGCCCTCGGCCTGACCGCTTCCTCGGCTCTGGCCGGCGGCTATGTTGAGCCCGTCGTTGAAGTCGAGCCGGTTGTCGTCGACGCCGCTGAGCCGGCTTCCTCGAACGCTGGCCTCGTTGTCCCGGCCCTGCTGCTGCTCGGCGTCATCGCCGCAGTCGCTTCGGACGACGACGACTCGTAATCTTCGTCCGCAAGGACTTGATTTCGGAAGGGCTGGCCGCTGCGCCAGCCCTTTTCCGTTGCGGGGCCTCGCATCGCTATTCCGGACACGGGCACCACTGCGGCAAGCGCGGTGTCCTGCAAAGCAAAACGCCCGGCCAGTTCAGGCCGGGCGTTTGCCGTCAGAATAGACGCGATCCGTCAGGGGCGGATCGTCTGGATGGTCACATAGCCCAGCTCCGGGCCGATCCATTGCCGCGAGACGGGGATCTGGCCCGAGGCGGTGACCAGATAGCTGTTCTGCACCTCGACACCGCTTGCATCGCAGCTTTCGACGATCTGCGTCGCAGACATGCTGGCTCCGCCAAGCGCAAAGCTCTGGCCCTGCCCGGTGGCGATGCTGCATTGCATGGGCAGCGGACGCTCGACGCTGTCGCCGCCGATATAGCGGTTGATCCGGCTGGCCTGACCCGAGCGACGGGCGCGGATCAGCGCGGCGCTGTTCGCAACCTCCGCCACCGAGAGATCGTTGCCAAGCCCCTTGGTGCCCACCAGCATCCCGCCGCGCATGATGAGCGCCTGCTCATTCGGGGTCATATAGGTGCGCATCCCGTTATTCTCGCCCACCATCGCCATCACCTGAGTGGTGCCGGCGCTTTCGAGATTGACAAGGATCAGCGGGTTCGGGTTCGCCGCCAGCGCGCGGGCCGCCATCTCTTCGGGGCTGAGCTGCGGCGCAGCTTCGGCAGCCTCGCCACGCCCGGTCACGCGGGCGATCGCCGGGGCCGCGGTCTGGCTCAGCTGGCCGAGGATGGTCTCGTTGCTTTCGTCAGAAGAGCCGCAGCCGGTCAGCAGCGACACTGCCGCCGCAAGCATCGCCGCAGGTTTCATCACGCCGTTCATCGCCAGAATTTCCCCCATCCGTCGTAAAGTTCCCCGGTATGGCTGTCGCGGACAGCCTCATAGAGCCGGCCATCCACACGCAGCCTTGCGCCGCCATCGCGCGAGAGCGACCGCACATCGCTGACCGCGCGTTTCTTGGACGGGGTTCCGGTGGCCCAGCTGAGCGGGATCGACATGACCACGCCTTTGTCAAAGGAGCCTTCGCCGAAATCCTCGGTGCTCATATCGGTCTTGGTGACATAGGCGCCGATGCGCCAGCCATTTTCGAATTCGCGGTTCAGAGCGACGGTGGCCCCGACATCGCCGGCAAGATATTTGCCCGCGTCGATCTGGCCCCAGACCCCCTGACCGAAATCGTAATAGGCCGAGACATGGCCGGTGGTCACTTCGTAGTCGCGGAAGTCGAGCAGCTGGTCGAAATCGCGCTTGCGCACCCGGTTGATCTCGGCGCCGAGCGCCAGACGGCTGTCCACCGGCTTCCACAGCGCTTCGGCCGAGACGCCGCCATAGGCGCGTTCCAGCAGGCCGAAGGTCACCCGCGTATAGGTGGTCGGCGTCGGCTTGGCGAACCAGGACAGGGTCAGTTCCGGAATATGCGGGTCGCTATTGCCCGAATACATCCGCCCGTCCGAGCGCACTCGCGGCACGCCGTTCTTGTTGGTGTCGCTGCCATCGGCGAGATATTCCTCGGGGGTCAGCTCGTCCGGGGCCTCCTGATCGGCAGAACCGAAGGCGCGTTGACGCAGCGCGCCGGACAGCACCAGACCGGGCAGCGGTTCATAGCGGGCCCGAACCTCACCGCCGACTTCGTAGCGCCAGGATTCGTCGGGGTCCCAGAGGCCGATATTCAGATAGGGCCGCAGGCTCCAGGAGAATTTCGGATAGAGCCCCTCGGTCATGACCAGACCGCCCGGTCGCGGATCGGCATTCACGATCTGCGCCTCTTGCGCGATGCGGGCAGAGGCGGTGTTCTCCAGCCGCTCGATATCCGAGCGTTGCAGCACCACAGACGAGGCCGGCATGCCGTTTTCGACCGAGGTGATCACGAAGGTCTCGACCGAAGGCGGCAGGGCGCGCGTCATCAGCCGCGCGCTGCGCCCGATGGCCTCGGATTGCAGGTTATAGCGGTTGTTGCGGATGCGGATCTCGGCGCGATTGGCCGAAAGCGCCATGGACTCAAGGGTCTGCCCCTCATTGGCGAGCGCCTTGCTGAGCGCGTTCTGGATCACCGGCTGCGCTGTGGCGTCGGCGGTCCAGGCGCCGGACCATCCGTCCGGATCGGCGGAGGGCGCCGGACGCGGGCGGACCGGCGCGGGGGCGGGTTCCAGCCCAGAGGGATATTGCGATTCCCGTGCATTCAGCGCGACCGAGCCGCGAATGCCGATCACATCGCTGCCAATCGTATAGGCGCCGATCTGATAGACATCGCCGATCCGGTAATTGACACCGAGATTAAACTTCGACTCCGGCTCATCCGCGCCGCCGCCCTCGACCTCGGGCTGATAGTCGTCATGCGAATATTCGGCGAGCACGGACAGCCGGTCCGTTGCCATCCATTCGACCGACGCGAAGGGTTTGACCGAGCCGGTAAACCAGTCGTCGATATTGGGTCGTCCGCCCTCATCCTCGTAATCGGTGCGCCGCCAGTCCCCGGCAAGCCGCCCCCAGCCGAGACCGCCGCTGACGCGCAGCCGCGGCGAGACGGTCTTGGTGGCGACGAAATATTCGCCGGAATAGACGCCGGTCCCCATGAAGTCGCGCAGGCCTATGGCGACCGAGGGCTGCCAGCCATCTGCCTCGGTCAGAAGCTGATACTGCACGTCGAAGCTGCGATCCTTCAGCGCGTCGCGTTTTGGGTCGATCCCCTCGATCCGCGAATAGCGCAGCGCCGTGGTCAGGCGCGGCTTGGGCTGGAAGGACAGGGTGACGCGGCGACCGAAATCGCTGCGGCTGACCGTCGCGGCAAGCTCACCCTCGGGGGGGGCGACGGCGCTCGGCGTGTCGATCGCGCCGGGCATGCCATAGGTGTTCAGCGTCTGCCCGCTGGTCGGCCCGGCCCCGCCAAGGGCGGATACGGAGGCCGTCAGAAGAGCGGTGGAAGTCAGAAGCAGCGGACGGAAACGGCGGCGCATGGATGATGGTCCTCGGCAATAGATTGCGGCGACTATAGGCGGGGCAGGACGCGGGGCCAATGGCGGGCGGGCATTTTCTCGGGCGGAAAGCCGAGGCTGTTGCGCTTATGTCCGGCCGGGCCGCGCGCGCCCGACCGACATGCAGCAGCACGAGGCGGCCCGGTTCGGCTCAGCTCTGATCCGGACGCGGCGCGGGCGCATCGGCGGACGCAGCGGGCGCGGCCTGGGCGGGGCCGGCGCAGCCCTGAAGCCGGCGCGCGCCGACGCGGAGCGTGGCGGTCATCGGGAAGGCCTCGCCCGACATGGTGTCGGTGCAGTTCACGCTGCGGATATTTAGCGAAAACGGCCCGCCATTCAGCTCGCCCACATATTCAACGCCCTGACGGTAGACGAGCCGGTTGACGGCGATATTGCGACCCGACTGGTTTTCCGGCGTGGCATATTTCGCGGTTCCGTTGGCGACATCGACGCGCCAGAACGGCTCGTTCCCGCGCGCGAAGAAGGCAGCGGTGTTGAGCGTCTGCGATTCCGCGGTGGCGACGGCGCTGCGATTGCCTTCGACCTCGATCGGCACCTGGGTCGGCGACACTTCCGGCGCGTTGAAGGGGCGCTGCATCGGATCGACGGGTTCTGCCTCGGCCTCGGCCTGCGGATCGGGCGTGGCGTCGAGCGGCTGATCCCAGGGCATGCGCAGATCCTGCATGGCCTGTTCGTCGCAGGCGGCGAGCGCGAGCGGCAAAAGCGCCAGGGCGAAGCGAAGTTTCATCTCTCTGTCCTTCGTTAGAGTTCCGGAGCGTTCTTAGGTCTTGGCTCTTTCGCCTGCCATAGCTTAATCCGGCACTGCGCGGCAAGCTTCCCGCCAACAGCAGCGACCCGCACCCGGCTCCGACGCCGCAGCGACACGGTGCGGGCTGTGCCTTGCCTGTGGTCAGATGCCGGATATTTGCCTATTTGTTGAGCAACGACCTCGGTGCGCAAGGCGGCTGTGCGCGTGGGCTGATTGAAAAAGCCGCAGCGGCGCGGCCTTTTGACGTGATGGAGACCAGGATGACCCCGATTTGCCACGATCCGATCCGGCTCGGTCAGGTGACGATCGACATACCGGTGTTTCTCGCGCCGATGGCCGGGATCACCGATCTGCCGTTCCGCCGGGCGGTGGCGCGGTTCGGCGCGGGTCTGGTGGTCAGCGAGATGGTCGCGTCGAGCGAGATGGTGACGACGCGCCCCTCGCCCCGCGCCTCGGTGCGGGCCAAGGCGCTGACCGAGGGGGCGACGCCGGTCTCTGTCCAGATTGCCGGCCGCGAGCCCGCGCCGATGGCCGAAACGGCGCGGATCGTCGCCGGGATGGGGGCGAGGATCATCGACATCAATATGGGCTGTCCGGCGAAAAAAGTGACGGGCGGTCTGTCCGGCGCGGCGCTGATGCGGGATCTGGATCACGCGCTGAGCCTGATCGACGCGGTGGTCGGCGCGGTCGATCTGCCGGTCACGCTGAAGATGCGGCTCGGCTGGGACGATGCCTGCCTGAACGCGGCCGATTTGTCGGCGCGCGCCCGCGATGCCGGGGTGCGGATGCTGACCGTGCATGGGCGCACCCGCGCCCAGTTCTACAAGGGGCGGGCCGACTGGGCGGCAATCCGCGGTGTGGCCAATCTGCCTGGCCGGCCTCCGCTGGTCGCCAATGGCGATATCGTCGATGCGGACTCGGCTTTGGCGGCGCTGGCGCAATCGGGCGCGGACGCGGTGATGATCGGGCGTGGCGCGCAGGGCGCGCCCTGGAAGCTGGCAGAGATCGCCCATGCCCTGCACGGCACCCCCGCACCCGAGATCCCGCGCGGCGCGGCGCTGGCCGATCTGGTAGCTGCACATTACGAGGACATGATCGGATTTTACGGGACCGATCCGGGGCTGCGCGTCGCGCGCAAGCATCTTGGCTGGTATGCCGATGCCAATGGCGTGGCGGCCGGCAAGCCAGAGCTGTTTCGCGCCGCAAGCGCCGCCGAAACGCTGCGGCTGATCCGCGCCATCTTCGCCGACAGTCCCGGACCGCAGGAAAGAGCCGCCGCATGACGATCCTGCCCGGTTTCATCCTCGGCC
Organism: Paracoccus sediminicola; assembly: GCF_027912835.1. Taxonomy (NCBI): domain Bacteria; kingdom Pseudomonadati; phylum Pseudomonadota; class Alphaproteobacteria; order Rhodobacterales; family Paracoccaceae; genus Paracoccus; species Paracoccus sediminicola. Next base: position 309,017 of record NZ_CP115768.1, read on the forward strand.
CGAGCTTCGACGCGCTGCCGCTGCCGGGGCTGATGCTGGACGGGGAGGGGCGTCTCGTCGGGCTTAACGATGCTGCCGAGCAATGGTTGAACCTGTCGCGGCGGCTGGCGCTCGGGCACCGGCTGGCCGAGGAGCTGATCGAGGCGCGGCTGCGCATCACCCCGGCGCTCGACCCGCTTGTCGCGCGCGTGCGGGCGACACAGGCGCCGGTCGGTCAGCCGAGAATGCGCTTCGATCTGGGCGACCGATCGGGCGGGCATGCGCCGCGCTTCGGCGATGTGCATCTCGGCCCCGCCCCCGAGGCGCTCGCGGGCGGTGTCGCGGTGCTGATCGCGCCCACCGATGCTGCCGAGGGTTTGGCGCCGGGCCACGCCGCCCGCCGCGCGGCTCGCCAGGCTGTCGGCATGGCCGAGATGCTGGCCCATGAAATCAAGAACCCGCTGGCCGGGATTCGCGGCGCGGCGCAGCTTTTGTCGATGAGCGCCGCGCCGGAGGATCGCGAACTCACCGATCTCATCGTCGTCGAGTCCCGCCGGATCGTCGCGCTGCTGGAACAGGTCGAGCGTTTTGGCGACACCACCGCCCCCAATCTGCGCGCGGTCAATCTGCATGACGTGCTCGAGCGCGCGCGGCGCTCGGCGGCGCTGGGATTTGCCCGCGATCTGGACCTGGTGACAGATTATGATCCCTCGCTGCCCGATGCGCTCGGAGATGGAGACAAGCTGATACAGGTGGCGCTTAACCTGCTGAAAAACGCCGCCGAGGCGCTGCAACGTGGCCCCGGCGGACGGCGCATCCGTATCCGCAGCCTCTATGACGGGGCGCTAAGGCTGTCGCCGTCGCCGGATGCCCCTCATGGCCGCGCCCTGCCGCTTCAGATCGAGATCGAAGATGACGGTCCGGGCATCCCAGAGACGATCTCGGCCCAGATTTTCGAACCCTTCGTGTCGGGGCGCGAGAACGGCACCGGGCTGGGGCTGTCACTGGTGTCGAAAATCGTCGCGGATCATGGCGGCTGGCTTCGGTTCGAGTCTCGGCCGGGACGCACCGTTTTCCGCATTTCTCTACCAAAGGCTTGATTTTATGGACGGAACCATTCTGATCGCCGATGACGACCGAAGCATTCGCACCGTGCTGAGCCAGGCGCTGACACGCGCGGGGTGCCGGGTTCATGCCACTGGGAGCCTCCAGCAACTGCTGAAATGGGTCGAGGAGGGGCGCGGCGATCTGGTGGTGACCGATGTGATGATGCCGGACGGCAACGGGATCGACACCATCCCTGCGATCCGCCGCGCACGCCCGGCGCTGCCGGTGATCGTGATCTCGGCGCAGAACACCATCGTCACCGCCATCCGCGCCACCGAGGCGGAGGTGTTCGATTATCTGCCCAAGCCCTTCGACCTGCCCGATTTGCTGGCCCGCGCGCGCGACGCGCTGTCGCGCCGGCCGCGGCAAGCCGAGCTGACCCCGCAGGTGCCGCAGAGCCCGCCGACCGACCTGAGCACGTCCGAAAGCCCCAAGGAGGGCACGCTGCCGCTGATCGGACACGCGCCGTCGATGCAGGCGCTGTTCCGGCTGGTGGCCAAGGTGCTGAACGCGGATCTGCCGGTGATGGTCAGCGGTCAGGCCGGGGTCGGCAAATCGACAATTGCCCGAGCGCTGCATGATTTCTCGGATCGTAGCTCGGGGCCGCTGCGGGTTCTGACCCCCGCCGATGGCGCGTCGGAAGCGCTGTCTGGCGCGGTGCAGGCGGCGCGTGGCGGCAGCTTGCTGATCGAGAACCCGGCCGGATTCGATTCCGCGGCGCAGACCCGGCTGCTGGCGCTTCTGGAGCAGCTTGACGGGATGAACGACGCGCCGCGGCTGATCTCGACCGGCGGGCCGGATCCGCAGCAGGACATGGATGAGGGCCGGCTGCGGCCTGACCTGTTCTATCGTCTGGCCGGCGCGACCATTTCGGTTCCACCGCTTGCGGCGCGTCGCGACGACCTTCCGGCGCTGGCGCGGCACCTGATGGCGCGCGCCACGGCGCAGGGGCTCGCCGGGCGCGAGCTGCCCGACGCCGTGCTGGCCGAGCTGCGCGGTCAGGACTATCCGGGCAATGTCCGCCAGCTTGAAAATCTGATCCGGCGGCTGGCGCTGACCGGATCTGGCCCGGTCAGCGTCGAGGAGCTGACCGAGATGCCGGGGCTTCCCGCGCCGATGCGTGGAACCGCCGAGCCCCAGCGCGCCTCGACGAATGGGCGCGGTCAGGGCCGGGCGGGGCAGCTTTCCGCGTCGGTCGCGGAGCATCTTCAACGTTATTTCGACCTTCATGGCGATGCGCTTCCGCCACCGGGGCTTTACGACCGTATCCTGCGCGAGATCGAAGTGCCGCTGCTGGAAATCGCCCTCGACGCGACCGGCGGAAACCAGCTTCGTTGCGCGGAATTGCTGGGGATCAACCGCAATACGCTGCGTAAGAAGCTCAGCGATCTGAATATTCAGGTGACACGCCGCCGCCGGGTGATGTAAAACGGTCACAGGGACGCGCAGAACGTCGCGCCCGTGCAACAAGATGCCGCCAAGAAGCGGCGCAGACCGAGCAGAGCGAGGCCATGGCAGCACCCGGCCTGACATCCATGCGCACGTCGCGGCTGGCCGACAGGCTGGCCCGGCTGGCGGCGCGGCGCCGCTGGCGCACGGCGGCGACGCTGACCATCGTGATGGTCGGCGTGTTGCTGGGCGTGGCAACCGTCGCGGCGCTGATTTTCGTCGGCATTGCGGGCGGATCGCGGGTGCTCGGCCTGATCCTCGTGCTCGATTTCGTCTATCTGCTGTTCCTGCTGGGGATGGTGTTGACCCGGCTCGCGCAGATGATCGCCGCGCGGCGCCGTGTGCGCGCGGGTTCGCGGCTGCATGCCCGGCTGGTCGGAATCTTCGCGCTGATCGCGATGGTGCCGACCGTGCTGGTGGCGCTCTTCGCCGGGGTGGTCATCAATATCGGGCTTGAGGGCTGGTTCTCGGACCGGGTCCGCGAGGTGGTGACCAACGCGCAATCCGCCGCGATCGCCTATCAGACCGAGCATCGCGAGGATCTGACCGAGGACGCAACCTATATCGCCTCGGTCCTGCGCCGGGCCGCCGCCGCCGATCCGCTGATCGGAGACGGCGATCTGCGGCTTATCCTGACCGAGCAGCAGGCAGGTATCCAACGTGGTCTGCGCGAGGCCTATGTGATCGACGCCGCGGGGGCGATCCATGCCCGCGGCGAGCGGTCCTATGACTTCTGGTATGTCGATCCCACGCCCGAACAATTCGACGCTGCCCGCGCCGACGGGGTGGTGCTGATCGAAGATTGGAATCAAAACGCGTTCCGCGCGCTCGTGGCGCTGCCACCGCTGGCCGACCGCTTCCTGTATGTTGCGCGTGACGTGGACGGGCGTCTGCTTGGCCTGCTGGACGAAACCCGAGAAACGATCGGCGAATACCGCCAGCTGGAACAGGACCGGGGCCGGGTGCTGCTGGAGTTCTCGCTGGTCTATCTCGGCTTTGCGCTGCTGCTGATTGCGGCGGCGATGTGGTTGGCGCTGTGGTTTGCCGACCGGCTGTCGCGGCCAATCGGACGGCTCGCCGAAGCGTCTGAGCGGGTCGGCGAGGGCGATCTGGACTTGCAGATCCCCGAACCGGATACGGGCGATGAGATCCAGACACTCGGTCAGAGCTTCAACCGAATGACCCGCCAGCTCAAGGCACAGCGCGAGCAGCTTGTCGAGACCCATCGCAGCAGTGAAGAACAGCGGCGGCTTTTCGATTCCGTGCTCTCCAGCGTCACGGCGGGGGTGATCGGGCTGGATGAGGAAGGCGATGTCGATTTCATGAACCGCTCGGCGATGCGCATGGTCGGGGTCGATCCCGCGCGCGACCATGACCGTCCCCTGGGCGAGGTGGTGCCGGAATTCGCGCCGCTGCTCGAACGGCTTTCGGGCACCGTCAACGAGTCGGTGCAGGACGAGATCCGGCTGGTTCGCGACGGCCGCATGGAGAGCCTGCTGGTCCGGCTGGCGATGCGGCACCGCGCCGATGGCGGGCTGGAAGGCTATGTGGTGGCGTTCGACGATGTGACCGATCTGGTCAGCGCGCAGCGCATGGCGGCCTGGGGCGATGTCGCCCGCCGCGTCGCCCATGAGATCAAGAATCCGCTCACCCCGATCCAGCTTTCGGCCGAGCGGTTGCGGCGAAAATTCACGCGCATCGCGCCCGAGGGGGCCGAACGCGAGACGGTGGATTCCTATGTCGATGTCATCATCCGCCAGACCAACGATCTGCGCCGGATCATCGACGAGTTCTCGCGCTTTGCCCGGATGCCAGAGCCGGACCGGCGTGAGACCGACATCGCCAAGTTGCTGCGCGATACGGTGCTGCTGCAACAGGATGCGGTGAACGCGGAACTTATCACGGACATTCCTGCCAAGCCGCTGCGTATCGATTGCGACCCGACGATGATGGCGCAGGTCTTCACCAATCTTCTCAAGAATGCCTCGGAAGCGATTGACGGGATGCGCGACGCCCCGCCCGAGGGCTGGCAGCCGACGATCCGCGTCGAGATGGAGGAGGGGCCGGATTGGGTGGGTATCACCATCGCCGATAACGGGCCGGGCCTGCCCGAGGACCGGTCGCGGCTGTTTGAGCCCTATGTGACGCTGAAACCCGGCGGCACCGGGCTCGGCCTGCCCATCGTCAAGAAGATCATCGAGGAACATGGCGGCGGTCTGACCCTGACCGACGCCCCCGAGCGCGGCGCTATGGCCGAGATCCGCCTGCCGCGCGAACGAAACCCCGTGCGCTTCGCACGCAAAAACAAAGAGCAGGACGTGACATGAGCGACATTCTGATCGTTGACGACGAAAAGGACATCCGCGAGCTGATCGCGGATATTCTTCAGGACGAGGGTTTCGTGACCCGCACCGCAGCCAATTCGGACGAGGCGGTGGGGGCGCTCAACGAGGCCGAACCGGCGCTGATGATCCTCGACATCTGGCTGAAGGACAGCCGCATGGACGGGATCGACATTCTCAAGCAGGTCAAGCGCAACAACCCCGATGTGCCGGTCATCATCATCTCGGGGCACGGCAATATCGAAATCGCCGTCGCCGCGATCCGGCAGGGTGCCTATGACTTCATCGAAAAGCCCTTCAATATCGACCAGCTTCTGGTGGTCATCAACCGGGCGATGGAAACCAACCGGCTGCGGCGTGAGAACGCTCAGCTTCGCCGCGGCGATGTGAAGGCGGCGGACATGCTGGGGAGCTCGGCTTCCTTCAAACGGATGCGCGACCAGCTCGACAAGCTGTCCAAATCCAATGGCCGTGTGATGCTGACCGGCGAGCCGGGCGCGGGCAAGGAACTGGCGGCGCGCTATATCCATTCGCACAGCCCGCGCGCTGCGGCGCCCTTCGTGGTCGTGCCCTGCGCCACGATCGAGCCCGAACGCATGGAAGAGGTGTTGTTCGGTCGCGAGAGCCCGGATCGCGGGGTCGAGCCGGGGCTGCTGGAACAGGCGCATGGCGGGGTGATCTATTTCGACGAGGTGGCCGACATGCCCCTGGGCACCCAACCCAAGATCCTGCGCGTGCTGACCGAACAGCAATTCGCCCGCGCCGGTGGCTCGGACAAGGTGCGGGTCGATCTGAGGGTGATCTCTTCGACCAATCGCGACCTGACGGCAGAGATCGCCGCCGGTCGCTTCCGGCAAGAGCTCTACGACCGGCTGAACGTGGTGCCGCTGGTGGTCCCCTCGCTCGCCGAGCGGCGCGAGGATATCCCGATGCTGGCACTGCATTTCATGCAGCAGATGCATGACGAACAGGGTCTCGCGATGCGCGAGCTTTCCGATGACAGCGCGGCGGCGCTTCAGGTGATGGACTGGCCGGGCAATATCCGCCAGCTGCGCAACGTGATCGAGCGGGTGCTGATCTTGGCCGAGGATAGCGGTCCCATCAACCCGACGGAATTGCAGGGGCAGAGCGCCGAAGGCGGCGGTGCCGATACGCTGACACTCGGGCCCCGCATCACCTCTCTGCCGCTGCGCGAGGCGCGTGAGCTGTTCGAGCGGGAATATCTGGTGAACCAGATCAACCGCTTCGGCGGCAATATTAGCCGCACCGCGCAATTTGTCGGGATGGAGCGCAGCGCGCTGCACCGCAAGCTGAAATCGCTCGGAGTGGTCGGCGGTCGCGCGGTCGAAGAGGAAGAGACCGTCTGAACCTGCCGGTCCCGGACAGAAAAAAGGCGCGGGGTTGCTCCTGCGCCTTTCTTCATCCTGATCGAAATATCCCGGGGGTCCGGGGGCAGCGCCCCCGGCCTCGTCTCAGGTCGCCTGCTGCAACTGCTTGAGCAGGGTGGTGTTCGCATAGCCGTC